>JAFZAL010000205.1 GCA_017557195.1 Thermoguttaceae bacterium | reverse complement strand
TTTAAAAACTATGCGTTCTTTGCGGCTTAAAATTTTTAGTAAGAAAAGAACAAGCGACCAACGGGAGCGAGTATTGGCAAACGCGCGGCAGCGCGGATTGGGAGCGGCGCCTCGCCGCCCTTTTTTGAAAAAAAGGTTCTTCCCCTCAAACTCCCCTTTCCAAAAAACTTTAGTAAGGGGAGAAAATAAAGTATGAACGTCGTAAACCAATCGGCGAAAATCCGTCTAATCCGTAAAATCAGTGTGCGGACTGACCTACGAAAATGCAAGCGACCAACGGGAGTGGGTATAATACGTCTCGCGCGGCAGCGCGGATTGGGAGCCGACCCTGTCGGTTACTCCTCTGGCGGTTCTTCTGTTTCCGGTTCGGGAACGTACTCTTCGCCGTTCTGTTCCGCTTCTCGAATCGCGTTGAGTTTCGTCTTGAGTTCTTCCAAAACGTCCGGATTGTTTTCCAGAAAATCCTTTGCCTTTTCGCGACCCTGTCCGATCGTGCCTTCATTATACTTGAAGAACGCGCCGGATTTTGTAACAATTTTCTTTTCGACAGCCAGGTCGAGAATGTCGCCGGTATAGCTGATTCCCTTGTCGTGCATCATGTCGAATTCCGTTGCCTGGAACGGCGGGGCGATCTTGTTTTTGACGACTTTCGCCTTGACGCGCTGCCCGACAACCGTTTCGCCGTCTTTGAGCTGGGAAATGCGTCTAACTTCGATTCGGCACGTGCAGTAGAATTTCAAAGCGCGACCGCCAGGCGTCGTCTCGGGAGATCCAAACATGACGCCAATCTTTTCTCGAATCTGGTTGATGAAAATGACAACCGCTTTGCTCTTTGCAATCGCGCCGGTCAGCTTTCTTAACGCCTGTGACATAAGCCGCGCCTGCAGACCGACAAACGAGTCGCCCATCTCGCCTTCGAGTTCCTTTTTCGGAACCAGAGCGGCAACGGAGTCAACGACGATAATATCCACTGCGTTGGACTTGACGAGCATCTCGGCAATTGTCATCGCCTCTTCGCCGGAGGACGGCTGAGAGACTAACAGGGTCGACAAATCGACGCCGATTTTTTTCGCCCAGGACGGGTCAAGAGCGTGTTCGGCGTCGATGAACGCTGCAATCCCGCCTGCCTTTTGCGCCTGCGCGACCGCGTGCAACGTCAGCGTCGTTTTTCCGCTGGATTCCGGCCCGTAAATCTCGATGATTCGTCCGCGCGGCAGCCCGTATCCGCCCAACGCTTGGTCGAGCGAATAGCAGCCGGTCGAAATGCCTTCAATCGGCTTGTGCTGTTCCAGACCAAGAGGCATAATCGCGCCTTCGCCGAACTCCTTTTCAATTTGAGACAATGTATCTTTCAGACCAGGGCGTGAGTTGATAAACGACTCAATCGCCTTGTTTTGAGCGTCTTTGCTCGCTTTTTTGGCCATGATTACGCCTTTCTGTAAAATGGGTGAATGGAAGTTATGGTTATTGGTTGTTACGGTATGGACGAGCCTGATAGTGGTAAGTTTTTAGTGGTAAGTGGTAAGGACGCAAAGCGTTCATCATACTTACCACTTACAACTAACCACTTACCACTCTGCTGGACAACCCCTATTTTCCTTGTTTAAACGTAATGCCGCGCAATTTCTCTTCCGGATACAGATGATTCCATTGCGCCAGCAGTTCTGTTTTTCTAAACGTCAGTTCCTGGATGATGGCGTTGGACCCGCTGACGAAAACCGTCAGACGTCCGTTGCGAATCCCGCCGGGATTGGTAAACTGTATGATCTGCGGCGGAAAGAAGTTTTCTATAACCGCCTTCCACTGCTCGACCAGCTTGGAACGCGTCTCCGCCTTGCCCAGCCCCTTTAAAAAAGTGAGTTCAGCAATAATCTCGGAAATTTTCTTTCCCTTAATCGGCGCGCGCCCCTCGTCGTATAATCTCATTTATCAATACGCTGTTTGGTTGCAAAACCTCTTTTAGATTGATCGCTATCGTCCCATGGAAAGCGGCATGACGGCGTATTCCAAAGTTTCCGTCGGACGGAACAGAACCGGGTTGTTGCCGCTGATAAGCTGCATCTTGCATGGGGCGGACGAGTCCAGAACGCGCATGAAGTCGATAATAAAGCTGGGATCGATTTTCATCTCGAACAACTTTTCTTCCGGGAAGTTGACGTCCATCTTTACGTTGGAATCGCCGTATTCAGGAGAATGTCCGGAAAGCTCGAGAACGTTACTCTGGAACTTGAACACGATGCCGCGGTATTCCGGCGTCGCAACGATGCTCGCCTGTTTCACGACCGAAGTGAATTCAGACGGGGTAATTTCCACTTCGTACGCGATTTCCTTGTTGAAAACGCTCTGCCATTTCGGGAACGTCCCTTCCAGCAGCTGAGCGTAAAACGTAACAGCTGCGCTGGAGAAAATAACGCGGTTGTTGTTAAACAGAACTTTGATTTCCCCTTCCGTATTGGCAAAGACGCGTTCCGCCAGCTGCATGGTCGCCTTGGGGACGATAGCGGAAATCGCCTTGGAGCTATCCAGGTTTCCTACGACGGAAACAGGAACCGTCCCGTGCGACATGCGGCGGGTGTCGGTCGCGACGAGGTTGGCTTTGTCGTTTTCGATGCTGAACAGAACGCCGCCGAATACCGCCTGACTGGCTGTCGGGTCGCTGGCGAACGTCGTCTGAGCCATCGCCTTGACCAGTTCCGCCCCGTTAAAAACGAGGTAGTCGCTCTTGTTAAACGCGTCAACCGGCGGAAATTCCTCGGGGTCTTCCGTCGGGAAATTGAATTTGCTTCCGCCTGAAATCAGCATCAGGTTGGATCCGTTGGTTTCAATTCGAATCGTCTCCGCCTTCGATTCCGACAGAACGGAGCGGACGCGAGCGGTCGGGAGCAGGGCGGCGCCAGGTTCTTCCACTTCGACGTCGTTCAGATTGACGCGCAATCGGATTTCGGAATCGCCCGCCTGAAGGACGGTTCCATCAGCGCTGGATTCAATCTTGATATTGGTCAGAATCGCCTTGGCGTTGTTCGGTTTAATAACAGAACTGGCAATAACAAACGAATTGAGCAAACTCTCGCGGGAGCAAACGATTTTCATGGTTTTACGGCAAAGGGTTTAATATATAGTTGTAAATGGTCTAAAAGATAATTATACGACAGCTCTCATTATAACGGTTTTAACGGAAATATCAATAAACTGGACGGGAAATTTTCCGAAAAGTTTAAGGATTTCTTTTTAAGATTATTTTTAGAGGGTATAATAAGGTAGAAGTAAGATAGAGAAGTAAAGAAAGATAGGAGATTTGTTCCGTAGCCCATGATTTTGGAGGTGGGAGGAATATCTACAGGAACAATAATGAAAGCGCGGTTAATCCACTCCCTTCCTCGTCCCCGGATAGGACGAGAAAGGGAGTGGGGGGGAAGCGACTTCAGAGGAGTAATTAAAATCCCCAGAAATCCACTGGGGCTTCGATATTGAATCCATGCAAATAAGCTATGTACACTATATGTCAAGTTTATTTGCATGGATTTCAGAGAAGCAATGATAAGAGCAGAGCGTTTCTGATGGCTTTTGCTCTCCGCAAGAGGGAATTTACATTCACGCTGCAGCTTTACATATTAATTTAAAATTGTATATTAAGTAATAGTAATAGGCAGTATCAATTCTGTAAACAACGATAAAATGCAATATTGCAACTCTTTTTATTATAAGTTGTTAAAAAATAATTATCTTGAGTTATCAACATGGAAAAACGGTCAATAGTCAGTCAATTCATCGACTAGAAAAAGTCGATAACTTTCGAATTTCGTCGCAAGAAATTTTCGTTCTGAGTTATTCACAAGATTGAAGACAATGTATTGACAAGTTATCCACATAAACTTTGCGGTTATGAACAGACGATTCTTTTCAGATTTTTCTTGCCTTTACTTCGCTGACCCCTATTCCTTTTTTGAATCCGGGTATTATAATAAAGACAGTATTGAAAACAAGCTGGAGAGTATTTATTATGGCTTGGCAAGGCATCCTGGGACACGATAAAATCGTCGAATTCTTCCGCCGAGCCGCTCAACGCGGGCGGCTGTCGGGAAGCTATTTGTTTATCGGTCCGGATGGCATCGGGAAACGCCGTTTCGCCATCGCTCTGGCGAAGTCGCTGCTGTGTCTGAACAATTCCGAAAGCGATCTCAATCCGTGCGGAGTCTGCGCCTCTTGCAAGGAAATCGATAATAACTCCCATCCAGACCTGGAAATCGTCCAGAAACCGGCTGACAAGTCGCTCATTCCCCTGGAACTGCTCATCGGCGACGTCGAACATCGAAATTCGGAAGGGCTATGCCATTTTCTGTCTGTCAAACCCCAGTTTGCAAAGAGAAAAATCGCGATTTTAGACGACGCGGACTTTCTCAACGCGGAAGGCGCCAACGCGATGCTTAAAACTCTGGAAGAGCCGCCGCCCAACGCCCTGTTCATTTTATTGGGAACCAGCGCAGCCAAACAGTTGCCGACAATTCGTTCCCGCTGCCGAATCGTCCGTTTTGACCCGTTGTCGCAAGACGACTCAACTCAAATCCTTCAAAACTCCCAAATTGTAGATTCCCCAGTTCAAGCTCGACTTTTGTCGTCCATCGGTCAGGGGTCGTTGGCGAACGCCGTCGCCTGGAAAGATCCGGAATTTTTAGAGTTTAGACAAAATATTTTAAAAATCCTCGGAGAAGTCCCGTTTGCTCCCGTTGCATTTTCCAAGCTGCTGCAGGACTTTGCTTCTCAGGGAGATCGCAAAGACAATGCCAGCAAGAAACGTAATGTTATCCATCTTGCTCAGATTACCGTTATTCAATTTTTTATAACGTTGTCTAGGGCTATCTCGTGCGGGATTGAAGAAGTTTTAAGGAATCCCCAGTACGATGACTACCTGGTAAGCATGGTAAAGTCGCGTTTAACCCGATGGAAATGGGATGTGGAAACAGCCAATCGCGGCGTTGAGATTACACTTAAGCTGGAAGAAATGCTTATTCGGAACGTTCACCCCATGCTACTATGCGACGCTTGGGCGGATTCGTTGGCAGAATTGTTTAATACGGGCATAAAATCCTAGTGTGATTTTTCGTCCGCAATGATAACAAAGCCTACCAGTCCCCAAATTGCAAAGAACAAAGCAAGCGAAACAGGAATAATAAAACTGTTCATGTTTACCTCCTATAAACAATTAAAAATCCAACAATAACAATCTAGGTCGCAATTTTAAAAGTGAGTGAAAAAATTCGAAAATTTTAAAAGATTACAATTAAATAGATTTAGTAATATAGATAAAATATTATAATTGTATTATCTACAATTAAAAGATAGAGAAAAGTTGAAAAATTTCTATAAAAGTTGAGTAAGAAAAGACTCACTTGAAAAAAATATGGATTATAATATAATAATAGTAGTGGATTAGATAATAACTTACCTTTACCTAAATTAATACGATCTATGTTAAAAACATTTATTCGCGCTTTTTATGCGTTGACCATCGTCGCTTTTATTGGCAGCGGTTTGGTATTTGCTCAAGCTCCGACGGCTCAGCCGGCGCCAAATCCCAATAAGGCTCCGACCAGGAAGCTTGCCCCGCATGTAATGTACAAGGTTGATCCGTACCTTGAAGCGGCTAAATCCTTTGATCGCCATGACGTTGCAGAGCTTTTGGCAGTTAATCCGGATTTTGAATTTGCCAAGGACGTTTCGTTCCATCGCGATATTTGGTATCTGGAATTCGAGTTTAAGCCGGTTCGTGTTATCGACGTTGACATTCCTCAGCCGAACGGGAATATGAAGAAAAAGAAGGTCTGGTATATGATCTACAAGGTTCGCAATCCAGGCAAGGCGTTCCATATTGACAAAGATGAAAAACTGTCGACCACGCCGTCTGCTGTCAGCAGCGAAACCAGCCCATACCGTCCCATGGTAACTTACCAGACGGATGATGCCTTTAAGGTGGTTTCTTCTGACTTGCCGATTAATTTTGCTCCGTATTTCACCCTGGAATGCGTTGTAAATGTCAAGGATGTCAATACTAAGGCATACAAAGAAGTTGTTAAAAAATATCGAGAACGCTTTATTCCGTTGGCTGTCGACCGCATTCGAGCGCGAGAAGATCCCGCTCAAAAGTTTATGACCTCAATCGAAATGTGCCGAACGATTAAACCTGGTGAAGAATACTGGGGAGTCGCGACTTGGGTTGACGTCGACAACACGACCAGCAAATTCAGCATCTGCGTCAGCGGTTTAACGAACGCGTATCGCTGGAAAGATGGGGAAGTTAAGGCTTCTGGAGCAGAAGCTTCTAAAGAAATTTGGAAAAACAGAACTTTCGAACACAAGGTTCTCAAGTTGAATTTCTGGCGTCCCGCAGATGAATTTAATGAGAGCGATAGCGATATTATTTACGGCCAGCAGGGAGAATTAGATTATTTGTGGGTTTTTCGCCCGATGGGTACTTGACGCATTGTTAAATTTGGCTATAATATAGCCTCAATAAGGATAAAAATTCCATAAAAAGCTGTAAAAAGTTTTGAGGAAAAATCAACAAAGCGTTCGACTCACAAAGTGAACAGGAAGGAATAACGTATTATGGCACATAAAAAAGGTCAAGGATCGAGCCGAAACGGTCGCGATTCACAGGCGCAGCGCCGCGGCGTCAAACGATTTGGCGGCGAAGAAGTTACTGCTGGCAGCATTCTTGTTCGTCAGTGCGGTACGGTTTTCAAGGCTGGAGCAAATGTTGGAACAGGCAAAGACTGGACATTGTTCGCTTTGACGGACGGTTTTGTTCGTTTCGACAAGAATTCCACCAGAGTTAACGTTGTAGCTACACGTGAAGAGGCAGTTGCCTGATCAAACGACGCTACAAAGTAAATCATTAAGCAGGACGTTTAAGTCAAACGTCCTGTTTTTTTTGACTCTTACTCATTATTGATATAACGTCTCAAAAATCTGGATTATTATGACAGACTATTTACAGCTCAACGATAAGCGATTCCTTCTTTTTGGCGTAGCGAACAAAAAAAGCGTTGCGTACAACATTGCTTCTCAATTGGTCGAAAACGGCGCTCTTTGCGATTTTGTCGTATTAAATGACGAGATAGCTCAAAAAGTTCAAAAACTCTTTCCGGAACGTCCGGTTTATATTTGCGACGTCCGCAACCAGGAATCTTTGGTACAGCTTCGAAAGGATTTGGAATCCGCCGACGTCAAGTATGACGGTTTGGTTCATTCGATTGCCTTTGCCGATTATTCAGACGGTATGAAACCCTTTCATCAAACGCCCAAAAAAGCGTTTTTAGAGGCGGTTGACGTTTCCTGCTATTCGTTAATCAATATCAGTAACGAGTTAAAAGACAGACTCAATCCGGACGCGTCCGTTGTAACCATTTCCATTTCGACGACGCGCATGGCAAGTGAGAATTACGGTTACATGGCTCCCATCAAAGCGGCGTTGGACAGCTCTTTGGCTTTTTTGACCAAATCGTTCAGCCAGTTTAGTCACATTCGATTTAATGCCGTTGCGCCTGGACTGCTCAAGACGTCCGCCTCGGCGGGAATTCCCGGCTACGTCGATTCGTACATGTACGCCGAACGCGTCATTCCCCGCGGCAAAGCGGTTGCGACTGAAGAAGCGGCGGCAACGGCGGTTTTTTTATTGTCGCCCCGTTCCAGCGGAATTGTCGCTCAAAAGATAATCGTTGACGCCGGTATGGAAATCAATTATTTTGACAAGAAACTGGTTTCTGGCGAATGAACGTCCTTTTGGTTTGTGAATTTGGCAACCTCAACGGCGCGGAACGATCGCTGCTTTCAACAATCGACCAACTTTCGGGCGTTGTGAAATACAGCGCTGTCGTTCCAAAGTCCGGGGAACTGACAGAAGAATTCCGCCGACGTAACATTTCTGTTTATACTCTGGATTGGAAATCCGGCGATTCCAATCGATCAATTGACGATCTGCGAAACGATTTTTCTGAGATACTGCATGATTACAAACGTCGTACAGAATCTGATTTTCTTGTTCACGCCAACAGTCTTTCTTCGTCGCGAATGACAGGTCCCGTCTGTCGACAAGAGCAAATTCCCAGTCTGGGACATATTCGCGACATTATCAAACTGAGCCGACAGACAATAACAGATTTGAATTGTCACATATTTTTTGCATGTGTTTCTTCTGCAACAAAAACGTATCATGTAAATCAGGGGGTGGACGAAAAGAAGGCGGTTGTCTTATACAACGGCGTTGATCTTTCTGTATTTTATCCGTCTAAAAATAAGAAGACTAACGCCCCTCTTAAAATTGGAACCGCCGGACAGATTTCCCTTCGCAAAGGAATGGATGTCTTCATGCGTGCGGCAGAATTATTAGAACGACGTGGAATTCGATTGCAATATGAGATTGCCGGTTGTCGACAATCGAATAAACAGGAAACCGTTGACTTGGAAAACAAGCTCAAACAGTTTGCAGCGGCATTTCCAGATAAACGATTTTCCCTTAAAGGACAGCTGCCGAATTTGTCCGATTGGCTGCGAAGTCTTGACATCTACGTTCATACAGCCAGACAGGAACCGCTGGGGCGAGTTCTCCTTGAAGCGGCGGCGACAGGGCTGCCGGTTGTCGCGACAGACGTTGGCGGAACAAAAGAGATTTTCTGTAACTTTGATTCAAACGATTCTGCCGCTTTGCTTATTCCCCCAGATGACGCTCAAGCGGCTGCGGCAGCGATTGAAACGTTGTCGTGTAAAGCTGATTTAAGAAAGCGTCTTGGAACGCAGGCAAGAGAAACGGCTGTTACGCGATTTTCTGTTCAACAGGCATCAGAAAACCTGTTGAATTTGTATAAAAGCGTTATTCAACATTAACGGTTATGTTTGCGTTTTGTCGAACGTCTATTGTACCGGATTCTTTTGCATTGATAGCTGCAGACAATTCTGTTACACCGTTCCTTTGAGGTAACAAACGAATATAATACTTTAACGATTGACCTGGTTCCAGGGTTGCGGGTTTAAAAGTTACAAAACCTCCCAACGCATTATAATCGTATTGCGTTGCTCCTGTTGTTCCCAATTTTATAAGTTTGAATGAATCCGCTGGGAAATAGAAAGCCAGTTCAACGTCGTTCATTGTTTCAGACGTATTATTACTCAAATTGATTTGACAAGTAAACGTCTGATTTGTTTTGATGCTTGATCGTCTGGTTGTTATTTCAACGTTGATTTTATCATTTGGAGCGCTCGTTTGATCATTACTAACGTCTGGAACGTCAAGATTTGGCAAATCCGGCGCTGGTACATCCAATGAATCTGAGTCCGGTTCATCAAGAGTTGGAACGTCCAAAGAGGGTTCATCTAACGAGGATAAATCCGAATTTGAAGCAGCGTCCGGCTCAGGCGCGTTGACGTCTGGAATTGGCGCTAACGGGTCAGAAACGTCTACGTTGTCGGGGAGAGTTGCATCCGGAACTGTATCAAGGCTGCTTGATTGTGTAACCGTAATTTGGCAGTCTTTTTTAATTATGTCCGTATTGCCCTGTTGAACAACAAAACTGGACATTGTTGGCATGGCGGCTTTGCATCTAACAACAATGTAATATCGGCTGCCGCGATTAGGTGGAATTGGCGTTAAAACATCCCAATACGGTTTATTGGGATTGGCAGTAACAAGTCCTGTTGTATTTCTGACAATTTCAAAAGCGCTGTCCAAAAAACAGGCTAAGCGAATATTGCACAGATTGTTGTTTGAGCGGTTTCCAATATCCAGCGTGATTTGAATTTCCTCTCCGGCTTTTGCTTCTCTTGGCGCAGTAACATTCAGTATAATCTGATCTTCCGTAATCCCGGAAATCAAATTTTGAGGGTTTTCAGATCCTATATTAGAGTTTGTATCAGGGTTGGGCGTTTCATTTACGTCTGTTGGGTAGACGCTGGCGTCGGCTGGCGTTTGACAAGCGTCGCCCTCAACAGTAACAAATACCTGTCGATTAAAACGCTGACCATTTGGCGCTATCAATTCCAAATTGATAGATTGACGTCCATTCGCAATTGCAGTAAACGTCAAACGAATGTCGCGCGTCATTCCTGGTTCAATATAATCAATTGGTTTCAATTGAACTGGACAAGCTCCGACGGAGCTGCACAACCCTCCAGAGAAAGTTACAGAAGACAAAATGTTCGTGAGCGTCTCTTGACCGTTATTTTTAACAAAGACGTTCATAACGACTTCGCTCCCGACGTTGGCGCGATCCTGACAAACGATTTGAATGTCAAGGTCGTAATTTTTATCCGATTCCTGATTTGGCAATGGACTAGGCGTTGACGTTGGGGCCGGCGCTTGTTGGAGGGGATAACCGCCAGAGGTTACAACGCGAGTTCGCAGTGCGTCTTCTGCCTGCACAGAACCGGTTTGAGCCGTTGAAAAAAGAGTATAGTCGCCTTCATACAGTGGACGATAAACAACGTCAAACGATTGACTTTGTCCGGAATCAAGGCTGGGTATTGTCCACTGAATTTTTTGCGATCTTGTTCCATCCGGATTTGTAACCAAAGCGTCAAGAACGCGGCCGACAGGAACGCTTCGCTGATATTCAAACGATTCTGGAACGGTGTCTGTAACGACGATTTCATTCAATTTATCAGAGTTGACATTTCGAACAGTAATTCTGTATACGGCTTCCGTTCCTCCAGAGATAATTGAAGGACCGCTGCGCGAAATAAGCAACCCTGTATCTCCCCAGTCGACAGTCGTTTCTCCTTGAGCCAAACGTATTGGAACGGTAAATCTGCCATCGGAATTGTCTCGAATGAGCGTTGTTCGAATCTTTGTTTGTCCGGCAGACGCCGATCTTTTAACCAGCTGCGCTTCTGCAATTCCGTTTCCGCCAACGGGAACGATGATTTGCGTTATTTTTTCAGAATTGGAATTTTCAGAATCGGTCTTAAACTCAACGTCCTCTCCGCCGCTGACGATTTCATAAACGGCAATGCAGCCCAGCGCCGCTGAACCGTTCGCTCTGACAACAGTGGATTGCAGATTTAACGTCTGAGAATAGTTTTGCGCTATTTTGGCGGGAGGAAGAATCGGCCAGGCGTCAATCCAATGGATATGAGCGGCGCGAAGACGTCTTTGCCAATCGTTGGAATCTAACGCGACGGCTGTGAGTTTTGTCGTTCCCTCGCATGGCGAAGAGACGGCTGTCCAGGTTTGACCTTCGTGAATAACAACGTCGTCCAGAGGGGTTGTTGTGCCTTTAGTCAACCGCATCGGCTTTCTGGACGTGCTGGTAAAAGCATGACGAGGATTCTCTATTCTGGGCGGGTCCCATTCTCCCGCAAAAAGATCGCACCAATCTCGGCGATCGACGTCGATAAATCCGCCTGGCGAGGAGCAGTCAATAGTCCATTCAACCTGTTTGTTTTTACGATAATTCCCTCCGCGGTCTTTAACCCCTGCAACCATAACAACGTACGTTCCAACGCGGGCAACAGGATCGGTCGGTCCCAAAATCAGTTCGGTTATTTCCTTTGAGGGGGAAAGCAGCGGCGTGGTATTTTGAGGAACCGTAGAATTGGGATCTCTGCTGGAACCGAGCCAGGTTGTTGCGCTTCGCTGCGGAGCTGGACAGGTTTGACACGTTGAACAATTTCCGTTGGAATAAGCTGGCGCCGGACACGTTGGTGCAGAAGCGTCTCTGAAAATATATTCTCCCGTTGGATCAATTGGCGTTACGGTTTTACAGCCAATTATCGACCCAAAGACGCTTACAAGCGCAAGTAAAAACGCAAAGAGAGCCGGTCTTCGAAAGTTGTCTTTGAAGAAAGCCGTATTTCGACAGGAGTTGTTGTTTATTTTTCCCATTCAATATATATAGAAAACTGGGGATAGTTTAACAATTTTTACAGGGAAATGCAACATCAATTTTTAAGAATTTTTGTCAAAGTTTAAGCAACCCCTCTTGTATCGAGGGCGTTTTTTTATTATAATTATTTGTTGAAACGATTAAAGAAGAAACAGAGACGTTCTTTTGGACGCCTCTGAAGTTATATTGCCTTACCTTGGAACGTATAATATGTCCGACATAGCTTTCAGTTTTGAATACAAAGGGACAAAAGACGACGCTTTCAAACAGATGAAAAATCTGGAGCAAAAAGCTCGTCAAACGTACCCTCAATACGATAGTTGCTGGGATATTACCTGGCAAGACAACGGCGGTTTAATTGACGCCCGGTATATGGGAATGGATATAACCGGTCAATTTGACATTGTCGAACGCGACGCGGCTGGCGGAGACGTAAAGGTCACCATAACGCTGCCGGCGCTGCTGTCGATGATGAAAGGGACTCTTGAATCGCAAATCAAATCCGAAGTTAAAAAATTGCTCGGTTGATTTGTATTCTTGGCAAGCCGTTCACAGACAATATCCAAAAGCAGAAATCCCTGCTTTTATAAATAACGAACATATTGTTGCCTTTAGCGTAACATTTGTAGTGGAAATGTTTTCCACGGTATCGGTACTTATTTAAAACCATTTTTTTAGGAGAGTAAAACATGGCTGCTAAAGTTGATGAATCCAAGTGCGTTGGTTGTGGTTCTTGCGTTGATACGTGCCCGGTTGGAGCGATCAAGCTCGAAGGCGACGTCGCCACAGTTGACGCTGACGCCTGCGCTGGCTGCGGCGCTTGCGTAGACGCTTGCCCGTCCGAAGCGATTTCTTTGGAAGACTAACGCGACAACTTCTATTACCAGAAGCGTCACAAAATATTTCAGAACGGACTTATTCCGTAACGAAACAGCGGTTAGCTGTTAGCGGCTGGGAATATACATTCCTACCGGCTAACCGCTAACCGTTTTTTATAAAACATTCTTATGAAACGCACAATTATTGATTGGATCGTTTATTACATTGCCCGTCGGGTTGCTTTATTATTGTTTTACTTTGGATTTCGCGGTAAGTTTTATAACTGGCGAAAAATACCCCGTAAAGGACGTGTGATAATTGTATGTAATCACCAGAGCAACCTAGACCCGCCATTTGTTGGCAGCGCTACGTGGCGACCGGTTGGATTTATGGCGAAAGAATCACTCTTTCACGGCTTTTTGGGCTGGTTTTTTCGAGCGTTGAATTCTTTTCCCGTTAACAGAGAAAAACCTATCGGCGGAATCAAAGAAGCGCTTAGACGTCTCAAAAATGACGAATGCGTCGCTCTTTTTCCGGAAGGCGCCCGTTCCTTTGACGGCGAATTGCAGGATTTTCTGCCGGGATTGATTTTATTGGCTCAAAAGACGAAATCACCCATTGTTCCGGCGGCTATTGAAGGCGCTTTTGACGCGATGCCGCGCCAGGAACACGGTAAAATGCACTTCTTCAAAAAGGTTGCCATTCGATACAGCGATCCGATTCCGGTTGAGACGGTAATGTCGCTTAGTCCAGACGAGCTTATGACGTTGGTTCGTCAGCGTGTGGTCGAAAATCTCAACGAGCTTCGAAAACTGCCCGCGTTCAAAAATACCAAAAAGCAAATTGAGGAATAGTTGTTTGTAAGCTGCTGGCCATTAGCTGCTAGCCATTAGCTTGTGCATTTAAGGTTCTCAGCGTTTTCTTTTAAAGCTGGAAGCTAGTAGCTAGAAGCTAATAGCTCGTTTCCAATAACCGTTTATCACGTTGCAATGCCATGAAACCGTTATTTTATTTGTCGTTACTGTTGGCTTTGGTTCTGCCGATTTCCGCGCAGGGAAAAGCTCCCGCTCCAAAACGTCACAATGTAATTCTGATTGTTGTAAACGACATCGGACCAGGAGATTTGGGCTGTTATGGCAATCGCATGGCGGTAACGCCAAACATCGACAGGCTGTTTCATGAATCGCAGCGGGCGGAGAATTACCACTCCTATCCGATCAGCGCGCCGACGTGGGCGTCTGCGTTGACTGGTCGAATCGCAGAAAAAACCGGCGTCAGACGCAACTACGGCGGTTTGCAGTATCCGCGTAAAGACGATCTTTTGGTTTCCGAAATGCTCCTAAAAGCCCGGTTTAACACCGGATTTTTTGGACGCTGGCCCTTTGGAGACTGCTATCCGTATCGCGCTCAAGACCGCGGATTTGCCGCAACGCTGACAACCGGCGCCGGCGGAATCGGTCAGCCGGGCGACATCTGGGGGAACTCGTCTGTCAACCCGACGCTTCGATTTAACGGCAAAACGGTTCATCTTAAGGGAAATATGGTTGATATTATTTTCGATACCGCGATTAAATTTATCGAAAAGAATAAAAACAATCCGTTTTTTGTCGTTATCGCGCCCAACGAAGCCGGCGTTCCCTATCAGCCAGACCAGCGAATTATGGACGCCTTTGTTAAGCGCGGCGCACCGCCGCGGCAGGCTGCTTTTTACGCTCAATGTGCAATGATTGACCTGGCGTTGGGACGTCTGTTGACGTATCTTGATAAATCCGACATGGTTGACAACACGGTTGTGATTTTCACGTCTACCAGCGGTGGAATTGGCGGGAATATTGCTGGAAAGTTCGTTGGTCGAACAGGCGACCTGACCGAAGGCGGACATCGAACGTTTTTCTGGATGCGGCTTCCGAATCTGTTCAAGGAGGACATCGGGTTTGACAGCAGAATTTGTTACTGCGCGGATATCGCCCCAACAATTCTGGAATTGGCAAACGTCGAGCCGTACGATGAACAGCGTCTGGACGGAATGAGCCTTGTCTCCGGGTTTGTAACAGGCGGCGAGTCAATGCCTCATCGTAAAATTGTCGTCAACGCTCATCGCGGCGAGTTCCCGGAAGAAAAACAGGGGTCGGTTGTTATGCACGATACGTGGCGGCTTATCGACGGCGCCCGGCTGTACAATCTGGAAGACGACCCGCTCCAGGAACACCCGAGAGAAATCGACAAAGCGGGCGTCAAAAACGTTTTGGCGATGATTTACAGGCAGTGGTACAACGACGTCGAGCCGTTTTATAATCCGGACCTGGACTGTACAATTCCGTTGGCGCAGCCAGACGGGAATCCGGTGGAGTTGAACTGCTATGACTGGCGAGGGTCTAACGATCCGCCCATGACGCAGCGTGACATCGCTTTAGGAAAAAAGGGCAACGGCTATTGGCTGGTCGAAGTTCCGCAGCCCGGAACGTATGAATTCCGTTTGGCAAAGCGTCCGTTTAACGTTAAACAAGCTCCGCTGCCTGCGGGGTTGGCAAGAGTTCAAATCGGGACGGAAGAAGGAAACGTTCGCCTGTCCGGAAAAGAGACGTTTGGCTCTGTTACACTGATATTGAAAAAGGGCAAATACAAGCTCCAAACCTGGATTTTAGACGGCGTTTCCCGTTCGTCAACAGGCGCTTATTACGTAGAAGTTATTAAAAAGTAATCGACGAAAAACGAATCGGGGTTATCGACCCCCGATCATTTCCTCGAGCCGATTTCCAACGCCAGGCGAACGATTTCCGCCGCGACAACTTTTTTGGAACCAGAAATTTCTTTGATAATTCCTGTTTCTGCAACGATGGAAATATGGTTTGAAAGCGAGTTTAACGCGGACGGGTCGTTGAGGCAAATCGCGTCACAGTTTTTTCGCCGCAATTTTTCCTGTGCGTGCGCCAGGCCGTTGTCTGTTTCAAGAGCAAATCCGATTATGATTTGGTCTGGAGTTTTAATGGCGCCTAAAGAGGCGAGGATATCTTCAGTGGGCTGAAAATCCAGCTGAAGCGTCTTTCCGGTTTTGGACAGTTTGGATGTGGAAAAAGAAACGGGTTTGTAGTCGCACGGCGCGGCGGCTCCTATTACGCAGTCGCAAAGAGGGAACTGTTTAACGCAGGCGTCGAGCATTTGCTCAGTGGTTTCAACCTTAATAACTTGCGCCTGTTTGGGATAAGAAATGTTTACCGGACCGGAAACAATTGTAACCTCGCAGCCAAATTCTATTGCGGCGGCAGCTAAAGCTGCGCCCATCCGACCGCTGGAGGCGTTAGTCAGAAATCGGACGGGATCAAGATATTCCCGGGTTGGTCCAGAAGTAATCAGGATTTTATACATGACAAAACGTCCTGAATTTTTTGTAAAATCTGTTCCGGTTCCGACATTCTGCCGACGCCGGATTCTCCACAGCTAAGCCGACCCGTTTCAGGCCCGACAAACAGAAAGCCGTCTTTGGCAAGCGTTTTAACGTTGCGTTTGACAGCCGGTTTTTGCCACATAATTTCGTTCATGGCGGGGGCGAGAATAATTGGACCGTCAAACGCCAAAACCGTTGTCGAGAGCAAATCGTCTGCGATTCCGTTGGCGGCTTTGCCCAGAAAATTGGCAGTGGCTGGCGCAACGCACATCAGACAGCATTGTCGAGCAATATCTATATGCGGGTGCGCCGAGCTATCGTCTGAAAACATGTCGGTATAAACCGGGTTTTTCGACAGCGCCTGAAATGTCCGCGGGGAAACAAGTTCAGCGGCGTTTTTTGTCATGACGACGCGCACATCCATACCGGCGCGCGTGAGCAGACTTGTCAACGCCGCAGCTTTGAAGGCGGCAATGCCGCCGGTTACTCCCAGCAGAATTACAGGTTTGTTGTTCATTTAGCCATAAGAGGCAGCGATTAGGACGCAAGCGCTCATCTCACTATGCACTACGCACTATGCACTAATTGATTAGTGGAAATCTTCAATTCCCATATCCGCCAGGATGTCTTCGCCGTGAACGTCGTCCGCGGTTTTGATTTCATTGTTGGTGTCAAGAAAGATCTTGTCCTGCATGATTTCAGCAATGATAATAGCCATCTTGTCGTCGGTTTTCAGGTCGACCAGAGGACGCCCGCCGCGGTTAAGAGCGGTCATGCGCTTCTGAATCAGAGTGGACAGTTTGAAACGTCCGCCAACTTTCTGAACAATCTCTTCTTCTCGAAGTTCGTTATACATGCTCTAAATCTCCTTTGCTACAATATGACAAATGGCGTCAGCCGCTTTGGCGACGACGTCGTTGACAACAATATAATCGTATTTGTCGGCAGTCGCCATCTCGGCTTCTGCTCGTTTGAGTCGAATTGCAATGTCGGCTTCGGACTCCGTCTTTCGTCCGCGAAGACGTTCTTCCAGAGCTTTCATTGAGCCGGGGGAAATAAATACGGAAACGACTTCTTTCCCGTATCGCTGTTTGATAAGTTCGCAGCCGCGAACGTCAATTTCCAGCAGCGTCCATTCGCCGCGGCTTAAATACGGTTCAACTTCTTCAACCGGCGTTCCGTACCAGACGCCCGTTCCAAAAACTTCAACCGATTCCAAAAAACCGTTTTCCGCCTGCTTGGCGGCGAACTGTTCCGGAGTAATAAAATGATAATTTACGCCGTCGACTTCGCCCGGGCGGGGAGAACGCGTTGTCGCAGAAACGGAGCAATGAAACGGCGTTTTGACTCGAGACAAAAATTCTCTGACGACGGTGGTCTTTCCAGCCCCGGACGGTCCTGAAATGATTAAAATTTTGCCGCGTTTCATATTTACGGTTCTCCTTTAAATAATGTTCGCTGTTATTCTACATTTTGAACCATTTCGCGAATCTTTTCGATAACCGCCTTGATGTCTATAACTCGTCGGGCGATGTCCAAATCGTTGGCTTTAGAACCGATTGTGTTGGTTTCGCGGTTCATTTCCTGAGTGAGGAAGTCCAGCTTTCGCCCTTCCGCATTGGAGGATTCCAGTAGAGCGTCAAACTGGTCCAGATGACAGCTCAAGCGAACAACTTCCTCTGAAATATCGCATTTATCGGTGAAAATTGCCACTTCGCGAACAATGTCTTTGGAGTCAATTTCGACGCCCTGCTCTTCCAAAATCGCGTTAATGCGTTCGGTCAGTTTTGAAGCGTAATTTTTGGGAACGTTCGGCGCCAAAGCGCGAATTTCTTCCAAATAACTGCGAATTTCCGAGATGTTTGCGGACAAATCGCGCCGCATGGCTTCGCCTTCGCGCTGACGCATGGCGTAAAGCTTTTCAGCCGCGTCGCTAATGGCGGATTGAATTACCAGCCAGTCGTTTTCCAAATTGGATTCTTTGTTTGAATTCGCGTTTTCAATCACGCCCGGCAGAGTCAAAAGCGAATCCGGCTGAATAGCGCCCACGCCCGCTTTTTTTGCCCAGGCGGACAGCTTCGTCCAATAGGCGTCCATAGCCGAGGCGTTAAACGAAATGCTGTCTGAAGAAAACTCTTTGACGACGTTTACGTTTAATTGAACGGTTCCGCGTTTAATGCTTTGACGCAAAAGGGAATCAATCTGGCTTTCCAGCAGGCTGTAGCCCTCTGAAATATGGAGAGACAATTTGAAAAAGCGGTTGTTCACCGTTTTAATTTCAACATGAACTCGCAGTCCGTCTTGATTCTTTTGGGATTCGCCGAATCCCGTCATGCTCAATAACATTATTATATTCTCGAATATTTTGGGGGGATGTTTAACCCAAAAGTGCATAGTGCGTAGTGCATAGTGCGTAGTGAGAGGAACGCTTGCGTCCTATGCACTAAGTACTATGCACTAAGTACGAACTTCTAAAAATGAGCATTCTTAGAAGTTCCCTAAAGACTTTACAGATTTACGGTTTATCCCAGTTCAATTCTCAGCTGGAGTTTCTTCAGCGGGAGCGGCTTCAGGGGTAGCAGGCTGTTCAGCTGGAGTTTCTTCAGCGGGAGCGGCTTCAGGAGCAGCGGGCTGTTCAGCTGGAGTTTCTTCAGCCGGAGTGGCTTCAGGGGCAGCGGGCTGTTCAGCTGGAGTTTCTTCAGCTGGAGCGGCTTCAGGAGCAGCGGGCTGTT
>JAFZAL010000204.1 GCA_017557195.1 Thermoguttaceae bacterium | reverse complement strand
TATTTGAAATCGAAACTGAAGGACACATCCTCATCGCGTGGGCACAAACGGAAGAAGAAGCAAAAGCTCTCATGAAAGAGCATTATCCAGATGAAGAGGCGTTGCGCTGCAGCCGCCGTCCGCGCGATTTGTGGGTTATTTCCAAAGCGGCTCTGGGGTTGCTCAACACCCGCATGGATCCGAACAACACCGCTCGCGAGTGTTTGGCAAAAGCTTCCGGAGACAAAGTCCACGCCATTCGCCTGTACATGCAGGAAACCGGCTGCGACCTGGAAAAAGCGCGCAAAATTATCGAATCCAACATGGTTATGGGTTGGTAATCGCGTGACGCTTTTCGTTTGATTTTCAAATTGACTGACAACCTGTTAGACAAATGAGGGATAAGATTCTTATACCCTCATTTTTTATAGTTGAGAAAGAGAAATCCGAAATCGCCCTGCTCTGCTCCAAGATAAAACTACTTCATATAATTCCCTTTTCCATGACTGTAATTCAGAAAAGAATCCAATTGCCGGCATATCCTCGCGGGTGTCATTTGATAACTCATAAAATCGTTGAACAGCTGCCGGAACTGTCGACCGTTCAGGCGGGGCTGCTGTCTGTGTTCATTCAACATACGTCTGCGTCGCTGACAATTAACGAAAACGCCGACCCTGACGTTCGCCGGGATTTGGATGCGCTGCTCGATTCCTGGGCGCCGGAGTCGTTTCGATACGTTCATCAGGAAGAAGGGCGAGACGACATGCCGGCTCACGGCAAGGCGTCGCTGATGGGCGCCAACGTTACGATTCCCGTTACAAACGGACGTCTGGCGTTAGGAATCTGGCAGGGCGTGTATCTGTGCGAACACCGCAATCACGGCGGCAGTCGGTCGTTGGTCTTAACCCTGATTGGAGAATAAATCGTTATGAACGACTCTGATAAACCCTCTTGGGACTGGTCGATAATTTTTCTGACCGTTTGGCTGACGTCTCGGCTGTTTTGGTCGTGCGACCCGAGCGGATTCGCCTTTGATTATCTGTGGGGGCTTATCGGCGTTGTCGGCGCAGTCTGCTGGTTTTATTTCAAAAAAGGGACGTTTGGACGCCTCGTCAGCGCAGACCTGCTTGTCGCGGCGTTTTTCTGTCTGTACGTTTTAAGCGGCGCTTTGGGCGTGATTCACGGCGATCAGCGCGCGGCGCTAAACTGCATTTGGTCGTCCGCTTTTTACGCTCTGATTTATTTGCTCGTTCGACAAATCGTTGTAACGCCCGAACGAAAACGAATTCTGCTGTCTTCCCTCATGTGCGGAGCGGTCGTTCTTTCCACATGGGCGGTTTATCAGCGTTACGTCGAATACCCGTCAGACAAAGCCAAATATCAGGCGAATCCCGTCGTTCATCTTCAACAATTGGGGATTGACCCCTCGGAAGACTCCCCTGCTCGCCGGAGCTTTGAAGATCGTTTTTTCGCCTTTGAACCAACGGCGAGTTTCTCCCTTACCAATTCCCTCGCAGTCTTTTTAACACCTTGTTTTGTTCTCCTTGCCGCCGCATGGGTAAAAAACTGGAACCGCCGCGCTGGATGGGGTCTGGTTGCCGCAATGGGCGCCGTCGCTTTTGCCGTTGCGCTGACTCACGCTCGCGCCGCCATGCTGGGAATCGCGTTTGCTCTGTTTTGCGGCGCGGTTTACGGATTCGCCCGGGTTTCCGGACACGCCAAAGTCAAATGGCTTTTGACGTTCATTTTTGTCATACTAACGATTTTCGTCGGCTCTGTCGTTCTGGCGTGGAAGCCGTCACTTCTGGATTCTGCGTTATTGACGCTGGAATATCGATTTGAATATTGGGAAACGACGCTGCAGATTATCGGGCTTCATCCGTGGCTGGGCGTTGGAGCCGGAAATTTTCAGAACTTCTATACGCAGTTCATGCCCGCCACTGCCGGGGAAGCCGTTGCAGACCCACACAATTTTCTGCTGGAAATCGCCGCAGTCTCCGGCATTCCCGCCGCGCTGATTTTTTGGTTTCTGCTGGGGTTTATGGGATATCGACTCGTTCAAAATCCCGACAATTCCAACAGCGACGTTCCGCCGCTGTCGCTTAAATTGAGTATTACGATTTCCCTGGCAAGTTTTGTAACAGGATACGCTCTGGGATTCCTCGCCATGGGGCAGACGCCGGGAACGTTTGTCGTTCTGCTTTGCGCGTCGGTTGCCGCCCCGCTGTTGATTGTCCCAGGAATTGGTCAGACGAAATTTTCGCCTGTAACGATGGCGCTGGCGCTGCTTGGGCTTCTCACCGCTTTAATGCTGTCCGGCGGGATCGCGTACACGACAATTGCAGCCGTTTTCTGGGCGTTAACCGTTTTGATTGTCAACCAGACGTTTACAGCAGAGCAGGAATCTCAAGTCGAACCGGCCAGTCTTCCCTTCTCATCTCGTCTGGCGGCTGCCGGATTAGGCGTCCTTTTGGCGCTGTGCTACTTTACCGGATTCTATCCGACAACGGAATCCGCCCGGGCAAAAATGGCGTCTTTGCGAGATACGACGCCAGAATCCCAGCTGGCAGATGTGGAACAGGCGGTTAAGGCGGACTCCATCGCGTTTCAACCCCGGTTCGACCTGGCGCAATGGCATTGGATTCAGTGGACGAGAACAAAGAACAAAGAGAACTTTGACCAATGCGTCGAAATGTTCCACGAAGCGCTGGAACGGAACCCGCAGTCGAGCGTTTTGTGGCGGGAATACGGAATCCGCCTGTATCAATACGGCCGGGAATCCGGAGACTGGTCTCACGAAAACGATGCATACGCCGCTCTCAATCGCGCCTGCAGGCTTCATCAGGCGGACTACGTCGCCAGAGCATATTTGGCTCTGCTGGATTTGACGTCTCCCGTCTTGACGCCCAGTCAGGAAGAAATGTGTAACAAAGCGTTAAGCGCGCTGGACGCTGCTAATAATCGTCAGGAAGACAGCCGAGCGCTCATTACTGCGACATTGCTCAAAAAACGCCGACAGGACGCTCAGCAGTGGGCGCGGGAGCTTATTGAATTCTCCGATAAGAACATACATCAAAACCGCAAAATTCCCGCGTCGCTCAGAAAACAATTGATTCAGAAAATCGGAATTACAGGAGACAATTCAAAATTATGATTTATGTAACTTCAGACCTGCATTTCGGACACAATAACGTCATCAAATATGATAATAGACCTTTCCAGGACGTAGAAGAAATGGACAGGGCTTTAATTGCACTTTGGAATAGTACAGTCTTGCAAAAAGACACGACCTATATTCTTGGAGACCTTAGCTGGTATGGAGGGGAGAAAACAAATAAAATCCTGAAGCAGCTCAACGGCAAAAAAATTCTTATTGTTGGAAATCACGACAATAAATTTTTGGAAGACGCGGAATTCAACAGGAATTTGTTCGCTGGAATTTACGATTATCTTGAAATTAAAGAAAACCATGTTCGTTACGTCTTGTTTCATTATCCAATAGCGGATTTCAATGGGAAACTGGGAGGCGCCATTCATCTGTACGGACACATCCACAACACGAATTTGCCGTTAGAAGAAAGTCTGGAACATTCTTATAACGTGGGAGTGGTCAGACATAATTTTAAGCCTGTCAGATTGGAGCGCTTCCATGAGTTGGAGCTTTCCAAAAGACATGGTGGATTAAATGAATCGTCTGCGGAAGAACGAGGATAATTTTTTGAAAAGCTGTTTCAGAATTTAAACCGGGGACGTTTTGCGCCCCGGTTTGTCTAATTATCGGTACGGAGACCACGTTGGGCGCGCCATCTGACCAGCAGGTTTAGCCGCTGGCGACGCAGGATTGGCAGACGGAGCCGTATTTGCAGTCGCAACGGGAGCGGCTGCGTCTGCCGCATTCTGACCTATCGGCATTCCAGGAACAGCAGTCGAAGCCGTCAGCGCCTGATTGGATGCGTCCGGACTGACCTGCGGAGACGTCAAAACCATCGCAGGCGGGATTTCCGTTCTCGTTCTGTCACGCAGGGCTTCCACCTGCGGCGAGGCGACGACGATCACGCTTTTTGAGATTTCGCCCTGCTGAACTTCTCCGACTTCTTCCGGTTCGGATTCAATTTGAGGCAGAGCTTCCATTTCCGCAACGCGCTGTTCGACAGGAGCGTCGACAGAATCGTCGATCGGCAAGGCCTCTTCCTGCGGCGGCGTCCACAAGGCGTATAACATTCCGTCCATTTGAACCTGCTGTCGGGTTTGAAGCCGAGCGCCCTGCCCGTCTTCCATGCGAACAAAGACGTCTATAACATTGCCTTTCGGCTTCTCTTTCGGCCACGCCAGTTCAAACAGAATTCCGTCTGGCTGCGGAGCTTGCTTGATTTGCCGTTCCACCTGAGCGGGCGAGATATCCCATCGGGCGACTCGCGCCTGTTCGCCCTGCAGCGACGGGTCGAGAGCGACTATCGTTACCTGTCCAACAGCGACGGCGAATTCGCCCTGTTTCGTTCGGCAGTTGAGAACCATTCGCAGCCCTTGTTCCTGACTGTCAAAATCAATCTGAAGCGGACCGATCTGTTCCGGGTCAAGTGAAATCTCAGCAATGTCGGAAACGTTTACCGTTGGCAGCATACTCAGTTCCGGCAGCGCAGGCTGCAGGGACGTCTGGGAACCGTTATTTCTAAAAAGATTTTTCGGCACGTTTTGCGACGGCGAACTCGGAACGGAAATATTCGGTTCGCCGTTCGGGTCAACGTTAAGCTGATCCAACGGGGAATCGAAATCGCCCGCCGGCTGCGCTTCCGGCTCTTCAGACAACCCTGTATCTGGATTGACCCATTCATGCCGCGAAGACCTTAATGGAGACGGCGATGAAGACGGCGCAGGACGACGTGAAGAGGACTTGGGTCTCGGCGCGTCTTTGCCCTCAGGAAGCTGCGCTTCCAAAGCGTTAATTCGCCGCTGCTGATGCTGCATAAACGCGTAATTCTCCTGAATCCGGCGTTCTAACGCGATATTTTCCTGTTCCAGTTCCTGCTGCGCCTGACGAGACGTTTGACACCCGCCGAGGGTCAACGCGCCTAATGTCAGGACGGCAAAAACCGCCGTTTTGAAAACGTTAGATTGTACGGATAATTTCATAAATGTTTACGTGGGGAATTACGCTCTGTTTGCGTAAAAGGACGTCCAAAATCACTCGTTTTGAAAGTCGTCAGCTATTAAACGCTTGCTGTGCGCTCTAGCCCAACAGGATACAATATCCTGTGTTTGCTGCTGGACTGATTATCCCAGTTACTCAATCTTGTAGCAAATATTTCAGATTTAATCAAGAGGAGTTTTTAAAAATTCGGAATTCGGAATGCGTAATGCGTAATTACGCAAAGCGCCGCTCAATGATATTCTCCGTTTTCCGCATATAACAACGCCTCATTTCGGAGCAACTATTCATCACGAAGCGCAACTCATGTTTTGTTATCAATGCAAAGACGCCGCCGGAGGCAGCGGCTGCGTCGCTAAAGGAGAATGTGGAAAAAGCGCCGTTTGTGCAGCGCTGCAGGATTTTCTCGTTGAGATGACCCTGGGCGTAAGCGTCTACGCGGCTCGAGCCAACGAACTGGGCGCGTTCGACGGCGACGTCAACGACTTTATCCAAAACGCGCTCATTGCAACCATGACCGGCGTCAACCACAACGTTCAAAGCATCGTCGGGCTGATACATCAGGCGGCGGGCGTACGGGGATTGGCTAAAACCCTGTACGAAATCGGGTGCGCTCAAACGCGTACTGAACCGTATGAGCTTACCGGCGCATGGGACGTTTTTCCCGCTGAAGACCTCGACGCGCTTTTGAAACAGGCAAGCAGTTTTTCCATTCCTCATCGACGACGCAGAGAAGGAGAAGACGTCGTCAATCAGCAGGAACTGATTCTCTACGGATTAAAAGGAATCGCCAAAGTCCTCCAAAAGCGAAAAAAACGTCCGCATGATTTTCACCTGGAAACCCGGTTCAACGAACTTCTCGATTTCCTCGCCAGTTCGCCAGACGACGTTAATCAGCTTCACAAAACGGCGTTGGAAACAGGGCGTCTGTACCTGGAAGTCCAGGAAGCTCAACACGATGAAAGCCGTTCTCTGCCTAAGAGTTTTGAAAACATTATCGACCGGGACAATCCGTGCCGCAGCGTTACCATTGAACTCAACGGAGAAGATGAACTGTCAGACGCGCTCAGATTTATTAAAGCGTACAGAAGTCATTGGCTTCGCGACTGCGAACAGAAGTCCATTTCGGAATGGTCTGTCGATAGAATCGAGCCGTTTGGTCTGAATATCGAGTTCAACTGGACGTCTCAGGAAAGCGTCAGTTTTTATTTGGCGGTTCGATCAATGGGAATCGACAATATCCGCCTGAATCCACATCCTGCTTTTTTGAAAAAACACAGCGTTGCCAAAGCGATTATTTAGACAGTAGGAAGTAGGGAGTTTTAAGTGGTAAGTGGTAAGTGGCAAGTTAGATGCCCGCTTGCGTACTAACCACTTACTACTAACCACTAACCACTCACCACTGCCTACTCAACCGTATGGTAATTGTCCCAGATTGAATCCAGCTGCTGCAGCGCCGCTTTGATCGGCAGCAAAACTTTATAGCGAGTCGTTTCTTCTGTCTCGCCGGGAAGAACGGTTACAAGCTCTTTTTCAATCAGCTTGCGCAACGCATCGTCTTCTTCAAAGTCGATGTCAAAATTAAAGGCTTCCAACAATTCCGCTTCAGCGTAATCGTCCATTTCCTTCATGGTCAAATTGCGATCTCGATGAATGTAAAGAATATAGTACGCCATAAGAGCTTCTTTGACCTCTTGCGTTTCCGCCTGGTCTAACAACATGTTAACCGCGGCAACGTTGTTGGAAAGGCTTTTATGATACAAGTTTTCTGAAAACTTTTTCATGCACTTGGTTCTGGAATTGAGAAAACCAAAAATGCCTTTGAGAAACGCCAAAATAATACCGACAAGAAGAACAATAAACACAACAAGACTAAAGGCCGCAGCATAAATCAGCTTCAAAATGGCAGTGCCAAATCCGGCAAAAAAAGTGCCGCCCACCTTGAACTTGTCAAATAACGGCAAGTTCAGTTTGACTTCTGGAGCAACAATTTTCAAATGTTCAATTGGAACGTCGCGGAACTGTTTGGCAATAATGCTTCCCGCCTGTTCTTCCGGAACGAAAATCGGCTTTTCGCCCCTGGCTTTCATTTCCTTGACCTCTTCGTCGGTCGGATTGGTTTTGTATTCCGCCAAAACGAAAATGCGGCAAAACTGCAGCGTCTTTCGCTTATGCTTCAGCAGCCAGAAAAATGTATCCGTAACTTCCACCTCGCGAATGCCGCGATAAAAAACGTTGAACTCCTTGAAATGTTTTGTATCAACCTGGACAGACAACCCTCCAAAAGGCTGCAAGGTCAAACACTTGTTAAAATCTTCCTGACTCATGAGCCGATAATTGCTCACCTCAAGGAATTTTCGAATGCCGTCAATGAGAACTTTACGCTTTTCGACTTTGTCGTCTTCCGTAAACTCCAACTCGTAGACGGTTTCTTTATCCGGATTGAAAGGCGCAAAGGCGTCTTTGAGCTTGAGAAAATCCTGATGATAATCCAGATGGTAATGTTCTTCAAACATCAACCCCAAATAACGAATTTCCTCTTTTTCCTGATCCGACAACGTCGATCGCTCCAGGATTTTATCCAGCATGACCTCATATCGGATCGGAATAAAATGCTCGCGCTGAGAGGTAAAATTCAAATTCAACTTGGCATAGTCAACGCCTTTCGAAAGCCTTGACAGAAACCTGTCAATAAAAGAACCTTTTTGGGGTTTATCATTACTTGCGGCGGTATCTGACATGATACTTTTACTATTTGGATATAAAACGGTTAATTAAACAACGCCCTGACGCAGCTGTCAAAGACTAACGAAACAACAAAACTGCAGCCGTAATGGCAGCGCCGATTGCAATTCCAATTATCGCCCAAAGCCAACCCGGGACTTTAAAGCTTCCAGAAGCTCCCTTTTGAGCGCTCTGAATTGCTTCAATGACTTCCTTCATGCTCTTATAGCGATCGTCGGGATTCTTTGCAAGCATTTTTTGGAAAACGGCGTCCAACGCCTGCGGAATTCCCTGACGCACGCTGGACAGCCGCGGAATAGGCGCCCTTCGGTGAGCCATCAGCTTTTCAGCCAAATTATTTTTGGGAGTATTAAAGACCGGTCGTCCGGTCAGAAGCCAAAACATTGTACAACCCAGTGAATAGACGTCGCAGCGAGCGTCTACCGCGGAAGCGTTTGTCGCCTGTTCCGGAGCCATGTAGTCGGCTGCGCCAAGCATTTGACCGTCTTGCGTGAGCTGTTCGTCAAAATCCCCGTCGAGAAGAAGATTGTTCTCCGCTTTTGCAGTAAGCAGCCCGCCAACTTTGACAACGTTGGTTTCATCCAAAAACAGAACGTCAGGTCGAACGTTTCTGTGGTAAATGCCTTTCCAATGCAGATATTCCAACCCTTGAGCCGCCTGGCAGACGTAATCCAGAGCCTTTTCCACCGTCGGCAGACCGTTTTGGCGAATGTATGTTTCCAGACTGGTTAACGCTTCGCATGGAATGACGTAATAAAGCGGATCGCCTTGTCCGTCTGAATCGGACGCGCAGACGATGTTGTCGTGATGGAGCTGAGAAGAAAGCTGAATCTCTCGAAGGAATCGCTTGGCAATTTGTGAACGCTGCGCCATTCGCTGAGGAAGTACTTTAATCAAACACTTCTTCCCGGAAAGCGAGTTAACCGCCTGCCACATCGATCCTGCCGCAGAATCGTCTCTGAGCTTTAGAAGCTCGTACGGCCCAATTTTATAGCCAGGTTCCAGTTTAATCTCGTTCGACAAGCCTTTTTTGAACAGTTTCTGGTCGTAGGCGTCTTTCCGAACCGGATTAAGAAGCGTATCCGAAATAATTTTAAGCTCATTGAGCAGCGTCTGGGCTTCCGCTCCATGAATGCCAAGCAGCTCTTTTTGAAGCTGTTGACGGCGGCGCTTGCACGCGGCGTCAATTTCAGCCATGTCTGATACAGGCGGAATAAGTCCCAGGAATTTGTAGTAGGTGATTGGACGCTGGTTCAAAGGAATGTCCAGCCATTCAAGGTAAGGATCAAAATCTGGCATTTTTAAACTTAAATTTTTGTTAAAATTAAAATACAAATCGTCATTATATAATTCTACATTGTTTTTTCGAAAAATGAACTCAATTCTTCCCAAAAAAGAAAAAATAAATGAAAAAAATAATTCCAAAATCCAGACAATCCGTATTGATTTATTTAGAAAGAACGGTATACTTATACTAGTTTTATTGAATTGTGTTGCTTACCCATATATACCGATAATGAAATTTGTATTATTAGACCAGATCACCGAAATTACTCCTGGAGAAAGCATTAAGGCCGTCAAAAACCTGACGTTTTCTGAAGAGTATCTTCATGATCACTTTCCTGGATTTCCCGTTATGCCTGGCGTTTTGATGCTCGAAGCGATGATTCAGCTGTCCGCCTGGCTTATCCGCGTAACTGACGACTTTGCTCATCCAATTATTACGATGAAGGAAGCTCGCAACGTCAAATACGGTCATTTCATTCAGCCCGGGGAAAAGCTCGAACTGGAAGGAAAAATCCTCAAACGCGAAGGAAATTTGACGAAGTTGGCTATTCAGGGCAATCTGAATGGCAATTCAATTATCTCCGCTCGTTTGACCATGGAAAGTTCCGATTTGGATACCAGCAACCCCCAATGGGCTTTCAAGCAAAAGCAAATTATTGCCGATTATAAGGAAATGTATATTCTGCTTACCCAGAATACGTTAAATAATAAACAGTAATCTTGCCGATATATAGATACAATATTATTTATATCGGTGTTTTATATCATGCTGATCGGCGTTAACATTGTATCGTAGTTAGCGCAGACAGCATAATTTAACAGTTAAGATTGGAGATTTACAATGCCCTCTGAAGAAGAAATTTTCAAGACCATTCAGGAAACCTTGGTCGAAGCTCTTGGCTTAGACGAAGATGAAGTTACGGAAGACGCAACTTTGGTTGCTGACCTCGGAGCGGAGTCTATTGACTTCCTTGACATTGTTTTCCGTCTGGAAAAAGCTTTTGACATCAAGATTCCGCGCGAAGAACTCTTCCCGCAGGACATTTTGACCAACGCTGATTTTGTTGTTGACGGCAAACTCAATGAAGCTGGTTTGGCTGAACTGAAAAAGCGCATGCCGTTTGCTGATCTGGACAAATTCGCTGAAAACCCGAAGATTCAGGAATTCGGCAACATCCTCACAGTTGGCGATATGGTTCGCTTTGTCGCTTCCAAAGTCAACTAATAAACAATTCGGAGTTAGCCGTCAGAGGTTAGCGATAACTGTTGAAAATTCAATTATTTCATCAGTTTGGGCGATTATGTCCTAACCCCTGACGTCTAACCTTTGTTATTTTTTACTGACAATAAAGCAATTTATTTCAAAAATGCGTTGGTATTGGCTGGATAAATTCGAAGTTTTTCAGTCGGGCGTTCAAGCTCAGGCTATTAAGTGCATCACGTTGGCAGAAGATCACATGCACGATCATTTTCCCTTTTATCCGGTAATGCCGCATTCGCTGGTATTGGAAGGTATAGCTCAAACGTCCGGACTGCTGATTTGTGAGTATTACAAATACAAGCAGAAAGTTGTTTTGGCTAAAATCAACAAGGCTGTTTTCCATGGTCTGGCGTTTCCAGGCGACACTCTGGTTTACAAAGCCAAGGTCGAACGCATTGATGAAAACGGAACAGTCTCAACCGCAAACGCCTATATTCGCAAGCCTAACGGCGAGGAAGTCCTGTACGCAGAAGTCGAAATGATGCACGCTATTCTGGACGATTCCTATTCAGATAAAAAACAGTTTAGCATCAAGGATTATCGAAATTTGATGGTCAATTGGAAGGTCTATGACATTGGCGTTGAGGCGGACGGCGTTACTCCTTTGGCGGAACCGGAAGAATTTAAAAATTTAGACTAATTAGCTGCAAATGAAAAGACGCGTAGTTGTAACCGGCATCGGTTTGGTAACTCCGTTAGGAACGGAAGTCGAAACAGTATGGAAAAACCTCTTGGCAGGAAAGTCCGGCGTAGATTATATTACCCGGTTTGACGCCAGCCGTTTCCCCACGATAATTGCGGCTGAAGTCAAAAACTGGGATTTGTCCGACGTTGGATTAGATCCCAAAGACTGGATTGGGCATGGCTTGCACACTCAGTTTGCCATGGGCGCTGGCATCAAAGCCGTCAAAGATTCCGGAATTCAAGACACGCCTATCGATCCTCTGCGTTTTGGAGTCTACACCGGCAGCGGCGAAGGGCAGCAGAATTTCGACAAGTTCACGTACATGATGGCTAAATGCCTCAAAGAAGACGGAACTGTCGATATGAAAGAGTTTGTCCAAGCTGGATTGGGATGTCTTGACCCGGTGGAGGAAATGGAACAGGAACCGAACATGCCCAGCGCGCACCTGGCAGCTCATTTCGGAGCGGAAGGGCCTAACGCAAACTGCTTAACCGCCTGCGCCGCCAGTCTTCAAGCCGTTGGAGAAGCGGTCGACATGATTCGCCGAGACGAGGCTGACATCATGCTCGCCGGAGGAACTCACAGCATGATTCACCCCTTTGGCGTTTCCGGATTCAATCTTCTTACCGCATTAAGCACCAACAACGAACACCCGCAGCAAGCCAGCCGTCCGTTTGAAAATAATCGAGACGGATTCGTCCTGGGCGAAGGTTCCGGCATGTTGGTCCTGGAAGAGTACGAACGCGCCAAAGCTCGCGGAGCCAAGATTTACGGCGAACTGATCGGGTACGGCACGACTTGCGACGCCTATCGAATTACCGACATTCATCCTGACGGACGCGGAGCTATCGCCGCCTTGCACATGGCGTTCAAAGACGCTGGCGTTGAACCGAGCATAATTGACTACATCAACGCTCACGGCACCAGCACACACATCAACGACCAGGTCGAAACGATTGCCATCAAAGCCGTATTTGGCGAGGACGCTTACAAGGTTCCGATGTCCAGCACCAAGAGCATGATTGGGCACCTTATCGCCGCCGCTGGCGCGACCGAACTGATTTACTGTCTGCTGGCTATGCGCGACAGCATCGTTCCGCCGACAATCAACTACGAAGAACCGGACCCGCTGCTGGATTTGGACTACGTTCCTAACGTTGCCAGAGAGGTCAAATGCGATTATATTCTGTCCAACAATTTCGGATTCGGCGGACAGGACGTTTCGATGATCGCGAAAAAGGTCTGATCTTCAAAGAAAATTTCCTCTCGGAAGAATGGAACGGATTGACGTCGTTTTGGCGTCAGTCCGTTTTTTATTGAGCGTCTTGTATTGAGAAATATCGAATAGAACCGTCTTACAAGACCTTGAGATTGTCGATCGCTTCATCATGAACGCCGGGAACGATTTCCGTTTCGTCCTGACGGCAAATTTTAATCTTCGCTTCCGGGACAGGAGCGTTCTTGCTGAATCGAACGACCATGCTCGCCAGCTGACGTTTCGCCAGATCGTCCGTTCTCCCAATTGACAGCGCCGACGCGCCGAGGAAGTCCTCCGGCTCTGCATACATGACGTCCGGGCGGTCAGACTTATGCTCGTTGAACATTCTCAGGATCGTATCGCACTCTGCCTCGTTTCGGGCGACAGCCACTTTGAACGAGTCATCAACGCGAACGTGACGGGAAACGCACAGCAGTTCGTATTCCCACATTTGAGCGTTAGGGCAATGCTTGTTACAATCCCAAACGCGATTGGCAAACGACTTCTCCGTCAGACAGCAGCCGGGGCCGGCGTTGGGAATTCGAGTTATCCCGAGTTCATGCGCCAGGTCGATTAACGGGCCGCGCCCGCGTCCTTCGATCGCATAGAGTTTATCGCGGTCAACCAGACCGGAACGCTCAACGTCCGTTTCTGGCAAGAGCTTCGCGGAAATCGGACGAAGAAGACGTCCTTTAATTCCAGACTTGTACTCGATAAGTTCCTGATGATGTCGCCGCTGGCTTTTGGGCCGCTGTCCGACGACTTCACCTGTTACAACGCAGTCCGCCCCGGTTTCCTGCATGTACTTTCCCGCCATGCGGCACATGTACAGATGGCAGTCCAAACACGGGTTGCACGCCTTGCCGTATCCGTACTGAGGGTTGCGGATAATATCGATGTAATCCTCGTTGACGTTCAGCACGGTCAGATGAATTCCGAGGTCGTCCGCCGCCTGCTGCGCCTTGCTTGACGTGTCGACAAACGGCGTACGAATGTTCAGACCCTCGACTTCAAACCCTTGCTCTTGCATAATGCGAGACGCTAAAATGCTGTCGAATCCGCCGGACATTAACGATATGGCTTTTTTGGTCATGGTATTGCGTTGATATTAAAATGTAACAGATTACTTTTACGGGGGGCGGGTATTACCCGCCTAAAAAATAATATCATGTTGATTATCGCGGACAATGTCCGCTCCCCTGAGCCCGTTTGAACGAATTCAAAATTCCCTCTTTGACGTCAAAGAGCATGCACTTCAACGGCTGTTTGTGCTGAAAATATCGCCCTGACAGGATTTCCCAAACGAGCGTATGCAGATTCGTCCAAAAATGATCTTCAATTTTACAGCGGTTCCCGAAATGCTTTTCTTGTCCTTTAAGGTACTTCAAATACCCGTCTCGATACGGCGACGATGGCAGTTGGGAAAGACGCTGGATCAAGTCTTCCCGATACGGCGTATGCGCTCTGTACTGACCGACAGACGTGAGATAGTACACGTCGCGCCCGTTCGCCCAATCCGCTTCTTTTCCCAACGCCGACGCATTGTTTCCATGTCGGCGAAAGAGCATTAAAACGTCCGGCAGGGTTTTCATTTGCGCATACATGGGAGCCATCGTAAAAATCCAGGTGTCGTGCGCCCACAACTCGGGAAAAGGAAACAGCTGGTCAATCAGGCTCTTTCGTATTGCTGACATGCACCCGGCGCAGTCTGGAAAATCCTTGCAGAAGTCCGCATAGAAATAGCTGGAATCCAGCGGGTGATAGTTGCTGAACAGTTCTGTCAACCGCTCTGAAATGGGATTCCCGTTCTGGTCAATGAGCGATCGGCGGCAATATGCAACGCCGACTTCCGGATGATTCTGGAAATACGCTTCCATGACTTTCAGCTTGTCTGGAAGCCAAACGTCGTCCTGATCGCAGGGGAAAATAATATCTCCCGTTGCATTGAGCATGATATTGGCAAAATTCTTTTCGTATCCCAGATTATGCTCGTTCTGAATAAGCCGAACGGAAAAGGGAACTGTCTTCATCCACTGATGAACAATTTCAATCGTCTTGTCGGAAGAGCAGTCGTCGCCAATAATAACCTCGTCCGGCGCTCGCGACTGCATAGCAATGCTGTCAAGCTGTTCCTTCAGGAACCGCTCGCCATTGTACGTACACAGCGCAACGGATACGGTTGTCATAGTTTGATCAAAGGTTTAATTATTCGGGAGTAATATATTGAATCTTAAACGTCTTTATAATAAATATACATCATATATTTGTTTTTTCAAGACAGGCATATAAAATTCTTGATAGAAAATTCAGCCTACGTGCAATTACAAAAAGAAGCAGGAACAAAACGCTAAAATATCCGGCTTAAGCATATTGCCGCGCCGGAATTCAACGCTTCCTTAAACCTTTAGTATCCCAGTATGTCAAAATTATCCAGAGCCAATTGATAATCAGCAGGCGCGTCAATCTCAAAGCGCTCGATCGGCTGATAACGCAGCGGCGCTTTCTTTGCCAGCGTGTCGCAAATAAAGCGTTCAATAAACACATGACAGTTCTTAATTACTTATATACAACTGTTATTTTTAATATCTCGTACAAGTAATTAATTAAATTGCTGATTTATGTACTTTATAATCGGGCGTCCCTCCAACCCGATGTTTGGCAACAACTCAAACGAAGGAATAGTCTGCGATCTTACGGTGATGTTTCCTATGACGTAACCCCAAGCTCGGATTTGATAGAAGCAATGATTTTCTCTGTCACGTGCGGCCAGTTCAGTGTAACGTTCTCTTTCGCGAACGCGTCCCGTTCGGCTTTCATCGGGTCATTGCCTTCCAGGATCACGTGATCAAGGAAGTCCAGAATGTCCTGTTCCCGAAAAGCGTGATAGGTATGACTGAGGCATCCAATTCCAAAATCATTGAGCTGGGCCTCCGTTCTCCCCTTGTCGCGAAGCATATAGCACTGCGGTTTGCCTGTGTAGTAGTACTCGGCAAGGAACGAAACGCTGTCCTGGATCATGCCATCCGAGCGGGCGAAAAGGGGCAAATGATTTCCGCCGAGCGAAATCTCCATGTTCGGATGCGCCGCCAGCCGAGTCATATAATCGTCGGTTTGTTCCTGCGTCCAAGCCCCTAATTTTACCAAATGCTTCAACAGGTACGGGTGCGGGCGGAAGATGAAATCAATCTGCGGGTACATCTCCGGCAGACGCTGAAACAGTTCGGCATATTTCAGAAAATTGGAAACCTGCAAGGAGATTTTTTTCGAGATTGAATGGTGCGGGGCGATGATGACGACTTTCCGCTCCCCTTCTTTCTTGAGGGGCGCAGATTTATAAGCGTCCATACGCACGAAACCCGTCAGTTCGACGTTCTCGGCTTTGTTGAACATTGCCTTTTGGGCCGTCTCGACGAACCACGACGTCGAAGCGTAGTATCTCCAGAGGGAGTGTATGAAAAATTTTTTCATCACCCACTTTTGGCTATTCCCCTTGGACAGGAAAAAACCATAATCGGTGGATATCATCAAAACGGGTTTGCGGTACAAATAGGACGCATAAAAGTAGGGGTGAACGACAGTGTGCGGATAATTAAATCCCACGATGTCAAGCTGGGCAGAGTAGTCGTGATAGGCGTTTGTTTCCCAGTCAAACCCGCGCCAGACCCGTTCCTCGCCGTAAATTTTAACGAGCGCATTCCACGTTTTGAGCCCATTTTCAGTTTCAAATTCTCTGCCGTAGGTGCATGGCGGAGCAACAATGATGTACGGTTCGAAAAGCGGGTCGTCGAGCATCCGCTCAAAAAGGGGCTGGAATGGGAAGATGGAATCCATCGTCACGAAAAAACCGACGCGGATCGGTTCATGTCTGGCAACTCTTTCTTGAAGACGCTTTATTACGGAGGCATAATGAGATTTAAGCCCTCGGCAGTTGATTTTCTGAATGAACCTAAATCGCTGAGATTTGAATATTATTTTCCAGTAAATAAAGTTAAACCATCTGCGCAGACGGCTTTCAGGCTTCAAACCAACGCAATTCAGTGTAGATTTTATGAAATTGACTAACATCGCATGAGCTTTATTAAAAAGGAGGAATCCCCTGACTGTCAGCATTATATACTTAACTCAAGATATTTGCAACTACAATTTGGAAAAAGAAGTAAATAATTATGGAAATTTCCTATTTCTGGCGTTATAAAGGTAAATAGATTTGTTCGTATTGCGTAGTATGAATGTGATTCAAAAAAGGGCATAAATCAATAATGAACATGCTCAAAGACGCAGAAATTCTTTTCGTCAATACGGGCGTTGGGGAGGGAATGGTCTGCGATTTTTCGGTGATGTTTCCACATGACGTACGACAAACTCAACTGATCCCGCTGGGTGAAATGAATGATCTCTTTTGCCCAGTCGTCCATAAGTTGAACGATTGCCGGGTCGTTATGACGTCGGTAGAGAATATTCGTCTCGTTCAAGCCGTAGTTGGCGGGAAACCCTTCGTGGCGGTACTTTTCTATTTGCTCTTCTCCCAAGACGGGATCAATCATTCCGAACTGCAATACGCGCTCATACTCTTTATACAAGCAATCCAGCGCAAAATGGGTGGGAATAAGAAAATCCTTCTTTCTCCGCTGAATTTCCTCGAACAGCCACGGCGTTAAAATGTTGACGTTCGCGTCCAGATAAATGCTCTCTTCGTATTCCGGGAAAAAGCAGTGAGCCAGAATTTTGTGACGCCGGGCGTTGCGAATAACGTCCAGATCCGTAAAAACCAGCGGGCGAATATCCCATATTCCAAAGCGCTGCTGAGCGATAAGCTCCTCGTCGTCCGTAAAGCAGACGTAATCCCAATCGAAATCGGTATGATGAAAACACGCGATCTCCGACAGGTCGTCGTACCGGTTGGTAATGCACGTATAAACGACTTTCTTAGCCTGACGTTTGCTTTGCGCCTCACGGAAGTCGGCAATCGTCTTTTCAGACGGTTTATAAACGTTCGCCAGCGGATAGCGGCCGTATCGCAAATAATGCGACAGCGGATTGATGGGCAGATCCGGACGCCGTTCCATATAGGCGACGCCGTCAAAACGTTCAGACGGATTGAATCCCTTCTTCCAGCCTTCCCGCATGTAATGATCCAGCGGCGTGTCGTCCCCGCGCCGCCCCCAGCCGGACTGACGAATATAATACTCCTCGTCCCACAGCCCGGACTGCAAAATCAAAACTTTGTCTTCCAGATACTGCAATCGGGATTCCATGTCGGCGTAAATCTTGCCGAACAAAAGTCGATAAATGCGTTTGAGGAAACCTTTCACGATGAATTACTTATAGGAGTCTGGAGTAAGGAACCAACGGTAAACGGATGAACGTAAAACGATTATTATTTCGCGTTGGCGGCTCCAACAAGGCGGACGTCAACTTGAATAATTATCACAGCTGACAATTTCAAACCGTTTGACATTTCTGCTATTTATTATACTCAAAACAAGATTTTTTGTCAAGGAAAATGTCAGAGAATTAGCATGTGAATTAGAAAACGACTCTGGAGAGCAAACGCGATCCGCAAAAGTCGTACATGGATAAAATGGACAAAGCGGATCGCATTTTTCTTCAAACAGCAGAAACTTACTTCCAACCGAACAGCCCAAACAGCCAGCTAAAGAACCCGCGTTTGGGTACTGGAACGTATCTAACGAACTTTGACTCGTCAATTTCGCCAGCGAGGAACTGATGAGCCTGCTCAAAGGTTATGCTTTTATGATTCCCGTAGTTGAGCTGCAGGAAATCAAGGTATCGACTATCCCAAACGCAAAGACGCCTATCGCCAACAAAACAAGATCGGCATGAGGAGCTATTCCATCGCGCAATTGGCTTAAAATCATGCTGGAGTTCCATACCCCTATATAGTTCTAAATAAAACTGTTCAAGTACCAGTTCTGGGTAGAATAATGAATAATATGAATCGAACAATGGATTATCGTCCTTGATAAGTTCTTTACAAGTCCCATCAGGATGCCAAATACGCAAGGCGCCATCACTACTACTCGAGAGGATGTCGCCAGAGCTAAGTTCTATGGCGTCATAGACCATGCCTGTATGTCCTTCCAAAACCGCTTTGCACGTTCCATCAGGAGACCAGAGACGCAAGGTGTGATCATAACCCCACGAGAGGATGTCGCCTGAACGAAGTTCTATGGCGTGTTCGACACTTTCTGTATGTCCTTCCAGGACCGCTTTACACATTCCATCAGGAGACCAGAGACGCAAGGTGTGATCCATACTCCACGAGAGAATGTCGCCAGAGTTAAGTTCTTTGGCGCCGTTGATCCAGCTTGTATGTTCATCCAGAACCGCTTTGCATACGCCATCAGGAGACCAAAGACGCAAGGTGTGATCCATACTCCACGAGAGAATGTCGCCAGAACGAAGTTCTATGGCGTCTTTGACATCATCTGTATGTCCTTCCAGAACCGCTTTGCATGCGCCATCAGGAGACCAAAGACGCAAGGTTTTATCATCGCTCCACGAGAGAATGTCGCCGGAACTAAGTTCTATGGCGTCATTGACCGAATCTGTATGTCCTTCCAGAACCGCTTTACAAGACCCCTCGGGAGACCAGAGACGCAAGGTGTGATCATTACTCCATGAGAGAATCTCGCCAGAACGGAGTTCAATAGCATTATTGACCCCGTCTGAATGCCCTTCCAGAACCGATTTACAAGTCCCGTCAGGAGACCAAATACGCAAGGTTTTATCCCAGCTCCACGAAAGGATGTCGCCTGAACGAAGCGCTATCGCGTCTTTGCCCGGGCTTGCATGTCCTTCCAAAGCCGCTTTACATACGCTATTCGGAGACCAAAGACGCAACGTAAAATCCCAACTCCACGAGAGAATAGCGCCGGAATCAAGTTCAATGACGCCTTCGGCACTGCCTGTATGTCCTTCCAGAACCGATTTACATGTCCCGTCAGGAGACCAAATACGCAAGGTTTTATCCCAACTCCACGAGAGAATGTCGCCGGAATGAAGCTCTATGGCGCCTTTGACCTCACCCGTATGCCCTTCCAGAACCGCTTTGCAAGTTCCATCAGGAAACCAAATACGCAACGTTTTATCAGCGCTCCACGAAAGAATGTCGCCGGAATGAATCTCTATGGCGCCCCTAACGCAGTCAGAATGACCTTGAAGAACCGCCTTACACTTACCATCAAGAGACCAAAGGCGTAAGGTTTTATCATCGCTCCACGAGAGAATGTCGCCAGAACGAAGTTCTGTAGCTCCATAGACCCCGGCGGTATGCCCTTCCAGAACCGCTTTGCACGTTCCATCAGGAGACCAAAGACGCAAGGTATCATAACTCCACAAGAGAATATTGCCTGAACGAAGTCCTATGGCTCCGTTGACCCAGTCTGTATCTCTATCCCCTTCTAGAACCGCTTTACAAGCGCCATCAGGAGACCAAAGACGCAACGTATGTACATCGCCCCATATGGAGAAATCGGCGAAATCCCCACTCCACGAAAAAATATCACCTGAACGAAGCTCTATAGCGCCTTTGACGGACCATTTATTTCCTTCCAAAATCGCTTTACATACGCCATTAGGAGACCAAAGACGCAAGGTTTTATCATCGCTCCACGAGAGAATGTCGCCGGAGCGAAGTTCTTTAGCGCCTTCGACAGAACTTGTATGTCCTTCCAGAACCGCTCGACACGTTCCGTCAGGAGACCATAGGCGTAAGGTATTGTCCTTACATTTATAGCCATCACACCATGAAAGAATGTTTCCGGAATGGAGTTCTATGGCGCCGTCAACTCTGCCTGTATGTCCTTCCAGAACCGCTTTACAAACGCCCGTTTGAAGATCAAAAATTCGAAGGTTATTGTCTGTTCCCCAAGACAATGCATCGTCATTGGAAAGAAGTATAGCATGAAGACCTGCGTTCTCCATAACCAGCTTGCACGGGTTGGGCTGGTATTCTTTGGGACGATTGACTTTATTAAGCCAGAACCAGTTGCAAGGAGAATCGCCTTCTTTTGGGTTAAGCCAATTTTCAGCCGCTATCGTTACAGGACAATTGTCGGCAACTTCAGTTGCAATCTGAAACATCGTCTTGTATGCAGGATTGTCTTTACAATCACGGCGCAAATAATGCACGTTACTGCAAATGACGTCAAAAAAAGAAGCGACGCGGTCTTCTGAATTTCGGTCCAATGTGCCTCTGAACAGAATATAGTCCAATACAACTCTTTCCACGGCGCCAAACCGCAACCGATTCATCAAGAAGGCAAAATCTGACATAACTTTTGACGAATCTTCGGTCATGTTCGCATTCATCAAATGCGACGGCAGCCAGGTTAAGAAGTACCGCTGAAGCGTATTCGGCTTTTCGTCTGCTCTCGTCGTCCATTGCAGAGCGCCGGATTTGTACAGTCCCAGCCCGCGATTGGCAAAATCTTCTTTTGCTTCATCGGGATAGACGTAGTATACATAAGAACGGTCGTGGTCAAAACAGTAGTCAATTACGCTTTTGTGGAATGGAACGACCGTGTCTTCGTCTTTCGAACCGGACTGAATAAAGAACGTTCCCAGCGCTTGGAGTCGTTTGTCGAGTTCGGAATCGCGGAGAATTTCCAGACAGTATTTCAAAACGGCTCTCGGGATCGGTTCGCACGACGTCAAAATATAACCCAACATAGGGCGCACGTCATTTTCATACTTTTCTAAATCAGAGCCAAAAAGACGGTCAAACTGAGAATGAATGTATCCAATAACGCCGCTGGGCAAGTTGTGAATGTCGTCGATTGTAAACGCGTTTCTCTCCAAATCGCGAAAGACCATTTCCGGATACAGGAACGTTCCCTCGGATTTTTCCAAAAGCATATTAACCAACTCTACGGAAACGTCTATGTTCATTCCCTCGAATTCGTGGATAATGTAATCTCGAACGTCGCTGACGTTTTCTTCGTCCGGGAAATCGATGGGCGTGAATTGAGCGAAGTTATTATTCACCGCGTTGTCATTATCTCGAGACGTGATGAAAAAGCATATCCACGGCGGGAGCCTGTTGAAATTTTGGCTGATTAGAGACGCGATTTCGTTGCGGCTGTTCTCCGTCGCTTCGTCCAAGGCGTCAACCAGAATCCATTGAGTCGCCCGTCCCCCGTCGATTTCGTCTGACATCAAATCGACAACAAGCTTTTTAAATAGCGTTTGCGGGTCGCCTGTTTGCAGATTAATCTCGTTCTGATTCTCTTTGAGATACTTTAACAGTTTTTTTCGATAATCAGAGTTCGCCTGCGCCAGCTGATACGCAACGGACTTCACAAACGTATGCGGGTCAAGCGTTTCCGGTTGATTGTATTCAATAAAATACGCTGCGCTGATTGCGTAATAGTATCGATAAAGCAGCTCCGCCGCAAATCGGCTCTTTCCAAACCCGGGCCCCTTTTTGAGCCATAAAACGCGTTCGGCATCCAAGTGGACAGCGTGACCGATTCTTCCTTCAAACATTTGGAAAAGCGACTCGCGTCCGCAGAATTTGTGAACCGTTACGTTCTCGAATTCATGAGCCTCTTCATTGTACAGGGTCTGTACGCCGCGATCAAGCCGCCGCAGCCGGTCGTTCATGTTCCACGGTTTGAGCAGCCTTTTCAATTCGACCATCTCTTCGCCGTAGAGCCCAACTTCCTTCTTTTCCAGAGATTTGGCAAGCTCGTCGAGGGTTTGGTCAAGCCAGACTTCGTCGATGCCGTCCTCTGTCCAATGAGCGCGCCAATCCATGAATTCGATAAACAATTGATGGGTTAGCAGATACGCTGGATACTCGGCGTCTTCCAACGCTTCCAGCTTGACAGGAAACATATTCCCGCCGCGAACGCCGATTGCAATGGCGATTTCGTCTCGACAAACGCCGTTAGGTCTCATCGCTCTGCGAGACAGGCAAATCAAAGCAACGTCCGACCACTCGACGCCTTCGTAAATTGACCTTCGCCAGTCGTCGCCCGGCATGATTCTCTCTCTGTCCAACCAGACTTCATGACCGCGGCTTTCCAGATACGTCTTGATTTTAAGAACGACGCTTTCGTTGTTCGGATTTGAATACGGAATTCCATGATCGTCCACTGCTCCGATTTCGTGTCCGTAGCTGATAAAGATTTTCAACGGTTTGGCGGCTTTGTCCATGATAGCTTTGTTGGGTAAAAGGTAAGTAATCAGGCGAGACCTGGTTTTCAATAAACTGATAATAATTAACAATACTACAAAAGCAAGTCAATTTCAAGGGGGACGCCAGCTAAAAAGGGAACGCTGGGTGCACGCAAATATTTCTTGAGTTTAGAAGATTTGCCCGAATGAGAAACGAAACGTTGCGGCAACGACAGCGGACGTTAGTCCGCTAAAGTCCCGACAGGGACGAAACTTATTGTAACCGGCGGTTTCAACCGCCGGAGGGAGAACATGAATAAATAGAATATCGAAGAATACGCTTTTCCTCCCGCGCCCCCAAAGGGTCGCGGGAGGAAAAGCGGCTAAAGCGATAGGGGGAGATTATCG
>JAFZAL010000203.1 GCA_017557195.1 Thermoguttaceae bacterium | reverse complement strand
CGCATCGTCGTTATCGGAATCGTCTGCCGTATCGTCAGCGGTATTGTCTGCATCGTCAGCGGCTTCGTCGTCCTCAAATTCTTTAACGGCGTCTTGCGCATCGGGCAGAGGAGACAGGTCAGGGCGAAGATCCTCCGGGGTTATCCATTTTCCGTTGTTGGAAAACAGCGCGGCAGATCCGTGTTCCGTACCGGACTGGTCAACCCAGGGTTTGCCGTAATCGCCGGTCAGTCTGGATTTCTCAAGTTTGACGCGAGAGTAGGGCAGGGTGAGGACTTCGCTAAAGGCGTTGGCGCACGTGAGAATTCGGTTTGCTTTGACGTCGCTGCCCCAGCCGATGGACATGCCGGCTCGAGCGTTGCCGCGAATGGTGCATTGCTCTATAACGACGTTGGTTGCAGAGTTGGCTAACGCTATGCCGTCAAGCTGAAATCCCTGAACAATCAGGTTGCGAATGACGACGTGGTCAACGTGATTAAGGGTAATGCCGGTTCGTAACGCGGTGATTTCCAGCTTGTAATCCTCCGGCGTCTTTCCCTTTTCCGGACGGAAATACAGGTAGCCCTCAAACAGGGCGGCGTCCAACTCGTTGAGCTGACCAACCGGGGATTCCATCGGTTCTGACGGCTTGTTTTGAACCGGCATGGCGTCTACAAAAAGCATGCAGTAACAAACTGCGTTGGGATAATATTTGGCAACGTGCAGACGGAAGATGTCTCCCTGATACTCCGGGGGATTGTCTTTGACGTCTTTATAGATTTCTTTGAAGTGCTCCCATTTCTCATGTTCAACTGTTACGCGGCCGTCCAGGCTTGCGCCGTTGCCGTCCAGAATAAACGGGAACTCCGCATTGATTCCGCTGGCGTTTTTGTTGGTTAAGCTGACGCATTCCTGATACGGAACGCCGGTGTCCGCCAGAGAAATTGTGTCGCCCAGACGCGCCAGTTCGGTTGCGCGCGCGATGGTTCTGACGGGTCCCGCTTCCACGACGTCGAAATCTTCCCGTTCGCCGGTGAATCGGTCGTCTCCCATCGTATTGTTGACGTATACGGTTTTTGCCTCGGCGTTAAAGCCGATAAGCGTTAAGACAATAGTTATAAGTATGCGTTTCATATAAAACACTTGTATTAAAAAGCTCTGGAATAAGTCTGCCAAAGGAAGTCGTACAGGAGTTTGAGCTGCATAAAGCCATCCACGATAGTTGGCGCCAGACGATTGGAAAACAGCGTTTTGTCGATATTTTTGTTACAAATCAAATAAAAGTTTTTGCTTTGATAGTACGGCTGAATCTTTTTGTCCAGATCGTTTGGAATCGGACGTTTGTATTCTTCCGTATACAAATCGAACCGACGCCGGTTTATGTTCCCGATTATCGATAAAAACCGTTCGGGGTCTTCCTCGATGAGCAATCGAAAATTCGCCATGAACTTGGCGTTGGCGTTGAACGCGCCCATGCCGTAACAGTACCCTGTTGCGTTGACCTCGAAAAACCAGCCGGGGACGTTTGTTTTGTCTTCCATCGGACGACGATAAATAAGGTACGACGTCGTCTTGTAGGGCGTTTTGTCTGAGGAAAAGCGCGTGTCGCGATAAATGCGGCTGCAAACCCGCTTCGGATCCGTCAGCATAAACGGATCGAAATCGAGCATGTCCTTTTCCAGCTGAGCGGCTAACGCTCGCGTCGGCGCCTGAACGTAATCCAGATATTCCTGTTTATGTTCAGTAAACCATTCGCGATTATTGTTCTCAGCGATATTTTCCAAAAACGTCAGAGTATTTTGTGTAAACAAAACGTTCCTCCAATTATAGTTTCCCTTATAATATATATTATACACTAAAAAAATAATTATTGAAATGGGGCGGGAATAGAAATTTCTAAAAAAATAGGGTTTTGGCAAGCAAAAACAAAATAATCGTTAAGTGGCGAGTTGCGAGTAGCGAGTTGCGAGAAGGCCGTAGGGAATAGAACTCTCCCGGTTTTCAAAAACTGCTCTTTCCTTGCAGAGCGTTTTTTGCTATACTGCCATAAAAGATTATTGGTCGAAAAGCGCGGCGTGAGGATTGGTTCATCATCGCTGGCTGACTACGATATTTCCTTCCCCTTTAACAAGCTACAATCCATGAAAAAGAACACGCTATTTTTCATTCTTTCTCTTTGTGCGATTATGACTTCGCTGGCGTTGGCTCAAGGCGGTCCGTCCGTCGAGCAGGCGCTTAGTTTTAAACCGACTCAGTCGGGCGTCGATTACGCTCAGCCGGCTGAAGAAGACGCGGCAAGCTGCCGGTTGGAACAGCTTTCCGGAGATATTTCCGGCTGGAAGCTGATTGATAAAAACGGTCAGACGCTGCGCGTTTTTGCTGACACCAACGGCGACAAGGCGATGGATCAGTGGCGATATTTCAAAGAAGGCGTTGAAGTCTATCGCGATATCGACACCAACGGCAACAACAAGCCGGACGAATACCGCTGGTTCAATATGTCTGGCTCTCGATGGGGTTTGGATAAAAATGAAGATCAGCGCATTGAGTCCTGGAAGCGCATTTCTGCTGAAGAAGCGACGGCGGAAGCGTTTACCGCTCTGAGAACCGGCGACAAGCCTCGGTTCATGGCCCTTCTTTTAACGGCTGAAGAAATTGACGCTCTGGATATTACCGCCGCTCAGAAGAAACAACTCAAGGGGTTGATCGAAAAAGCGGTAACGGATTTTGAGGAATCCGTCAAAGCAAAAGCGATTGATCGGAAAGCGGAATTTCTCCAGTTTAACGGCGATAAACCCAGCGCTGTTCCTTCAGACTTGGGCGACGGCATTGTCGCTTTTGAAAACGTCTCGTCTTTTGCCCGCGTCAATGACAAAGAAACGCAGCTGGCAAACGGCACGCTTATTCAAATTGGCGACGCCTGGAAAATTCTTTTCTGCCCGCAGGTTCAGACAGATGCTGAACATGGAATCGCGTCAATCTTCCTTCCGGGCGGAGCTGCGTCAGCTGCGTCGATGGCGTCGTCCAACGCAGTTTCAGCTCAAAAACAGCAGGAATTGATCAGCTCGATTGAGAAAATTGACGCTCAGTTACAGCAGGCGACAGACAGAGCGCAGAAAAACGCTCTCCACAAACAGCGCGCCGCTGTCGTTGAGAAAATTGCCCAATCTTCCGTTGGCGAAGAACGCGACATGTGGTATCGTCAGTTGGCGGAAGGTTTGCAGATGGGCGCTCAGCTTGGCGAACTGGCAGACGGAGCTGATATTCTGGCGAAGTTTGCTGACAAATTCAAGGCAGAGGGCGACGAAAACCTGGCGGGATACTTCTCTTTCCGCGAACTGACAACTCGATACTATTTAGGAATGAGCGCGCCGAACGCCGATTGGGCGGAAATCCAAATGCAATGGTATGCCGGATTGGAGAAATTCGTTGAAGATTATCCAAACAGCCCAGATTCTGCAGAGGCAATGTTCCAGCTGGCGAACGCTCGTGAGATGTCTGGTCGAGAATCTGAAGCCGTTAAATGGTATAGCCAGATTGTTAGCAAATTCCCCCAGACATCCCAGGCTGTCAAGTCGAAAGGCGCGCTGTTTCGTTTGGGCAGCGTTGGAAAGCAGATGCAGCTCAAGGGCGTAACGTCCAACAACAAAGCGCTTGATATTGCCAAGTTCAAAGATTATAACGTCATTGTTTATTATTGGAGCGCGCTGTCGTCTTCTGCTCAAGCTGATGTGATGACTCTCAAAGCCGCCAAAGAAAAGTACGGTTCCCAGCTCCAGATTATTGGCGTTAATTTGGATAACAACCCCGAGCAGATGACCCAGTTTGTTGAGAGTAATAAAATAAACTGGTATCAGATTGACGGCAAAGGCATGGATGGACCTCTTGCCTGTGAGATGGGAATTATTGCCCCGACGATGATGCTCATTGACGCTTCCGGCAAAATCGTCAATCGTAACGTTCAGCCTCACGAACTGGATTCGGCTTTAAGATTGCTCTTTGCTCCGCCTGCCAAGCTGGACTAAAAAAAGGCAGTAGGCAATAGGCAGTAGGCAGTAGGGCGCAAGCGCCTCATAAAACTACTGCCTATTGTTTCTAGCCTCTTGCCTTCTTTGTTCCTCTGACGGCGTATGCTTATTTTTGCACCGCTTCTCTCATTATATTATAGTCTTTCAATACTACTGCCTCTTGCCTACTGCCTACTGCCTTACTCTTCCATTTTTTTATTTTTCTGGAATTTATCGGTAAAATCCTCAAAGATTCTTTCAGTAAGAGCCGATTCTTAAAGATAGCAACGGTTTTTATAGATAACCAGTTGGCATATATATTTTGAGAGTAAAAATATGAGTCACGCATTGTATAACAGATTGTTCCGCGTACGTTTTGTCATATTGTTTGCTGTTTTGGCCTTCGGCGCGGCAAACATAGGCTGTACGCCGTTTGACTATTATGATCCGACGTTGGAACAGCCAGCGCCCGCTGATACGGCAATTCCATCGGAATTGGCAAAGGTAACGCTGCCGGCATATCGAATAGAGCCGCCGGACGTTATTTCTATTGATATTGTCAAGATGGTTCCGCTGCCTCCGTATCGCCTGGAAACGTTTGACGCCTTGGCAGTTAACGTTTTGGGAACTTTGTTAGATCAGCCGATTAACGGCGTTTATCTGGTCAATGCGGAAGGCTCTGTAGACTTGGGACCTGCTTACGGCACGGTTCGCGTTGCCGGCATGACGGTTGACGAAGCCAAAAAGGCGATCGTGAATCATCTGCAGCAAATTTTGAAAGCTCCGGAAGTTTCCTGTCAGTTGGCGCAGGCATCGGCGATGCAGCCGATTTCCGGAAACTACCTTGTCGGTCCAGACGGGAACGTCAACCTTCGCAAATACGGTTTGATTCGCGTTGCCGGCATGACAGTTCCTGAAGCGAAGCTGGCAATTGAAAAACATCTTACACAATTTTTTGATTCTCCTTCTGTAACGGTAGACGTTGCAGGTTACAACAGCAAATTTTATTACATCGTAACTCAGGGCGCCAATCAGGGCGACAGAATTCATCGCGTTCCCTATACAGGGAATGAAACCGTTTTAGACGCCATTGCTCAGACGGGCGGCATTTCTCAGCAGTCCAGCACCAACATCTGGATTGCTCGACCCGCTCCGAACGGGAATCAGTGCGCTCAGGTTTTCCCGATTAGCTGGGACGAAATCGTTCAGGACGCCTCCACCGGTACGAACTACCAGATATTCCCGGGCGACCGCGTATTTATTGGCGAAGACCGTTCTATCGCAGCGAGCAACTTTATGCGTAAAGTTCAGGCTCCGATCGAGACGTTCTTTGGGTTCATCTCCCTGGGTTCGTCAGCGGTTCGCAACATGCAGAACCTGGGCGT
>JAFZAL010000202.1 GCA_017557195.1 Thermoguttaceae bacterium | reverse complement strand
GGAACGCTCAACTTGACTAAAACTGGTCAAAAGGGAACTTTGGCGACCGGAAGTACGCTTAACGTTAACGGTTCAACCTCTGTTGTTACAGGACATGGAGACATTTTTGGCTATACCGACGGAACAGTTGCAACTATCAATTTGACCAACGGCGGAACGCTGCATAACGATTCAACCGACGCCCACATTACCATGGGCGCTGAGATCAATATGAACAGCGGCGTTATTTCATCGGAAAACGGCAATGGCAGCGCAACGTATGGCAACTATGTGTTTGATAACGCTATCAACGTCCAGAGTGGAACGGACAATGTCATTACCGCTAATAAAATCGCGCTTCGTGATTTAGGCGCCGCCGGCGCAGGAAAGATTATCGTTGCGAAAGACGCATTACTGACGATTTCCTCGCAAATTTTCGATCCCGACGGGTATCCTGTTCCTCTGGTTAAAGAGGGCGAAGGAACGCTGGTCCTTTCTGGCGACAATACGTTTACCAGCGACACAACGGTTTCTGCCGGAACGCTCAACTTGACTAAAACTGGTCAAAAGGGAACTTTGGCAACCGGAAGTACGTTAAACGTTGTCGGCGACACCTCCGTTGTTACAGGACATGGAGACATTTTTGGCTATACTGACGGAACAGTTAGAACTATCAATTTGACCGACGGCGGAACGCTGCATAACGATTCAACAGGCAATCACATAACCATGGGCGCCGAAATCAATATGAACAGCGGCGTTATTTCATCTCAAGACGGCTCTGGCAGCGCAACGTATGGCAACTATGTTTTTGATAACGCTATCAACGTTCAGAGCGGAACTGACAATGCCATTACCGCTAATAAAATCGCGCTTCGTAATTTAGGCGCCGCCGGCGCAGGAAAGATTACCGTTGCGGATAACGCAAAACTGACGATTTCCTCGCAAATTTTCGATCCCGACGGGAATTTTATTCCTCTGGTTAAAGAGGGCGAAGGAACGCTGGTTCTTTCCGGCGACAATACGTATACAAAGGGAACTAACGTCAACAAAGGCGTTCTTCAACTCACTGGAGACGCTGTTAAAGCGAACAGCTCGATTGAAATTGCAGAAAACGCCACGTTGGAATACAACGTTCCCTCTGGTACAAAATCGCTCGAGTACACGAATGAAAATAATAAATCAGTTTCCGGAGCCGGCAACGTTGCCAAGACCGGAGCTGGCGCGCTCTCGATTCTCGCAACCGACGGTCTGTTTGAAGCAGACGAGTTCGCAGTTGAAGAAGGTCAGCTGAACTTCAAGGGAGAGTATGACGGCGCTATGGAAGTCAAACGTGGCGCAACGCTTTCGCCGGGCAATTCCGTTGGCGACTTAACCGTCTACGGCGACGTCAAAATTGACGCCGGCGCGACTGGCTTGTTCGAGTTCAGTTCCTACACCGCAGACAAAGAAGCTCAGCAGTACGACAGATTGTTTGTCGGCAACGACGGCTCGTTTGTAATCGATGAGAATTCGATTATCAAGCTGTTCTTTGAAAACAACGATTACGATGCCTGGGCGGCGGAAGGCGAAGAATACAAGCTGGTTTCTGATGAAGACTTTAGCGGCGTTACGCCAACGCTTTTCAATTACACAGACTTATTTAGTCTGGAAGGCAGAGACGACGGTCTGTGGCTGATTGTTGGCGGCGCTGGCCCCATTCCTCCGGGACCGGGCTCTGGCGTTCCGGAACCGTCAACCTGGGCGCTGCTGATTCTCGGCGCGATGGGCCTGTACTTCATTCGTCAAAAGAAAAACAATAAATAGTCAATCGATTATTTATATCGGTCGCGAGAGGGACGCACAAGCGGAACTCTCGCTTTACCATTCAATAACCATTATTGAAAAACCTGTCAGGATTTATGAAACGTAACGGATTTACACTTGTTGAGTTATTGGTTGTCATTGCCATCATCGCTGTTTTGGTCGGGCTGCTCTTGCCAGCAGTGTACGGCGCCAGAGAGTCTGCTCGTCGCGTAACGTGTACAAACCATATCAACCAGCTGGCAAAAGGCTGTCTTAACCACGAAGCCGCTCACGGGTTCTTCCCCACCGGCGGCTGGAACAACGTTTGGGTCGGCGACCCGAACGCCGGCGTCGGACGGCATCAGCCCGGCGGCTGGATTTTTAACGTTCTGCCGTACATTGACCAAACCGCTCTTCACGACAAAGGCTTGGGTAAAAAGGGAACAGAACTCAAAAACGCCTTGATGGAAATGGTTCAAACGCCGATTGCGGTTATGAACTGCCCAACGCGCCGTAAGGCTGACATCTGCAATAACGTTACCGGGATTACAATGAACAACGCCGGTAAGCCAGACTACTATTGCCGAACAGACTACGCCGGCAACGCGGGTTCGTATGGAAAAAACATGTACGGTTCTTTCCCCAATACTGGCAAGCCGGATTTTGACCAGAAACTGGCGACTGGACAGAACTGGCCGGAAAACCCCAACCACCGCAAAAAGAATAACGGCATTTTCTATTGCGCTACCGAAATCGGCAAAAACGACGTTACAGACGGTCTGAGCAATACGTATATGATTGGAGAAAAATTCGTTGACGCGAAAGCCTACAATGGCGTTAATGAATGCCGCGGCGATAACGAATCCATGTTTGTTGGGCACGACCCGGATATTCTTCGCTGGTGCTATGGTCGAACTGCTGAGGATTATGACGCCGTCAACAACAGCGACGCTCTGAAAGGTTTACAGGATTTAAAATTTGAAACTGGGGAGAAAGCATATGTAAATGAACCCCAATTTTACATGCCGCCGCTGCACGACATCAACAACGTTCCTAAATCGTTCCCGTGGCAAAACTACTTCTGGCGATTTGGTTCTGCTCACGTATCCTCGATGAACATGGCGTTTGCAGACGCGTCCGTTCACAGCGTCCATTACGGCATTGAAGGCCAGATTCACGCCCTGCTCGGAAGCCGCAAAGACGGTCAGATGATTCCGGATACAAAGGAACTCAAGTAATATGGAACGAGGGCGTATCGCTTGTGCGGGGAATGCGGCGGCTTGACGCCGCCTTGTCCAATGACCCGCTATACGTCTTCGACGAAACGGAAAATGCCCCTTGGATAGCGCCTGTCTCGGGCGCCAACTTGACGGCTTTGCCGTCAAGGAAATGCGGAAGCCTCCAAGATGCTCTTTCGCTGAATTCCCTCTCCGTCCCGCTGGTTCGCGGGCGTCTTCGCCCGCTTTAATCAAAAGGCGGCTGAGACAGCCGCTATCCAGCGGGTCTTTAGTTTCTGGCTACGAAAGAGTTTTTTCATGTATCGGCAAAGGCGCCCGAGACAGGCGCCACATAGGTATCAACTTAAGAGAATTCCATATTTGTTTGGTTTATTTGTCTGTTTTGAAGAAGGTCGTATGTATAGCGTTCTTTTTTTCGTTTGCAGCGTT
>JAFZAL010000201.1 GCA_017557195.1 Thermoguttaceae bacterium | reverse complement strand
GTCTGCGGCGGCAGCTGGTACGACCCGCTTCGCGACGCCGGAGCGAAACCGACTCGCGCCTATTTTCCCCATCAGCCCGGCTTCGACGTCGGCTTTAGAGTGATGGTGCGGTAGGGAGTAGGCAATAGGCAGTAGGCAGTAGGGAATAGGGAATAGGGAATAGGGAATAGGGAATAGGGAATAGGGAATAGGGAATAGGGAATAGGGAATAGGGAATAGGGAATAGGAGCGCCGAACTCGCTGGGAGGAAAGTGGGTTCGGCGTTTCTCTAGTCTAGCCAGACTACGCGCTTTGCAAAGAAAATCTTGTAAATACTTCTATTATTCTTTTCCATCTCTTGCTTTTTGATTTTCGCCGTTGTACAATAACGGTAGTTGTCAGACGGCGCTGCAGCGCTGACTGATTAATCTGTTGTCAATTTACTCCCTCCCCCCTGCCCTCCCATGAAACGTTATTCTGTTACATTGATTGTTGTCGTCCTGTTTGCCGGCTTCGCGTCGACGCTAGCAAGCGCAAGCGAGGTTCTGTTTCAAATCGGATATCCAGACGGGAAAGCCGCCGAGTTCCGAAGCCCTGTTAAATGGGAGGATTTCTTCGACAAGGAGAACCCCGTCGTTCGCGAGTATACCGTTGGGAAATCCCGGCCGCGAGACTGGTTCCCGTGGCACAACAGCACGAGAGAATGGCATGCCGCCGGGCGGTCGTTTACCGGGCGAATTCACTTCAACAGCGCCAAGACGTGGGACGTTCCCCTCTATCTGGTGATTGGAACGTGTTACGGACACGCTACGGAGCCGTCGTTGATTAACGTTACAATCAACGGGACGGCGATTGAGCCGGTTCGCGTCAAGCCGGGACCTCCGGGATTCCCGAAGTTTCAATCCAATATCGACTACGGCTGGCCGGAAACGAACGTTATCCCGTTTCCTGCCGGGCTTGTCAAACAGGGAGAGAACGTCCTCGACATCCGCCTGACGGATGGGAGCTGGTCGATTTACGATTACCTCGTTCTTCAGACGTCCGACGTCGCCCCGGCGATTGTCAAGGCGGAGGACGCGCTGAAAGCCAAGTTCGAGCCGGGCGGGGACATGGACGACGTCAAGGAGATTCTTTTTGCGGTTCATAAACCCAGCGGCGACGGGCATTGGTACGCCTCGTTTGGGTACTATGCGTGCTTCGAGGATAAGGATCCGCCCTATCCGTTCCCGCTGGGCGAAGGCGGAAGCCTGAGAATTCTCAACGTCAAAACCGGCGAGGTGAGAACCATTTTTGAAGACAAACAGGGCAACGTCCGCGATCCGCAAATTCATTACGATGGCAAAAAGGCGATATTCTCGTATCTCAAAGCGGGAACGAAGCATTATCATCTGTACGAAATCAATCTGGACGGCACAGGCTTGCGCCAGATTACGACCGGTTCTAACGCTCTGGGCGAGGACGACTGGGACGACATCGAGCCGACGTATCTGCCCAACGGCGACATCGTCTTTTGTTCGTCGCGCGCCAAACGCTGGGTGCAGTGCTGGCTTGTCGGCGTCGCGACGCTGTATCGGTGCGGCCCCAACGGCGAAAACGTCCACGCCATTTCCAGCAACCCGGAACAGGAAAACACGCCCTGGGTGCTGTCGAACGGGCAGTTGATCTACATGCGCTGGGAATACGTCGACCGCTCGCAGGTGCATTACCATCATCTCTGGACGGCGAACCCGGACGGGACGCGTCATCAGATTTATTTCGGAAACCTTCATCCCGGCACGACCATGCTGGCGGCGAAGCCGATTCGTTACAAGGATTCTGTCCCGGACGAACAGCGGCGCTATCAGGTCGTCTGTACGTTCTCCCCGGGACACGGCAGACGCGAGCATTACGGGACTGTTACGCTTATCGACCCCCGCAACGGACCGGACGATTTGGATTCAACGCTCAGCGTTTCCACTTCGGCAAACTACGCTGACCCGTGGGCGTTTTCCGAGGACTCGTTTATAGCCGCCAAGAACTCTCATCTGGTTGTCATGGACAGCGACGGGCGGGAAGCCGATCTGTACGTTCTGACGGAGGAAGAAGCGGCGCAGAAATTCTGGGTTTCCGACCCTCAGCCGATTATCGTCCGACAGCGCGAGCCGGTTATTGCCGATACGATTGACACAACGCCGCGGGAAGCCCCGACTGGCCGCCTGGCGATGGCGGACATCTATCAGGGCAGACGCATGAAAGACCTTCCCCGCGGGACGGTGAAAAAGCTGCTTGTTATGGAGCCGCTGCCGATTCCAGTCCATTATAACGGCGGGATGATGTCCATTTCCAACGGCGGCACGTTCTCTCTGGAACGGATTGTCGGAGAAGTCCCGGTCAACGAAGACGGCTCCTGTTACATGGAACTGCCGGCGAACCGCTCTTTGTTCTTTATCGCTCTGGACAAAGACGGCAAGGCGGTTAAGAGAATGCACTCGTTCACGACGCTCATGCCGGGCGAAAACGCAACGTGCATCGGCTGTCACGAACAGCGTACTCAAACGCCGACCGCCGCCGATCAAAAGCGTCTGTTTGACGCCATGACTCACGCCCCGGCAAAGCCGCAGAAGGTAGAGGGCGTCCCGGAAGTGTTCGACTACATGCGCGACATTCGCCCCATTATCGACAAGTACTGTCTGGAATGTCACTCAGAGGAAAATATGAAAGGCGGCGTCAATCTTTCCAGCGATCTGAAAGTGTCGTCGTTTGTCGGTTCGTACTTAACGCTCAGCCATCGCAACGGCGGAATGTTGGGCGACAACCGCAACCGCGCTCAAAGCGATTTCCCGCCGTATGCAATCGGTTCAGCCGCCAGTACGTTCTATCAGATGCTGGAAAACGGGCATCCGGATAAAGACGGCAAAGTCCGCTATACTGTAACGCCGGAAGATTTACGCATGGTTCGATACTGGATTGAATCGGGCGCGAACTACGCTGGCACGTACGCCGCCGACGCCTGCGGAGAATTGCGTTGGAGCTATTCTCCCTACGACAAGGACGGCATAGAACGAGGTCGCGCCGTCAACGCTGACGAAGACTGGCCCGAAACGAAAGCCATGGCGGAGGTCGTCCACCGCCGCTGTGCGTCCTGCCATAACGGAGAGAAACGCTTGCCGTCACGTCTGACGGAAAGTACGCCGTTCGCCAACACCGGCTGGACGGTCAACCTGTCGTACCCGGAAAAGTCCCGACTGATTCGCGGTCCGTTAGCAGCGGAAGCCGGCGGTATGCAGCGCTGCTGGAAAGAAGTCGACGGGAAACGCGTCCCGGAAATCGTGTTCAAAGACAAGTCTGACCCGGACTACCAGACCTTGCTCAAAGCCATCGAACGTGGACGTCATTTTGTAACGAAAGAACGAACGCATTTCAGTTTCGCTCCGACTCAGCCGTTCTATCCCAACGAATGGTACGTCAGAGAAATGAAACGCTACGGCGTCCTTCCCCCGGACTTCCAGTTCGGAACGCCGATTAATCCGTACGAAACCGACCGCAAATACTGGGAACTGCTGCAAAGCGAATGGCAAGTAAAATAAATTCGGAATTAGGAATGCGGAATGCGTAATTATAAATGACTTCGTAAAAAGACAACGATTTTTACGCAATAGTACATTGACTTCCTCTCGCCGTTGGTTTATATTTGACAGTATTGAAGGGATATTTTCCCTTTGTCAATACTGCTAAAGAATCAAAACCTCAAAAGGAGAAGTCAATGAAACGAGCGTTTACGTTCTTCCTGTTTGCTGTTGTAACAGCGTTATCATGCGGTCTTTGGGCGCAGGGGTCGTCAGCGACGAAAGTCGAGTCCGGCTACGCGGTTGAGCCGGTGTCGTTTCGCGACGTCGTCCTGACGGACTCGTTCTGGGCGCCGCGGCAGGAAATCAACCGGACGAAATCCATCTCGTACGCCTTTGATCAGTGCGAGAAAACCGGGCGAGTGAGCAATTTCTGGCTGGGCGCGAACACGGCTCCGCTGGGTACGAAGTACGTTACGCCCCAGTTCAACGACACCGATATTTACAAGGGAATCGAAGCCGCATCGTTCTCGCTGGCATCTCATCCCGACCCGGAAATGAGCCGCTATCTGGACAGATTGATCTGCATCGTCGGCGCGGCGCAGGAACCCGACGGGTATCTGTACACGCTCATTTCTCAAGATCGGGATTTTTCCAAGACGAATCCCACGTCCGAGGGTCAGCGATGGCATAATCTGCAATGGTCGCATGAATTGTACAACGCCGGGCACATGTACGAAGCCGCCGCGGCGCATTACTGGGCAACCGGTCAGACGAATTTTCTGGATATCGCCCGAAAGAACGCCGACCTGGTTTGCAAGACCTTCGGACCGAACGAAGGACAGGTTGTCGACGTGCCCGGCCACGAGGTCATTGAGCTGGGTCTGGTGAAACTGTATCGCGCCACCGGCGACGTCAAGTATCTCAATCAGGCGAAGTTCTTTGTCGAAATGCGCGGTCGCAAGGATTTGAGACGCTCTCTGGCGAGCAATCCTCAAGCCATGTACGGAAAGTACGCTCAGGACGCAACGCCTTTGACGGAAGAAAACGAAGCGGTCGGGCACGCCGTTCGCGCAACGTATCTGTACGAGGGGGCGGCGGACGTGGCGGCAATGACCAAAGACAAGGCGATTTCAGACGCGATTACCCGAATCTGGAACAACGTCGTCAGTAAAAAGATTTACATCACCGGCGGACTGGGCGGGACGCCTCACGGGGAAGCGTTTGCCGACAACTACGTTCTGTCCAACTTCAACGGCTATTCCGAAACGTGCGCTCAGATTGGCGGCTGCGGCTGGCATCAGAGAATGTTCCTGCTTGATCAGGACGCCAAGTATTACGACGTCATGGAGCAGACCATTTACAACTCGCTCATTTCCGGCGTTTCCCTGTCTGGCGACAAGTTTTTCTATCCCAACCAGCTCGCCTCCCGCGGTGGGATTAACCGCGCGCCGTGGTTTGGGTGCGCCTGCTGTCCGCAGAATTTAATGCGCTTTGTCGCCTCGCTGGGCGGGTGCGTCTACGCGACAGACGACAGCAATCTGTACGTTGGACTGTACATCGCCAACAAGGCAAAGGCGACTGTCGGCGGGAAAAGCGTCAATTTGGAAATGACGGGGAATTACCCGTGGTCTGGAGACGTCGAACTGGCTGTCAACCCGACGGACGCCGAGGTGAAATTCTGCCTCAACCTTCGCGTTCCCGGCTGGCTGAGCAAGACGCCCTTTGCCAGCGACCTGTACGAGTATTTAGACGGCAAAACGCTTCAGCCGACAATTACCGTCAATGGTCAGCCGATCGACGTGACGCCGGTTAAGGGGTTTGTGAAAATCGACCGCGTCTGGAAGCCGGGCGACAAAGTTGCCATCCATTTCCCCGTTCAACCCCGTTGGGTCAAGGCGAACCCGAACGTCAAGTCCTGCGAAGGACGCGTTGCTCTGACGTACGGACCGATTGTCTATGCGTTTGAATCCTGTGACAACGACGGGCATATTTTCGACGCCTTTGTCAATCCGGAGAACCCGGTCGAAGTCGGCGAGTACAATCCCGAATTTCTCGGCGGCGTGATCACGCTCAAAACCAAAGGCTATTTGCCGCAATTCAAAAACGACGCGGCAAGCGACTGCCAGGAAATCGAACTGACGGCAATTCCGTACTGCGTCTGGAACAACCGCGGCGACGGACAGATGCAAGTTTGGGCGCCGACTTCCGCTCGTCAGACGGAACGTCCCGCCGCACCGACGATCGCCAACACGTCCAAGATTTCCGTCTCGTTTACCCGAGGGTCCAATAACCAGATGGTTTTGGAATCCATCGCGGACGGCGCGTATCCCGGCGACGTCAAAGACGAGGATCCGCAATCGTACTGTAATTTCGACTTCTGGCCGCATCTCAACACAAAAGAATGGATTCAGTACGACTTCGCCAAGACGGAGCAGATAAGCAAAATCGGCGTCTGCTGGTTTGACGACTCCAAACGCGGACAAGGCTGCGCCGTTCCTGAAAGCTGGAAGATTCTCGTTCAGGCTGAAGACGGTCAATGGGCAGAACCGACGAACGTTTCCGGTTACCCGACCGATTCCGAAAAGATGGCGTACGTAACATTCGACCCTGTGCGCGCCAAAGCGATTCGGCTGGAGATTCAGTCCAAGCCGAGATACTCCGCCGGTCTGTACGAATGGACGGTTGAATAAATCAGCAATCGGAGAAGCCTCTAGCTATTAGCTGCTAGCTGTTAGCTTGGAATTTCGTAGTTTTCAGCGTTAATTTTTAAGCTTGAATGCAAATTGCAAAGCTAGAAACTAGTAGCTAGAGGCTAGTAGCTGTCTCACAACAATAGGCGCCAACTTACCGGATAAGCCTCAAAGAAATTCGTATTCCATCCGAATGCCGATATCTAAAAAGGTGAAGAATGTAAAATACTCGGGCGGGGTCGGATAAACCTTTTGACTGATCTGGAAAGCGTATGGCATTGGATCGATGCCCTGCTTGATCAATGGCTTGGTATGCTTGTGAATCTTGGTAAAACGACGGTTTTGAGAGACTTCCATTGAATCGAGACGTGCAATCGGGTCTGTAATGGTCTGCTCGTGAGAAGGAAGCAAAGTTTTAACGATTCCCTCTTCCACCATTTTGCGAATGAGAATCGTACCTTTGCAATAGTTGGCGTACCCGAGCGTTTCTCCAAACAACAACGGCCAAATCGGCGGCAGCGTATGAGATAAAACATGATCTCCAGCAAATAAAACGTCGTCAAGGAGAAAACAGGAATGCCCTTTAGTATGTCCAGGAGTTGGAATAACGGTAAAGTCGCTGATTTTATCTCCATTGTCGAAAAGATGATCGACTTCATAGTCAACCGTTCTCGGTCCGAGATCCAAAAAGCATTGCCGTAAATGAGGTCTGGCTTCTTCAGGAACGCCGCACAGATCGAAAAACGTCTGTAAATACTCTAACGCAGATGCAAAGTAATCCTTGTTTTGCGCTATCATCTGGTAGTCAAGCTTATGAATATAGCGTTCAACAGAGGGATTGTCAAACAGCGGCAAACCGCCGATGTGATCCAGATGCGAATGAGTCAGCATAACCCGGCGAACGTCTGAAGGTCGAAAATGAACGCCGTAATGTGTATTGATTACATCAAATCCGTCAAGAATATCCTGGTGGGAAGTCGCGTCTTCGCTGCCAGTATCGATAACGGTAGCCAAAGACGGAATCACATGAACCCGTCCGACCATGGACCGATACATTTGACAACGAATAACGTATATATCGATCCCGGAACCGGTAACAACTTTTTCTACTGGAAAACTCATTCTGACTGACTTGACGTAATTACTGTCCAACCACGTTCGTTTGGTTCAAACGGTTCGCCGCCAAACAATTCAAACTTGTTGACTTTAATATTTTTCAGCGCGTAAGACTGCCTGTCGCCGTTGGGGGAATATCTCTGAAACGCGACAGGTTTGCAAGGTCTGACGTTAATAATCAACTCTGCTTTTGTCATGTCCTGCAAGTCTTCCTGATATTTAGGATACGCTTCCAGCCAGATTTGTCCTTGAGGGGCGCCGGGAGGAAGCGGGAGCAATCGAATCCAGTATCGATCGCGCAGCGTTGCGGCGGACGCGCCAAAAAGGAACGCCATTGGCCCCTTTTTCAGTTCTTGCCCTGTTATAGAACCGTCTGAATATTTGTATTCGTTGATCTCTTTTTTATCGAAATTGTACGTATATACAGACTTGCCGTTGCAACGATAAAGCTCTTTGGGCGGACCGTCAATACGAAAAACGCCTTTGTTGGGGGCTTCGTATTTTAAGAACCCCGTTGTTTGCTGGGCTTTTGGAGGAGAGTTGACGTCAGTTCCACCTACGGACACCGCCGGGTAAGAGTACAGGTCAAAATCCGCCTCAAATTTTTTAATCCCTCGCGTATAACTTTCCCAAAATGCCAAAACTCTGTTGACGTTGTCCTGTTCCTGTGGAGTCAGTTCAAACGGGGCGTTAGACTGCAACGGAACTGCAGACTGCGGTTGACCAACAGGTTGAGGTTGAGCGCCTGGTTGCTGCGGTTGACCAAAAGGCTGCGGTTGAGCGCCAGTTTGCTGCGGTTGACCAAAAGTCTGAGGTTGCCCCACAGGTTGCGGTTGACCAAAAGGCTGCGGTTGAGCGCCTGGTTGCTGCGGAATGTACGAACCGTTTTGAGAATTGGGAATAACCGGTCTTTGCTGAGGCGCAGGAGTGGAATACGATCCGTTTGCTGGAAGCGCTCCGCCTTGTCCCGAAACGTCGTAGCCGGAATTGGGAACTGGCGTAACAGGAGCGCCGTTATAATTGTTTCCCGCTGGCGCAGGATTAACGTATTGTCCGCTGGCGGGATACGGCGTTCTTCCCGGAACGGATGGCGAATAACCGGTTTGCGAAAACGCCGATGTTGTCAGCAATAAAAACGCAAACCAGGCGACAGCGACAATTCTGTGATTCATCTATTAAGTTCCTTTATCGGAATTTGCTTATTGTTTTTTACGATATGCCATAGTATAGCAGAAATCCTCGGATAATTCAAGAGCGGTTCAGTGGAATCTACTCAATTTTAACCATGAGTTTTTACTCTTATGAACTTTTTCTGCCTTTATGGATAAGCGGTATATATCGATATTCTTTATTAAAAAGAGATACGATAACCAATAAGGAAGCAATCAGAATAAAAAACGGATAGGTCAATATTCCCCTCAGGTATTTCCGAACGGGCTTGCCGCAATAAACAACGCTCAGAAGAGCCATTATAAGCATCGCCAGATAGGAGCCCAAAATGGCGCCGACGCCTAAAATCAAATTAAACGTCCAATCCGAATTGGGAAGCAGCGTTTGAGGAATTAATGGAGTTTGCGTTGCTGTCGCGTAGATGAAAACCGCTGTGGTTGCCAGCGTAACCAGTCCAGCGACCAGCGGAGCCGTTGCGTTCCAGAACAAGTCCATTTTTTGAACGGGATGAGGAAACAGATTTGCCAGAGCTTTTCCAGCAAAATGAGTGTTCTTTTTTGCTCCAAACATCCATCGATACAGCTGCGCCAGCCAGGCGTTGAATTCCGTTGGCTGTTCGTCGTAGAATTTAGCGCGAAGGGTGTGAGTAATGCGCTTTCCTTTTAAAATCGTTTTAGCGGTAAACTCGAAATCCTCTGTAATGGAATGGGCTGTCCACCCTTCGGGTTCGACGCATTCTTTTAAGAACGCGAAACCGGTTCCTTCCACGAAACAGGACAATCCCAGCCGTCTGCGCGGCATGTTATAGGCGCGAGTAACGACAAGCCAGTGCGTAGCGCACATGTTGGCGACCCAGTTGTCGTCTGGATTGATAGAATCCCGAAATCCCAGAAACGCCTGGGCTTCGCCAGACTGCAGCCCGGCGTTAACCTCTGTTAAGAAGCCCGGATCTACAAGGTTGTCCGCGTCGAAAATGCAGTATGCGTCGAACTGATCCGGATATTCCTCTCTGATTTTGTCGATTGCGAACGTCAACGCCGTCCCCTTGCAGGGATGGTCAGTTTGAATCGCTTCCCAGACAACGGCGCCGCGTTCTTTTCCGACTTCCGCCGTTTTATCGGTGCAGTTGTGAGCGATGAGAAAAATCTCAAAGCTGTCTGCCGGGTAATCTTGCGCTTTTAGGCTGTCGATTAGATTGCCGACAACCGATTCTTCGTTTCGAGCGCAAATAATCACCCCTATCTTCAAACGACGAGAGGGTTCTGGAAAAGGCTTGTCTTTACAATGCCCTACAATAATCATGACTAAAAGCCATAACATGTAAGGGAGAAACAAAGCTTGAATCGTCAGGAGGATTATGGTTGGTATTGACAAGGGAACGCTTTCTTTGTCCGAGTTTGAGTAATATATGGGAACTTATTCCACCGGTTTGAAAACCAGACCGGAGAGCAGCTTGGGATAAAAATACGTGCTCTTTTGCGGCATGCGTTCGCCGGCAATGCACAGCGTTTTGATGTTCTCGACCGTAGCCGGCATGACCAGCGCCGCCATCGGGTACTTGCCCGTCTTGAGTCCGTCGTCAACTTCGCTCACCAGGTGAACGTAAGTCGGTTTGACTTCCGCCGCCGGCGGCATTTGGAGAAGCGTTTCGCAAATCAGCTTATGCAGAATGCTCACGCCCAGAGCCTGCCAGTCTTCGTTGTGATCAGGCGTAACAGCGGCGATTTTCGCTTTGCCAGCGTCCGTCAACTTGACTAACGACCATTTGTCGTCCTTCTTTGTATACAGAGCGATTCTGGACTGGTCGCCGCCGGTTTCCAGGTCTTCCCACATCGTAAAGCAGGAATCCGTTCCGTCGAGCGTTTCTTCCAGCGTGAAGCAGTCTCCCAAGGCGTTGAGCAGTTCCGCCTGATCGAATTCCGGCGCGTTGGGGAACAGACGGTGCGTTGGCAGAACGAGCAAGCCGGGGTCGTCCATGGCGACAAACATCGACAGAACGAACTGAGCTGGATGGTCGGCTGGCAGCGAGCCGCCAAACATCTGAGCGACGTGATCCCGATAATTGCATGCGGTTTCGTATCGATGATGACCGTCTGCGATGAAAACGGGCTTGTCACCCATCAGGGCGACGACTTTGGCGATAACTTCCGTATCTGTTACAACCCACATCCGGTGAACGACGCCCAGGTGGTCTGTCGCTTCCAGCGGCGGCATGGCGGCAACGGCTTTGTCTAAAATCGCCTGAACTTCGTTTTGAGGGTCAGGATAAAGACCGAAAATCTGGCTCAGGTTGGTTTTGGTTGTCGTGGTGAGCATGAGACGGTCTGCCTTGGCGGCGGCGTGCGTCAGCTCGTGCGGGAAGACCATGCCCTCGCCGAATCGCTGAACCTGAAGACCAGCCATGAACCCCTTGCGGAGAATCTTCTTTCCGTTGTATTCGTATTCCTGCGTATAGACGTAAATGGCCGGCTGGGATTCCAGAGCCAAAACGCCCTCGTCTTTCCACGCCTTGAGCGTTTTCGCCGCGCGAGTATAGCGGTTGTTCGCCTCGTCGTCGGTCGGAAGCATTTTATTGAGAATCAGTCGAACGCAGTTGTAGTCGCTTTTGGCGTAAAGCTCGTCTTGAAGCTGTTCGTCAATGACATCGTAGGGCGGCGCGATAACGTCGCTCAGCGCGCCAACGTGCCCGAGGTCGTATCGAAGTCCGCGGAAAGCCTGAATGCTTGGCATGGGTAACTCCTGTTATAATAGTAAAAGGTAAGTAGTTGCGAGTGGCGAGTTGCGAGTGGATTGTCTGAGACGCTTGCGTTTCTCGCTACTCGCAACTCGTTTCTCGCAACTTAAAGTCCTTTTATAATAACCTTTTTAACTAAAATTTCAACCGGGGGGAAACGGTATGGACCGACGTTTCCCCTATATTCTTATGCAGTTGGATGACTCCCGATAATGAGCCAGTTCCGCTCGATAATTATTGCCGAGAATCTTCCTGTGAGTTTTTTGAACCTGATCTTCCGTGTTGTTGTTTTCGGAAATGTGCCCCAACATAACCGTTTCGAGGTTCTGCCCGTAATGAAGCAGCAACTCCGCCGCCTCTTCGTTGGATAAATGCCCATGAGACGAACGAATTCTGTCCTGGAGTTCCGGAGAATACTCGCCGTATTTGAGCATGATGGGGTCGTAATTGCTTTCCAGAAGAACTCCGTTGAGCGACTTGACGACGCTGGGCAGTTCGTTGAACACGCAGCCCAAATCGGTGCAGACGCCGAATCGCTTTTTCCCGTCGTCCGCGACAAAACAGACCCCGTCTACAGCGTCGTGCGGGGTTTTAATCGTCTCGATATTCAGACCGTCAAAATGAATCGTCTCTCCGGATTTAAAGAAATTGACGTTATTGACTTCGCCAAGGCGATACTCCATTGCCTTGTACGTTTTTTCCGTTGCCCAGAGAGGAATGCCGAATTTGCGGCAGAACACGCCCGCGCAGGAGACGTGGTCGCTGTGTTCATGACTGATTAACAGGGCGTCTATAGAACGAATATCGATATGGAAATACGCAAGACGATCCTGCGCCAGCTTGCCGCTTATGCCAGCGTCAAACAGGACTCGGACGTTGTCCGCTTCCAGATATATGCAATTGCCTTTGCTGCCCGACTGCAGGGCGATAATTCTCATGGCATCCTTTCCGATTCTATATAATTAACACGAATTATTAATTATCCCTTATTTTACCCCGAGACGGGGTATTTGTCAAGACGGGTTAGAGAATAAAACCGATTTTAGAGAGAGTAAATTTTAGCAGAAAGAAATGCATAAAACGCCGATGAACTGGATTGGAAGCGATTTGCTCGGCGGCGGAGGGGGATGCGCCGCCTGAGTGATTACTTCGCTAAAATCTTTTGCGCCGCGGCGGAACCAACGCCCAGAACGTCAACGCCCGTCTGGCGGGTTAAGACGACGTCCAGAGCGGAAACGACGGCGAGAATGTCTGTTACATCGACCATGCCCATGTTGGAAATTCTGAACGCCCTGCCCTTCCAGTCGCCTTGCGCGCCGGCGAGTTTCAAGCCGTAGCTCAGTTCCAGTTCTTTGAGCAGTTCTTTGACGTTGACGGCGTCCGGAACGTGAATTACGGTCAGAGCGTCGGCGGAACGTTCCGCCACGATTCTCATTCCAGAAATCCGCTCTCCCCAAGCGGCGACGGCGGCGCGAACCATCTGCGATTTTGTAACGTTTTCCGCCCAGATGGTTTCCATGGACTCGTCCAGCAGGATTCGGACGCTTTCGTCCATTGCTTCGATAAGCGACCGCGCCGGGGTAAACGGGGCGCCCTGCGTCTTCTCCCAGTTGAGGTACTTGAGCAGGTCGAGATAAAAGACGCGCCGGTTGGGCGTCGATTCCATAACTGCCTTCGCTTTCGGACTGACGGCGACAACCGACAGACCCGGCGGGGTCATGAGCGCTTTTTGCGACCCGACCGCCAGCAGGTCAACGTGCCAGTCGTCCGTCCAGAGTTCGACTGCGCCCGCGCCGCTGATGCCGTCGACAACCCACAGCGCGTTCGTCTGAGCGACAACCTGACCGATGCCGGCAATGTCGTGCTGAACCCCGGTTGACGTCTCAACGAGCGTTCCATAAACCGCCTTGATTTGCGGGTTCGCGTCGAGATACTCTTTGACCTTTTCCGGCTTGAACCGTTCGCCCCACGGGACTTCGTACCGAATCGCCGTCCCGCCGTATCGTTCGACCAGATCCGCCCAGCGTTCCGCGAACTTGCCGCTGTAGAGAACCAGAGCGACGTCGCCGGGAACGATGACGTTGGAAACGCAGGCGTCCATGGCGGACGTCCCGCTGCCCTGTAACACGGCTATCGAAGAACGCTCTGTTTTGAAAACCTGTTTCAGGTTCTGTGTAACGCGTTCCAAAACAGCGGTGAAGTCGGCTGTGCGATGGTGCCGCACCTGTCGACCCAGTTTCTGTAACGACGATTCCGGAACCGGCGTCGGTCCCGGCGTGAGCATTCGGTAATTAAGCATGGCAGAATTCCCAGAGAATGAGGCTCTTCCTATTAAATTATTTAACACGAAAAACACGAAGAAGAACGAAAAAGACGAAAGAATTAAAAATCTAAATATTTTTCGTCTATTTCGCTTATTTCGTGTATTTCGTGTATTTCGTGTATTTCGTGTATTTCGTGTATTTCGTGTTTAAAAATCGCGTGTTAAAAAAACGCCCGGGGTTACTCGATGTCACTTTTCAGCGCGTGATGACCGCGGGTCATGGCGATGCGTCCGGTTCGAACCAGTTCGATAATTCCGAACGGGCGGAGGACGTCAATGAACGACTCGATTTTCTTTTCCTGACCGGAGATTTCAATAATCATGGAATCAATGCTCAGGTCGACGATTTTGCCGCGGAAGATATTGACCAGTTCGATGATTTCCGAGCGCTTTTCCGGCGCCGCCTGAACTTTGACCAGCATCAGGTCGCGTTCTAGGTAGTCCGTCTGGCTGATGTCGTCGACGCCAACGACGGTAACGACTTTCCGCAGCTGGGCGCTGACCTGATCGAGAACCGCCTCGTCTCCAACGACGACAAACGTCATGCGGGACAAGTCCGGGTTCTCGGTTTCGCCCACTGCCAGCGAGTTGATGTTGTATCCCCGCGACGCCAGCATGCCGGAAATGTGCGACAGGACGCCGGGTACGTTCTGAACCAAAGCCGATACGATATGTTTTTCTGTTTCGTTGTACATGGTAGTAATCTAAAGCGTCTTGGACGCTTGTATTAAGTGCATAGTACTTAGTGCATAGCGCTTAGTACTTGACATTAAATGCAAGCCAATTATTCTGCTTTTCAAATAACGACTCCCCTATTATACGGCTTTTATACAATTTGTAAAGGGATATTATCAAGACGCCGTTGTTCGCTTGCGGCGGAAGCCTCCAAAAACCTTGGAACGCGGCAAGTCCCTCCGCCCCGCTGGTTCGCGGACGTTCCGTCCGCAAAAGAAATTTAAGCCGCAAAGAACGCAAAGAGCACAAAGAAATGAAAGGCGGTAACGGAGCGACCAACGGGAGCGCAGTTACGCTTAGGCGAGCCACGGGGGTTAACCCGTGGGTTTACTGTCGATTGCACAATGATAAGCCCGGATCGCGGCAGTCCCCTGCCGCCAAAGTCTCTATGCCCCGCACACGTACTGCGACGAAACCGAAAACCTTACTGGATCGCGGACGTAAGTCCGCAAAAGAAATCGCGGAAGCCTCCAAAAATCTCCAGAACGTGGAAAGCCCCACCGTCCCGCTGGTTCGCGGGCGTGTCGCCCGCCGAAGTTTTTAAAACACGAATAACCGAAATTTACGAAAGTTTTGATTATAAAAATTCCTTTTGCTTTTTTCGTGCTTTTCCTTAAGAATTAAAAACAGTATCTCTAATTTCTTAGACTTTTTCAATTGTTATTTTAAGCGCCAAATTTCTCCATTGCCGTCTTTGAATGTTTTTAACGTTCTTTCCATGTTTTTATTAACTGTTTCTATTCATAAGATTGAGCGCCGTTAACAAGTTCAACATGTCTAACTTTTGTCCAATCTGCCTCTCGGCGGCTTCTTCCCTTGATTCTTCAACCTTTTTATTTAAACCTGCAAAGTGTTTTTCAGCATTTTCGTAGATTTCCTTAACTACGGCGTCATAATCAACGTCAATTCCTCTCGCATTTGCTTCTTCAACTACTTTTTTAAGCTCTTTCTGGGCTTTTTCAAGTTCTTCGTCTGCCGTCATGTCTGCTTTTGATTCCTTTCTATAAAATCCTTCAAATTGAAATAATGAATGATAAATATATTATAGCTCATTATTTCAATTTTTGCAAGACGTCTCCAGAAAAACTCTATTCGTTGTTTTTGGGAGAACTGTTACTAGCTGACTACCCAAACCCTTACTTTTCGAGAAATCTCGCGACACAGCCAGAAACCATACTGGATCACGGACGACAGTCCGCAACAGAAAAAAGCTTGACGGCAAGCCGTCAAGTTGTAGCCCGAGGACGGGCTACATCCAGGGAAGGTTTTCGGCTGCGTCGCTGGTTATCAGCAGGTCATAGAGGCTTCGGCGGACGAAACGCCCGCGAACCGGACTCAACCATGTGCAATCGGCAGTAAATCCACGGGTTAACACCCGTGGCTCGCCTAAGCGTAACTACGTTCGCTTCGCGAACTCCGTTACCGTCTTTCATTGCTTTGCGTTCTCTGTGTTCTTTGCGGCTAAATTTTCTTTGGCGGGCGAAACGCCCGCGATCCGAACTCAACCATGTGCAATCGGCAGTAAATCCACGGGTTAACACCCGTGGCTCGCCTAAGCGTAACTACGTTCGCGTTTCAAGCCCG
>JAFZAL010000200.1 GCA_017557195.1 Thermoguttaceae bacterium | reverse complement strand
GCGATTTTTTCAAGACGAGCGTCGAACAGGTCAATTCGCAGCTTAGAGAATATCTCAAGCTGGACGAACGCTGTCCGGACTTGCTCCGTCAGGCGATGGACTATTCCCTTCTCGCCCCCGGAAAACGAATCCGCCCGGCGCTGGTTCTGCTGGCGTGTCAGGCGTGCGGCGGGGAGATGACCAAAGCGCTGCCCGGCGCGTGCGCTGTCGAGATGATTCACGCCTATTCGCTCATTCACGACGACTTACCCGCCATGGACGACGACGATTTGCGCCGCGGACGTCCAACGTGTCACAAGCAGTTCGACGAAGCCACCGCCATTCTCGCCGCCGACGCCCTGCAGGCTCTGGCGTTTGAGGTCTTGGCAAAAGACGTCCGCCCGGCAGACGCTGCAATTCAGTGCGTTTCTGCCCTGGCGGACGCGGCTGGCGCCTGCGGCATGGTCGCCGGTCAGACGCTGGACGTTCAAGGAGAAAAAGAAAATCAGACGAGCGAAGCGATTTCCCCATCTCGCAACTCGCAACTCGCAACTCGCAACTCACAAATAGACGCAGAAGCGCTATCGATTTTAGAGAACATTCACCGCCTTAAAACCGGGGCGATGATTCGCGTCTCGTTGATTATTGGCGCGACCATCGCAAACGCGGCGGCGGATCAGATTGAAAGTCTCAAATCTTACGGCGACGCTCTCGGATTGCTGTTTCAGGTTACAGACGATTTACTCGACGTTACCGCGACGGACGAGCAGATGGGAAAACGCACTCATAAAGACAGCGCCAAGGGGAAAATGACGTATCCGGGGCTTTTGGGCGTTGAGGCGTCACAGGCGTACGCGGCGGAACTGACTCAAAAGGCGAAAGACGCGCTGAGTTCTTTCGGTCAGGATGCAGAACTGCTGCGGGATCTGGCAGACTACGTTTTGGAAAGGAATCATTAATTGACAAGTCAAAATAATTCCCTGCCGAACGTCAGCCTTGCGGATATTAGATCGCCCGAAGATTTAAAGGGGTTGTCAATCGCTCAGCTGGAATCGCTGGCTCAGCAGATTCGCGATCAGCTGTGCCGTCTGATTGAAACCCGCAGCGTCCATTTCGCTTCCAACATGGGCGTTGTCGAACTGACGCTGGCTCTGCATACGGTTTTTGACTTCACAAAAGACAGGCTCGTTTGGGACGTCGGACATCAAACGTATCCACATAAAATGGTAACCGGGCGCTTTGACAAGATGTCCGGCATTCGCACCAAAGGCGGGCTGATGGGATACCCGAACCCGGAGGAAAGCCCGTTTGATCTGTTTATGACAGGGCACGCCGGCGTGAGCGTTTCCACCGTGCTGGGCTTGTTCCTGGGCGACGAACTGATGCGTCCGGAAGAAGGGCGAAAGGCGGTTGCTGTCGTCGGCGACGGCGCGGCTGCCTGCGGCGTTATCTTTGAAGCTCTCAACAACGCCTCCGGTCTGAACAAAAACATTATCGTCATTCTCAACGATAACGAGATGTCAATCTGTCCACGCGTTGGCGGCTTGGGTCGATACCTTGACGGGCTTCGCACCAACTCCGTTTACAAGGGCGTTAAGAACAAAGTCAAAACTGCTGTTACAAAACTGCCGGTTATCGGGAAGCCGTTACATCGCGGTCTGCACAATTTGAAAAACGCGGTTAAAAAAGGACTTGTCGGCGGTGCGTTGTTTGAAGAACTCGGGTTTCATTACATCGGTCCCGTCAACGGACACGACATTCGCGACCTGCAGGTCGCTCTCAATCAGGCAAAACGTCACGATCAGCCGGTTCTTCTTCATATTTTCACACAAAAAGGGCACGGGTTCCACCCGGCGGAAGAAGACCCGGCGCGATTCCACGCCCCGCCCAAAGTCGTGTACGACGACAACGGCAAAATGACGCTAACGAAGTCACAGCAGGTTTCTTATACAAACGTGGCGGCGGCGCAGCTGTATCAGCAGATGCTTTTGGACAAGCGCATTTGCGTTATATGCGCGGCGATGGCTCAAGGAAACGGCTTGGAAAAGATTCGCGAGGATTTCCCTGACCGCTTCTTTGATGTTGGCATTTGCGAATCTCACGCCGTTGCGATGGCGGCGGGAATGGCAAAAGCCGGCTTGCGCCCGGTCGTTGACATTTACTCGACGTTTATGCAGCGGGCGTACGACCAGATTTTCCATGAGATTTCTTTGCAGAATCTGCCCGTCGTTTTGATGATGGACAGAGCAGGCTTGGTCGGCGCGGATGGCCCCACTCATCACGGGTCGTTCGACATGGCGTACATTCGCCATCTGCCCAACATGACGCTTTGCGCTCCCGGCTGCGCGGAAGACCTTCAGGAGATGATTCCCTGGGCTGTCAACTTCAACGGGCCTGTTTCAATCCGGTATCCCAAAGACGGCGTATCGCACGTTTCTTCAAACAATCCCGCTCCCATTCAGCCGGGCGTTGCAGAGTTTGTCAATCACAACGAGGACGACAAACTCGACGGCTTGGTTATCGTCTGCGGCGGCGTATTGGGGAAAGCGATTGAAGCTGTTACAAATTTCGAGAATAAGGCTGCTCAGTCCGGGAATCCCAAACTGATCGGACTGGTCAACGCCCGATGGATTAAACCGCTGGACGAACGCATTGCTCAATGGGTTCAAAACGCTCCCTGGACGCTTACGATCGAAGACGGCTGCCGTCAAGGCGGGTTCGGTTCTGCTGTTTTGGAGATGCTGTCAGACAAAGAGATTTTCAATTGCCGCGTCAAACGCCTGGGCGTAGAAGATCATTACGTCGCTCACGCTACGCGCTGCGAACAACTGGCGGAAGAAGGACTCGACGCCGCTGGAATAGAAAAAGCGATCGAAGATATGAACTCTTAACAATGTACCTTCGCTCATAAAAATAGCGCTTAGTAATAAATGAAGCTATTTACTTCTCAATTACTAAGCGCTATTCACTATGATTTGTATTCTGATTATTCTTCTGTATTTTGCCCCAGAAGACGATTCACGCTGTCCAGCAATCTGTCCATGGCGAAGGGTTTGCGGATGTAGTCGTCTACACCGAGCGTTTCCGCATACGATTTATGGCGGTTGCCCTCGTTAGCGGTTACCATGATAATGCGAATGGGAACGCGGCGGGTTCGGCGAAGCTTTTCCAAAACGAGGAAACCGCTTCGTTTGGGCATCATCATGTCGAGAATAATCAAATCGGGATTTTCCCGTTCTGCAAGAGCCAAACCCTGATTTCCGTCTCGAGCGTAAAAGACCGTATAACCCTCAGACTGCAGCGCGATTTTAACGGATTCGATAATCTCAGGGTCGTCGTCAACAATTAAAATCGTTTTGTTGTTTCGTTCTGGACGTTGTTCCAATTCGTTTTCAGGAATACTGCTCATAACTCAAACCTGATCTGGCGGAAGATAACGCGAAAATCAAAATAGGGAACATAAATCCCTATCAAATATAAATCTATTTAACTACAAATTATAAAAAAGACAAGCCCCCCCGCAAGGAGGCTTTGCCTGGAAATAAGATATAAAATTCTGTTTTTGTCAACTGGGGCGCCGCAACTGGAAACCCCACTTTGCGGCGCGTCCACGTTCTCTATTGATTATTTCTTTTCCGGGAGCTTTTTAACCGGCGGAAGCGGTTTAGCCGGCATGTAAACTACTTCAGCTTTGATAATTTTTGTGGGTTCCAGACCTGGAACGTTGGGATTGGGATCGCGTTGAATCTTCGCCAGAGTATCTAAACCAGCGGTAACGCGTCCGAAAACGGTGTGTTTGCCGTCGAGCCATTTGGTTGGAACAAAGGTAATAAAGAACTGGCTTCCTCCTGTGTCCTTTCCAGCGTGAGCCATTGAAAGCGAGCCGCGGAAATGAACGCGAGCGTTGGGATTGTCTACTTCGCAGGGAATGCAATATCCCGGACCGCCAGTGCCGTTGCCGTTCGGGTCGCCGCCTTGAGCCATAAACGCCTGCATGACGCGGTGGAACGTCAAACCGTTATAGAATCCCTTGTTTACCAACTCGACAAAGTTGGCAACTGTATTGGGGGCTTCGTTGGCGAACAGTTCAATGGTTATGTCGCCAGCGGTGGTTTGCAGTTTAACAACAGGGCAGTCTTTGGCTTGAGCGCTGGCTTGACGCAAAGCTTTTTCTTTTGCCCATGCGGATTTGTAGAACGGAAGGTTCTTTTCCAGTTCCGCCAATCCGGGGTGAACTTGTCCGATGCCTTCTTTGTTGATTTCCGCCTGAGATCTGCCTTGCTTTTTAGCGCGCTCCAAAGCGGCGGCAGCCAGTTTCTTTGCATTGGCAATAGCCGATTCTGCATAAGCAAAATTGTTGGAATTGTAAGCAGAAAACGCAGCGATCTCGAAAATCGGCTGTTCAACAAGCCCAAGACGAATCAGTTCGTCACATTCTTTGAGCGCGTTTTCGTAATCGTCATAATTTACCATCATAACGATGTTATTGAGCAGGAAAGCCTTGACAGATTCGTCCTGATTAGGAGCTTCCTTGAAAGCGGCTTTAGCGGCTGCCAGCAAAGGAGCTTTGAACGTCTGGATGGTTTCAGCCATCTTTTGAACTTCTTTCTTAATCTCTTCCTGTCGAGCGGGAGTGGCTTTGCTGTATTCTTTGTCGTAATCGATAAACTTCTGATAGTATTCTTTTGCCTGATCAGAAAGTTTATGGAATCTCTGCGTAGCGGGACCGGCTCCGGCGGCGGTTGCAGCTGGGGCTTTGGGAGTTGCTGGGGTTGTTGCCTGTTGAGCATCGCTGACGCTGCAAAGGAGCGTAACAGCAAGGATTAAACTAAAAAGTCTCATGGTTTTGGGTTCCTTTTTCTAAACCAAAGTTGTTGGGGGGGATTTGGAATTATTTTTAAATCCGCTATAATAAGGAGCAGGTTGTAAAACGTGAATCGAGAATTATTCAACTCTCGATTCTCTATTGTTTACTTCCTGTCCGTATTTTACCAAATTTCTCCAATAAAGAAAAGCGCGATTTTACCAAATGAGTCAAAAAAACGAAAAAAAATCAAAGAAGACGAAAAAATCTTCCCAAAACCTGGCTGGCGTTATGGTTGATTCCGTTGGCTTGAGAATAATCGGCGGGACGTTTCGCGGCAGAAAGCTGGAATACGCCGGCGACATGCGCGTTCGACCCATGAAAGACCGCGTTCGGGAATCCGTATTCAATCTGGTTGGAACGGACGTCAAGGGGAAGTTTGTCCTGGACTTGTTTGGCGGAACCGGCGCGGTTTGTCTGGAAGCAATAAGCCGCGGGGCAGTTGGCGGTCAGATTGTCGAGATGCACTTCCCAACGGCGAAAACGATTAAAAAGAACGTCGAAACGTTGGGACTGGCGGACGTCGTAAACCTCCATACCGGCAACGTTTTCATCTGGAATAAAAAACGAGACGCCCTGCCCCAGGACATCCCTTGGGCGGTTTTTGTCTGTCCGCCGTACGAATTCTTTATCAGCCGCTGGGACGATTTATCAGAACTGATCAGATCTTTGCTGGAACAAGCTCCGACAGGAAGTCTGTTTATTGTTGAATCCGACCAGCGTTTCGACTGGGAAAACGTCAAGGCGTTAACCCCCGGTTCCGACTGGGATATTCGCGCCTATCCGCCCGCCGTTGTCGGGTTAATTAAAAAATGAAATTCTTTGGCACAAAATTTGCACAATAATATAAACGACAAGATTGAAGTTCCTTCCGTTTCTTCTTTCCTGTCATTTTTCGGCGCGTCGTCGCTCCTTTCGACCGCCGAGTTTGAAATTTTAAGCAATGTCACCCCCCTCGATCCCCGGCGGTTTCTCCCCCAAGTTCCGTCGGGGATTTTTTAGCCCACACACGGATTCCACTTGGCGTTTATGGGTAACGAGAACGTAAACGTCAGTTGAATATAGAGTTACCGTATTGCGAACTCGAAAAATCACGTAATACAGCTTCCGACCGAACAGACGTAAAAGTAATTTCAAGCGTTACTTTTACGTCTGTTTAATTTTAATACAGCATAATTGAACACATGTATCAAAATTAAACACGTATTATTTCTGAAAATTTACGTTTTTTCTTCTCTAAAACTCTTGAAATTAATAATTTTTGAGAATATAATTTAATCCATCTGGTATAGACAATAAAATTTAACTTATTTCTCTTGAGGAAAAGTTTAATCATGAATCGACGAACAGCATTAAAAAGCATGACTGCCGCAGGCGTCGGCGCGGCGTTGTCAGCGTTGTCAGGAGCCGCGTTTGCGGACGACGCCCCAGCAGAAGGAAAAACTGAAGAAAAGCCGAAGTACGTCAACCCGATTGTTGTGTCTTCCTATTCCTATTGGGTTTCAGAAGAAGCGCCGACAATGGAACAATGTGTCGATTGGGCGTCTGAAATGGGATTTGAAGGGCTGGAAATCCTCGAAAAGCAGATGTATCTTAACCCGAAGGCGGGGGAGATTACATCCTCTGTCGTTCCTGGCGGCGGACAGATGTTTCAAACGTACAAAACGAATCCCGATTACCTTCGCAATCTGAAAAAGTACGCTTTTGAAAAAGGCGTTTCTCTGTGCGGATACGCAACTCATCAGAGCTTTCTCGATCCCCGCGAGGATTTCCGCGAAAAGAACATCAAGACGACCATTGCTGGAATCGAATCCGCCTACGCGCTGGGAATTCCCGTTTTGCGCGTCAATACCGGTCGCTGGGGAACGTCGAAATCCTTTATGGATTTGATGAACCATAAAGGCATCGAACCGGCTCTGGAAGGCTACAAAGACGAAGACGGATTCCCGTGGGTTATCGACAGTCTGGAAAAATGTTTGCCGGTTGCGGAAAAATGCGGCGTCATTCTCGGCTTGGAAAACCATTGGGGTTTGGCGCGACGTGCGGAAGGCGCATTGAAGATTGTCAACGAGATTGACTCTCCCTGGATGAGAATTATTCTCGATACTGGCAACCTGCTTGACGACGACCGTTACGAACAGATGGAAGCCCTCGCGGCAAAAGCCTGTTTCGTTCACGCCAAATTCTATTACGGCGGCGGTATTTATTACACGCTCGACATGGATTACAATCGCATCGCCCAGATTCTCCGCAAGGCGAACTTCAAAGGATACATTTCCGTTGAATTTGAAGGCAAAGAATCCGCCATGACCGCGCTGCCGAAATGCCGTCAGACGCTTTTGGACGCCTTTAACGCTTAGCGACTTTTTAACGCTTAACAACCCGAACGAATTCCCCGCAGGGTATGGGCGGCAGGTCGACGCTGTACGGACGCATCGCGCCGGACTCGAATCGATAGCCGCCCGGCAGGCGCTGTTCCAAAAGACGCGCCAGTTCCTCAGCGGGGAATTCTGGCGTATGCGCCGTTAATAGAGCGTATTCCGGCGCGCCGTTGGTTAGTTCCATGCACTCGTCAAGCAGGCGCGGCAAGTCGTCTGAGATTTTCCATATTTCTCCTTTCGCCCCGTGACCGTAGCTGGGCGGATCGAGAATAAACGCGTCGTAGGCGTTGCCTCGTTTGAGTTCTCTTAAAACAAACCGTTCTGCGTCCTCTGTCAGCCAGCGGATCGACAGTTTTTTTCCCGTCGCCTGTTCTGTCAGCTGACCATTGACTTTCGCCCATTGAACCGTATTGGCGGCGGAATCGACGTGACTAACAACAACAGACGGATCCGTCAGAGCGGGGGCAATTGACGACCCGCCGGTATAGGCGAACAGATTCAAAACCTTCATACCCGGTCGTGTAACGCTCGTCAGCCAGTTCCAATTGTCCGCCTGTTCGACAAACACGCCCAAATGCCCGACCGGAGTTCTTTTCAGACTGAACGTCAAACCGTTTATACAGACGTTCCACGATTGGGGAAACGGAACGCGGTCAACCCATTTCCCTTTGAGGTCTTTTTCTCGAAAGAATTTGGAATGAGCCTGACTCCAGAGTTTCGGACGATTCTTTTTATACGCCTGCACCGCTGGCGCAGGACGGTCGAGAATGAACTCGCCGAACCGTTCCAGTTTCCGTCCGTTTCCGAAATCAAGCAGTTGATAGTCCATGTAATTAGGGGATAGGGGTTATCCAAACGTTTCATCCAGCAGCTCGCTGAGTGTACCGGCTTTAGCGGCGGGGAGAGCGTCGAGACAGCGGAAGTTGTGTTTCCTTTCCCTCTGTTCGTCGAAGCCGAGAATATAGTTTGTCGCAATGCGATAAATTATCTCCGTTGGCGCAAGCCCAAAGACCTGTTTTTCAAAAATATGATCAAGCCGTTTCTGACCGTCCGGGAAGAGTCGGCGCATTTTTTTGCTCTGATACAGCCGCTTTACAATTTGCGCGATATACAGCCCGGATTTCATATACAGGTCGATAAACGTCTTGTCCGGGTCGTCAAAGCAGCCGGGGTTTTCCTCTTCCAGATAATCGACCATTTTAATAACCGTTTCTTTTGGCGTGAAAATCTGGTTTGTCTTTTGCGGCGGGATATAGTCGAAAATATCGCCTTGCGCGTCGTCGTCGAAATAGTTAGCCAGCGCAACTCGAAGCCGCATAAACTCTTTAACGGAATCGTTAAAAACGACCTCGTCGAACAAATGTCCTTCATAGGTCTGCGATTCCCCGTTTTCATCCGTATACTCTCCACCGTCGCGAAGGAGCCGGAATTGTTCCAGCGTTATGCTGGTTACTTCCTCAAAAACTTCAGCGGGAATAATCTGATCGAACGTTGCCAGCGTTACATCGTCAGACCCGTACGCCATAAGAAACGATGGAATCGTTCGAGTAAACCCGCGAAGATGATCGCGAACTTCCGATTCAATCGCTTCTTTTTCCTGTTTGCGAGCGCTCGTTTCAACCTCTTTTGTAATCGTGTTTTTCGCGTCTTGAATAAACTGCTGAGCCGTTCGCTGAACCGCTTCCTGAACCGACGCCAAAATCTGTTCCGGCGTTTGAATGGAAACGTCAGACTTGATTTTCGCCAGCGACTTTTCAATATCGACGTGGGCTTTCCCTTCCAGAAATCGCGCCAGCTGTTTTTCGGTAGAACGCGACATCTTTTCCCCGTATTCCTCTTTGGCTTTTTCGATAAACGGTTTAATAACGTTATCGCTGAGCGCTTTTTTCGCGCTTTCGCCGATTCTGGCAAGCTGACGTTTTTCCTGAACGTTGTCAGGCGTCATTACGTTTGAAAGGTCGTCCATCGTATTTTGGGCGGCGTCAGAATAGACTTTATCGCCGAAAATGTCGTTTGAACGACCAATCACCCAGTTCTCATCCAGTTCGACTTCTCCCTCGTCGTTAATAGAAAGCTCTTCTGCAGTATCGGGAGAAACGTTAATTGACTCCGTTGGATTTTTGGGCTGCTGGCAAGGCGTGAGTTTATCGAGAATATCCCGAACGATTCCCGGAGCGTGAAATATATTGTGAATGTTCTGGAACAGAAAATCGCTCATAAATCCGCGCCGAACGACTTCTTTTGACCGGATAACGCGAGGAATGCTCATCGTCTTTTCCGCGTCCAGTTCGACCATTTCGCCGTTTTCGTCTTCGCCGATTACCGGGAAGAAGTTGAGCAGTTCCCGGACGTTTTCTTTTCGCGTTTCGGCGTCGCTGCTCGGATTGGACGACAAGTCGTTGGCAAACGACTCAAAAATTTCCAGCGTCCGCGCCGGGTCAAAGTCGAACACGTAGGCGTTTTCTTTTCGATACGTCTGATTTTTGCCGATTCGATACAAACACGGATTTTGAGCGCGAAACGCCGCTTGCATATACAGGGAAGGGCTTTGCAGACTGCACAGCATTAAAACCGCCGACCATTCCGGAATCGTTATGCCCGTTGTCAGCTGACCAACGGAAAGCGTAATCGTTTTGTCGTTCTCTCTGATTGCATTGACAACGCGGTCGTATGACTTTTTATATTCCCGTTCGTCTTCGTCGTCCATCTGCCCGTCGCCGGCGGCGAGAACGATTTCGTATTCTCCAAAGATAGGATGATCTTTGAGTTTTTTCGCCAAAGCCTTGGCGGAATCAACCCGATTGAGCAGCCAGAACGTGTGTTTCAGTTCGTCCCGCAGCTTTTGTGTGGAGAAGGGGAACTTTTCCTGCGACGTCAGCGCTTCCAAAAACCGGTCAACAGAATCTTCGTAAACGAACCGCCCGTTTTCCACCCGGAAGAATTCGTTCAGATCAAAGGCGTACTCGACCGACTCGCCGTCAATAACCGCCCCCTGTTCGACTTCGTCGCGAACGATTTCCGACATCTGATACGTAAACAAATTCAGCCGGGGCAGCGTTGCGTACGGATTGGCGCCGCGTTCCTCGTTCCAGTCCCGCCGAGCCGTCTGTTCGTCTCGATACGTCCAGTTATAGATGGCGTCTTCTTCAAAGCGTTCGTTTTTCAGAGCCTTAAACGGCGTGCCGGACAGGTGCAGCGTAAACTTGCGCTGGATATTGTCAAAAGCGACGTCCGTTTTAATCGTTTCGATGCCCTCGTGAGCCTCGTCGATTACCAGAACGTCCCAGGTCAGATCGCTGATGTGCTTGAGCTTGTCAAATTCCCCGCCGTGATAAATTGACCCTTTCAAATCCTGCAGGCTGAGGAATTCAATAAAACTCGCTCCCCCGGTGTTGGCGTTGACGTACTCGTCGCGGCTGGAAACCAACATCCGCCCGCGCAAGGAATCCGTTTCGGAAATGAACCAGTAACCGCTCTCAGAGCCGAGAAATTTTTCATAATCGCCGTACCACGAATTGGCGATAGCTGGACGGTTTGTTACAATCAAAACGCGCTCCGCGCCGATTCGTTTAATAAAATCGTAGACAGCCAGCGTCTTTCCAAACCGCGGCTTGGCGTTCCAGAGAAATTCGCTCCCGGGATGGGCGTTGAAATACGCGACCGTTTGAGAAACGGCGTCTTCCTGTTCCGCTCTGAGCTGATACGGCGTTACCTGCGGACCGTTCGTTACATGTCCGCGATTAGAGCGAAACTCATCAAAGATTTTCTTCGCTTCTGCCGGGGCGATTTGAAACCATTCCGTTCCCTGCTGACGTTTAACGTTCAGTTTGGACAAATAAGCGTGAAAGTCCGTATCCCGAAATACGTCCCCCGTCCCGTCGTCAAAAACCGCTGTGCCTTTCCATTCCAGATTCCATTCAACGTCGGCGGTTCCCGTCTGCTGTTTAATGCGTTCCGCAACGTCATTTTCCGTATACCCGATTTTCACCCAGCCGTTATGCCGTTTGATTTCCGGCGTCGTATAGGCGTAAATCATCGGGACGACTCTCTTTGACGTACAAATTGATATTTTAGCCATAATTTCATTTCCTTTATTATATCCGCCGCGAAGTGTGCATTCTAAACTGACGTAAGCCGGAAACCTCCTCCGGATGTAGCCCGGCTTCGGGCTACTCTGCCGCGACCTACTAAAAATCGGTTTCGCAGTCGAAAACGTCGTGAACTCTCCCTCGCCGGAACTTAGTTTTTCGCTTGACGGCTTACGCCGTCAAGTTGTAGCCCGGCTCCGGGCTACATCCAAGGGAGGGCGTCTCTTTCGCAATACTGCAATTCACCCTTCTGGCGGAAAATTTACCAGCTCTTTCCATTGCTCTGTCGCGCTGGAAAGAGGCCAGTCCTGCGGCGTTTGAACGGTTGTTTGACCCCATCTCAAACCGACAGGATTGTTTAAAATGTACTGTCGAGTATTGGCTTTATGATTTGACCCGCGAATCATTCGATCAAAGTAGTTGGGATACCAAACGGAATCGACAAAATCAGGATTATTTGCAACCGCTTGTTTATACGACGCTGTTTCCATGATACGACGGCTGGTAAAGCTTTTCCATGACTCGACAACGTCTTTTAATGCGTACCCGTAATATTGGTTAATTAATAAATGAACGTGATTAGGCATTATTACCCATTCTAAGATGTCGTATGCCTTTTTATGATGATAAAACCAATTCTCCAATATAATCGGGAAAACGTCGTCTGCGGTTAAAATCCCGCAGCCGCTTCCGTTATGAACCCATTCTTCAACTAAATGCCCCATATAGGAGCGTCGGCGTTCTTTTGGAACGATTGCAGCCTTTTCTAATAATTCTTTTAACTGATATTTAGGTAAACTGTCCCATAGCCGGTATGTTATATACTGCAGTCTTTCAGGATAGTCCCAGTGTGGTAAATTGTGGTGTTTATACTTGCGTTTATGTTGATTCTCTTTTCGCATAATAATTAAATACGCCGCGAAGTGTGCATACCAAACTGACGTAAGCCGGAAACCTCCTCCGGATGTAGCCCGGCTTCGGGGCGGCGAGGCGCCGCTCCCAGTCCGCGCTGCCGCGCGTTTGCCAAAATCCGCTCCCGTTGGTCGCTTGCGTAAAACGCTTGAAGTGTGCATTCCAAACCGACGTAAGCCGGAAACCTCCTCCGGATGTAGCCCGGCTTCGGGCTACGGCGAAACGCCGCGAAGTGTGCATTCCAAACCGACGCAGCCGGAAACCTCCTCCGGATGTAGCCCGGCTTCGGGCTACTCTGCCGCGACCTACGAAAAACCAATTTCGTAGCCGAAAATTTTAGTCTTTTTCTCTCTACGTTGTCTCCCCCTTTCGGCGTTTTTTTCCCTTGACGGCTTACGCCGTCAAGTTGTAGCCCGGAGCCGGGCTACATCCAGGGGGCGTTGTCTCCTTACGCAATACTGCATTTCCCCCTTCGAACGTTTTTGTTCCTTTCCGCCGCGAAGTGTGCATCCCAAACTGACGTAAGCCGGAAATCTCCTCCGGATGTAGCCCGG
>JAFZAL010000199.1 GCA_017557195.1 Thermoguttaceae bacterium | reverse complement strand
TTGCAGTTCGGACAAACGACTCCGCCGTCGATCAGTCCAAACGCCCAGCCCGCCTGACGCGTTCGTTTTTTCCCGCAGCAAACGCAGGCGTCCCATTGAGGCGCAATCCCGATTATTCTCAGCATCTGCCAGTTGAACCGGGTCAGCGTTCGCCAAACTTCTTTCCCGGCTGTGAGGTCCGCCAGGGTTTCGTCGGTCAAGTCGAACAGTTCTGCCGACGGGTCGAATTCCGCCGTGAACGAATCGATTAGCTCGACGATGTAATAACCGGCAAACAACGCGCCGGGATTGTTTCGGTCTACTCGAAACCAGCGCTGAAGACTTGCCTGCGTGAGCAGCTGAAGCCCCTGCGAACGAACGTAATGCGTCGTTTTCAGGCGCGCCATGTAATCCAACCCGTTGTCGAACGGATTTTTCTCTCGGCGCGATCCTTTCGCCAGGGCGGAAAACTTCCCGAATTCTCGCGTATAAAGCGTTGCAATCTGGCTTGTATTGCTGAATGGAACGCTGTTTAATACGATGGTTTCTGCGTTTTGAGCCGCCATGGGTTATCCTTCTAAAACATTCCGCCCATGGTAAAGCTGAATATTTCTGTTTCGTCGAAATCGTTTTTCGACACCGGGAAGGCAAAGTCCAGCGCGATCGGCACGGAGCCCATCATCGGAACGGTGATTCGGAATCCGAATCCGACTGACGCTCTGTAACGATCTTTCCACGACCCGAAGTTGTAGTCCGACGTACCGGTGTCACAGAAAATGACGCCTTTAACCATGTCGTCTGCCGTAATCGGGAACAGGTATTCGGCGCACGCCAAAACCTGAGTGTAACCGCCGACAGGAACGCCCATGTCGCGAACCGTTGCTTTTCTGTAACGGAAACCGCGAATGGTGGAAATGCCGCCTGTGAAATAATGTTCGTAAATTGGCGTGTCTACGTCCGTCCAGTCGACTGACGTCTTGAGCGACAAAACGTGACGTCCGGAACCGTCTGGCCGTTCGTACAGCGGGATAAACTTTTTGACGCCGAACGACGCGCGCGGGTACGTGTAGGAGCCAAACACCTGTTCAATTTCCGCCGACATATACCAACCCTCGGTCGCCATATAGGGGCTGTCGCGCTTGTCGTAAACCAGTCTGGCGCCAATGCCGTACAGAGCGTTCGATCCCAATGCGTCTTGCAGTTCCGGAGGCGTCGGCGAAATCGGATGATACAATTTAATATTGTATCCTCTAAACGTCAGGTAGCCAACCAAATCTTTATGGAATCGATAGCCAAGGCTCGTTTGACCGCCCAATCGTTTTTCGTACCATTCGTCATAAAAACGTTCGTAGTAAACGCCGCTGATGTCCCAGGAAATATCCGTATTGAACAGGTACGGCTCTCCAAAGCTGATGCTGTAACGCTGGACGTTTGTACCAGGCGAGGCTTCGATTCGGAAATGCTGACCTCGGCCGCGGAACGCAACGCCGTTGTACCAGTCCCGGCAGGATCGCGGCCAGCGCATCCAGTCGAAGTTCTGTTCTTCAATAACGACCGAACCTAACAAGCCGGACTCGCTGCTGATGCCAATGGAGAACATCATTCGCCCGGTTCGAGTTTCTTCCAGCGACGCGGCAATTGGAATCGTATTTGGTCCGTCAATGGACTGAAAATAGTAATTGCCGGAGTAGGATTGATCAAACGACTGCGCCGCCGGGTACGGACTGCCGGATTGTCCCGTTGGGCTGTTAGGCGCCGGAATTCCCGGCTGCATGGGCAAGTTGTCGCTATAAATATTCTGTCCCACCGCGCCGGAATACGGAGCCATCTGAGCGCCCGTCGGAGCGGGTTCCATAACGTTCTGTCCTTGATATCCGCTGGCAGGAGCCCAGCCGTTTTGAACAACCGCCGTTTGATTCGCGCTGGCAGGAACGTACGTCTGCGTTGCCGGCGCGGATGTAACAGGCTGATTGTAAACCGACTGCTGAAGCGTCGGATTTGAAACGTTGGAAGCGCCAACCGCCTGATTGACTTCCGCTCGCGTTGACGGAACCGACGGCTGACCAAACGGGTCAAATCCGTACGTTGTTTGATAACCGCTCTGTCCTAAATAAGCCGGCTGACTTCGCTGTTTTTCGTCTTCTTTGGCGTATTCCTGCTGAACGCTGTTGTTATTGTATTCTTCAAAGGATTCGGAATACAAGTTTGAGGCAGTAGGCAGTAGGCAGTAGGCAGTAGGATCTTCACTATTGCCTATTGCCTCTTGCCTATTGCCTTCTATATGGATTTCCCGCTTGGCGCCGTCGCTGGAATTCATTTCGACGTTTTGCCATTCAACGCTCTGTTCGCTTTCATTCCACGTTCCATAATAATTAACGTCAACCGTTTTCTGATTTGAAGGCGCAGACGGCGTAAAGCGTGCAACGTGTCGGTATTCGCTTTCGGAACTCTGACCGCGGAACGAGTTGGAGTTTTCCGGACGGGTGATAGGCTCCGCCATTCTCTGCCCGTCGCGTTTTTCCATGTCTTTGATTTCCGGCGGCGAATAAACGATGCTGGGAGACACGCCCTTCTGAGGATCGTTGGCAAACAGCTGCGACGCCTTGAGTCGTCGTTCAGAGGCGCGGATTTTGTTGGTGTCCATGATGTCGCCCGGCTTGACCGTCATGCGGTTAAGAACCGTGTCGATTTGCGTCTGCGGATAATCGCCTGCAATGAGAACGTTTACTCGCCCAACGCGATAGACGTCGCCTTCTTTAATGCTGACGACGATGTCACACTGACCCGGCGTTTCGAGATAGCGAACGTCCGGCTTGACATCGGCGAAAACTCTGCCAATCGTACCGTATCGATTTTGAATCCTGTTAATGGCGCGAGTCAGCTTGAGCTTGTTGAGATAGTCGCCTTTGTCGATTTCCATCATCTCTTTGAGCTGTTCCGATGTAAAGCTGTTCGCTCCAGCAATAACAACGTCGCGGATTTTGTAACGTTTGCCTTCGTGAATGTAAAAGACAACGTCCGCCCATTCTTCTGACGAATTGAATTTGACTTCTCTTCCAACGCGAACGTCGAGAAAGCCCAGATTTTTGTAATAGTCTTCCAGCGTCCGAACGTCAGCGTCAAGTTTCTCGTAATCCAGTTCACCCGCAAAAATCCACATGAATCCGTGCTTGGACTGAACCTGAGTTCGCAGTCGGGCGTCGGAAACAATCGTATTGCCTTCAAAGCTGGTCCAGTGAACTTTCTGCTTGGGACCTTCGTTAATCTGGAAAATGACGCCGGGGTCTGACAATTTCAAACCCTGAACGACCGTTACCGTTGCGCGGGCAAATCCTTTGGATCGGTAAAATCCTTCAATACGCTCTTTGGCAGACGCAACTTCCGAGGGGTCAATCGCTCCGCCGACGCGAAGGAGAGCTTCCTTTTCCAGGTACTTTTTTCGAATCTTCTCGTTGCCGACGTAACGAATGTATTGAATCGTCCGACGTTCTGAAACGCGAAACTTGACTTCCAGCTCTACGTTTCCATTGTTATTGACTTCTTTAAATAACGTCTCTACGTTGACGAACATACGGCTGTAAATTAAACGCCGAACGTCGTCTTCGAGAATCTTCTTACTGAACTGACGGCTCGGACGCGTTTTCAGATACGGTACGATTTTCTCAAACGAATACTGATGATTGCCTTCGATTTTAACGTCGGCAATCGTCATGCCTTCGTATTGGTCAGCTTTGGTTGAACTGCCAGGCGCGTTATACAGATTGAGAATCGAATCAGGACCCGAACCGGCGGCGGCTGACGGCAAAACGTCAGACGTCGAGTTTACGCTGCCGTCAAAGGAAGGGACGGGCGGAAGGTCAGGCGAATCGGCTCCAACCGACGTTGGATCCACCGACAGAGCTTTATCCGGCATAATTCCCGGCGGATACTGAGGATCCGGGGTTGTATGATTGTCGTATTCGCCTGGAAGAGCCTCGGAAACAGCTATCTTCGACGCGCCCGTCGTTCCATCAGGACGCATGTATTGCTGACCGTAGAGGGTCGTTGAGCATAAAAGCGTCAAAACAGCGCCCGCCACTGTTGTCAGGAGCCTTAAATTAAACGCTAATCGCGTCTTGAAGCCGGATTGCATATTCATCGCATTCATGGATTATAAAGTTAACGCTGAGCGCTAAATACTATTCCTAAAAAATATCAGATAGCAATAATTACACATTTTTTAAAAATAACGCAAGAGGGATTTTTTGAATTCGTAATGCTTACGGGGGGCGGGTAATTTTACGGGGGACGGGTATTACCCGCCAACAAAAACAAACAACATTTGATTATCGCGGACAATGTCCGCTCCCCGAAATATCCACTCCCCAGCCTGCGTCCTCAAACTTTGCCAATATTAATTATTTTTAAAAATATTTCTATTTTGTCTAAACTTTTCTTTTTATCTTTCCGATAGCAATTTAGGGAATTTGGAAATTCTCTATATACCGTTATATTTCCATCTTAATTTACGAGAAAGGTTTTATTATGTTAAACACACTGTACACTATTGCTGGCGGAATCGCTCTGGCGGTTGGGGCTTTGGGCGCTTCAGACGATTTTGACGGCGCCAAACTGGCTCAGAATGCGTTCTTCGCGCCGGAAGACGAGATTGAAGCCATTGACGAACAAGAAGCGACGACCGAAGAAGTTTTGGCTGTCCAAGACATCGAAGAATGGAACGAAACTGCCGCCCAGGTCATGAGCATGTCGCTGGCAAGCAAAGACGAATTGACGGACGACGAAAAACTGGAAATTGCCGTTCTGACCGGAGAAATGCCGGCTGACGATTCTGAAAATCTGGAAGAAGTTTCTCAAATTGCAGAAAATTCTCAACCGGAGGGGTTGTCAGAAGAAGAGTTTTATTGTATGCTTGAGAAACAGTATAATGACGCCATTGAGGCTCTCAATTCGGAAGAACAGATTGCTGAAAATCCGATAGATGAAGTCAACCAGGAAGAATTGGCAAACGTCCAACTCCAACCGGAAGACGACGTCAACGCCGAGAAAGCCTTGGAAGAAGCCGTCGCCAACTCCGAGGTCAAGACCGAGGACGTCGCTCAAGCAGAGCAGGAGACTCAGGTTCTTGAAGTTTCGGAAGAAGTTTTCAAAGAAGAAGAACCGTGGGTTGTCGTTCATGGATTGCCGGACATTCCAGATGAAGACATGAACGCCCTGATGGAACAAAAAACAAACGTTGAACAGGCTGAAAATGACGAACAGTCTGACATTGAAAATGTAAACGTTAACGAAATCCCCGTTGTCGATCCCAACTTTTTTGACGTCCCGGACGTAGAAGCGCCAGAACTCGAAGACATTGAAGCTCCGTTATTCGGCGATGCGGAAGAAACCGAAGAAGCTGAAGCTGAAGAAGTAGAAGCCGAAGAAACGGAAACTGAAGAAGCCGAAGAAGCCGAAGCTGAAGAAGCCGAAGAAGTCGAAGCCGAAGAAGTAGAAGCTGAAGAAGTAGAAGCTGAAGAAGCCAAAGCCGAAGAAGTCGAAGCTGAAGAAGCGGACGCTTTAATCGTCGAACCTCTGGACGCCGACGTTGTCGAAGCGGATGAAAACGAGGACTCGTTGTCAATCCCGTCAATCGAGATTCCGCCAGCAGTCGTTTCCGAACAGGAACGAGCGAAAATCAGCGCTGAAGTTGACGCGCTTTTAGACCAAAACGAAAGTTACGACAGCTGGATTCCTCGTCAGATTCCAGTATCCGGTTCTGTTGACGACGTTCAGACGGCGCCCAAACCGGAAGAAAGTTTTATCCAGGAATTTTCCAGAAAGAATGCAAAAGAATCCATTCTGGAAAATAATGGTATTGATTTGAATGAGTAAAAACCAAACTAAGGAAGGCAATTCGCCTTCGGCGAATTTAGGGAATAGGGAATGGGGAATAGGGAATAGTGAAGACTCTACTACTCCCTACTCCCTACTTCCTAATTCCCGTTACATCGTCGGCATCGATTTAGGCACGACGAACTCGGCTGTGATGAGTATTGATCTTGCAGCAGGGGCGGGAAAAATCGAGTCGTTTCCTTTGTTTCAGAAGACAGCGCCGGGCGAAAGCGAAAATCGTCCAACGCTGCCTTCTTTTCTGTTTATAGAACCCTCTGGGGAAGTCGAAGTCGGGACGTACGCCCGGGATTTTGGCGCTCTTCAACCGGGGCGTCTGATCTGGTCGGCGAAATCGTGGCTGTGTCACTCTCAGGTTGACCGGACAGCGGCGTTTCTGCCATGGAAAGCGCCAGACGACGTCAAAAAAATGTCCCCCGTCGACGCTCAGTCACAATATCTGAAGTTCATTGCCGACCGCTGGAACGACGCTCATCCAGACGCTCCGTTAGACAAGCAGGACATTATTATCACCCTGCCCGCCTCGTTTGACGAAACGGCTCGCCAGCTAACCGTTCGCGCCGCCGCAAAAGCCGGGCTGCAGAAAGTCGTTCTTATTGAAGAACCGCAAGCCGCGTTCTACGCCTGGATTTACAAGATGTTAGGGAATAGGGAATGGGGAATAGGGAATAGTAATTCGCCTGCGGCGAATTTAAATACTACTGCCTACTGCCTACTGCCGCCTGCCTCACAAACCGTCCTGGTCATCGACGTCGGCGGGGGCACGTCAGACTTTTCGCTCATTCGCATTGTTCGAGAGAATCAAAGCGATACGGAAAACAGCGTCGAAAGTAACGCCGTCTCGTTTCATCGAATTGCAGTTGGCGACCATCTTTTGCTCGGCGGGGACAACCTCGACCTGGCGCTGGCGCGGCTTCTGGAATCGAAGTTTGCTCAACAGGGCGTAAAGCTGACAGACCGTCAGTGGCAGACGCTTGTTCGTCAGTCGCGAATTGTTAAGGAAACGCTTTTGGGTGAGAACGCGCCGGAAACCTGCACTGCGTCCATTCCCGCCGCCGGAAGCAAACTGATGGCGAAAAGCCTGTATCTGACTGTTACAAAAGAGGAAGTCGTCAACGCTCTTTTAGAGGGTTTCTTCCCCTTTGTCGAGCTAACGGCAAAACCCGACCGCCGCCGAAGCGGATTTCAGGAATTTGGGTTGCCGTTTGCGTCCGACCCGGCAATAACGCGGTATCTGGCAGCGTTCCTGACAAACGCTCAATGCGACAGCCCGGACGCGGTTCTGTTTAACGGCGGCATGTTTGAATCCCCGTTGACAAAGCAGCGGATTCTTGACCAGTTGTCACGATGGTTCTCCCCGGCAGACGGCGAACCTTGGCGTCCGGTTGTTCTGGACAACGACGCTCTGGATTTAGCCGTCGCCCGCGGAGCCGCTTATTTTGGTCTGATTCGTCATCTGGAAAAGTTGCAAAACAGCGAGGTACAAAAAGACGCAAAGCGGCAGGTCCCTCTTTTCCGCATTCATGCAACCTTGGCGCGGAGTTATTATATTGGTCTGGAACACGACGGCAAACTTCGAGCGATGTGCATTGCGCCCGCCGACATTCAGGAAGGGCAGACGCTGGAAATTCAAAACGACCAGCTGCGCCTTCAAACGAACGCGCCGGTTGCATTCCCCCTGTTTGTTTCCAGCTCTCGAACGACAGACAAACCCGGCGAGATTATCGACCTGGACGAGAACCAAATGCGCGCTTTGGCTCCGCTGAGAACGGTGATTAAGGTCCGCGGCGAGACCGCCAGCTCACTCAGCGTCAATATTCAAACTCACCTCACAGACAGCGGCGCTCTAGAGCTGTATTTGGCGTCTAACGAAGGCGTCGGCCGATGGCGGCTGAACTTCGATATTCGCTCTGCGGTCGAGACAGACGTGCAAAGCGTCGAAACAACGGCAGAGTCCGAAGGGATTATTGACGAGAACAAAATCGAGCAGTCCAAAGACGTATTAAAAGCCTGCTTTGAACGATTTGAGATTAAACCATCGGAGGTCGTCAAACGCATAACCGGGATAATCGGTCAGAGTCGGGAAACCCTGCCGGCGCCGGCGCTGCGTTCTCTGTTTGACGCATTAATGGAGTTGGAACCCGGTCGCAAGAAGTCGGCGGCTCACGAGGCGCGATGGCTCAATCTGGCGGGATTCTGTCTCCGTCCGGGAATTGGGGCGTCGATGGACGACTGGCGAATTGAGCAGATTTGGAAAAGCGTCTTTGGAAAGCTTCGATTCCCTCAGCCGGACAACCGACTGCAGCTTTGGATTCTCTGGCGACGCGCTGCGGCGGGGTTGTCCTCCGGGCGACAGATTCAACTCATGGAACCGATTCTTCGTCAACTGAGATCGCTGTGTAACAGCCTCAATCCCGGAAAGCGTCCAAAAGCCAAGGGCAGAAATGAATGGTTTTACACGCCAACGGAATCAGCAGAGTTGTTCCGTCTTTTTGGGGCAATGGAAAAGCTGCCAATTGAGAGCAAACAGGAAACCGGCGACCTTCTTCTCAACCTGTTAAGCTCGAAGGAAACGCCCGGTTCGACAGCTGCGATTCTCTGGAGCATCGGACGATTGGGCGCCAGAGCATCGTCCATTACAACCATGGAAACGATTCTTTCGCCGGAAGCCGTCGAAGCGTGGGTGAGAAAACTTATCGGAATAACCAGCCGTAAAACAGAGTTTGTCATTCCAGAGACTGAACGGACAGACGCCATTGCCGCAGCGGCGTTTGCCGTCGTTTTGACGACGCATAAAACCGGCGATCGATATCGTGACATTTCAGAATCGCTTCGGGCAGACGCGCTGCGTTTTCTGGAATCCGTTCCCGGCGTCAAACCTCGCTGGATAACGCTCGTTCGCGACGGCGGATCGCTTCAGGACGACGAACGCGCCGAAGAATTTGGAGAAACTCTACCGGCAGGGCTGAGAATTGTCGGGCTGTAGACAATAGACAATCGGCAGTAGTTTATGATTACTACTGCCGATTGTCTTTTCAAATTGCGTCTAGATGATTCCGTACAGCGGCATGCCTTTAACGGCAAGAGCTTCAACCGCTTTGACAACCTCGGGCGGTTCTTCCAGCGATTCCGGATAGAAGGGTTTGCTTCTGGCGTCGATAACCAGCGAGCCGTTACTGCCCCAATGCTTTCCGTTTATAAACGATTCTATGCCGTAAACGTCTGACGCAGGGTCGGTTTTGGTAAACGTCGTCCAGAGGAAGTTACGCAAATTCGCGCCTGCGGACGAACCTTTATCAACAACGACAATAAGCGGGTACTGATTAATCGGTTCGTTTCTCTGGAACGACTGGCAGAATCTTTCAACGGAATTGTCTTTTCCTGTCGCGTCTTTTTGGTATACAGGACCGTCGACCAGCAGAATGCCTGGCAGGAAAACGCGGGGATTGGTAAACCCAAGCCCTTCGTGCAAATTCATGCCGGAAACGATGCCCATTGGCAGTTTGCGAATCGGTTTGCCAGCGGCGGCAATGACCAGCTTGGAACTGTTGTTCAGACCGTCTACGGCGCTGTAATCAATTTTGTCGAAACTGGCTCTCGTCTGGAAGTGCAAATCGCGTTTGAGGTCAATGCGTTCCAGAACGTGTCTGAAGAATTCCCGGACGTCGCTGACGGTTAACGTTGGATCGTCTTCCTGAGCGGCAATAAAGAGGTACTTTGCCATCGAAAGCTGATTGTTCCCCAAAATTGCATTGGCAAGCGTGAGCAGTTCTCGCGGCTGACGATCGCCGAAATAGGGCATAAACCCTTCGCGCCCGATAGCCAGCAAAAGCGGCTCGCCGCCGGCTTCGTCGACCGGAGCAACGGCTTTAACGCCGGGAATCATTTGAGCGACGGACGGACCGATAAGCTCTCGAACGAATTTTCTCAACACGACGTTTTCCTGCGGCGGACGCCCAACGGCGGAAAACGGCCAAATCGGGCGAGGGCGATGATACACGCATTCCACCCGCATGACAGGAAACTGTCGGGCTTCAGAATACATGCCCATGCAGTCGCCGTAGGGGCCTTCCGGCAGCATGATTTTCGGTTCGATATATCCTTTCAGGCAGAAATCGGCGTCGGCG
>JAFZAL010000198.1 GCA_017557195.1 Thermoguttaceae bacterium | reverse complement strand
GTAATGGTCTTGTTGAACTTCGCCACCACGATAGCAAACTGATAACGAAACTCGTCGTTATGAAAATCTCCTTCAAAAATCATTTTTGTAATAGGGGGTTAAGGGGTACGGACAAAAGTCCGCATAGTCCCGAAGGGACGAAACCTTTGTAACCGGCGGTTTTAACCGCCGGGACGAGGTAAACCAGTTCTTTCTAATCGAGTCAACCTCTTTTTCTCTCCCCCCGCGCCCAATGGCGCGGGGGAGAGAAAAAGAGTATTTGTCGATGTTTATTTTGTCGCGTTATGCTTTCCGTGGGTTTCACCCACGGCTATTTAAATTGAACCGCTACGCGGTTCTTTAAGACTCGGCGCTAAGCGACCAACGGGAGCGATTATAATACATCTCGCGCGGCAGCGCGGAACGGGAGCGGCGCCTCGCCGCCGGGGGCTAACGCACCCCGGCTCGCCTAACGCCATAATATTACGCTTCCGACGCGTCGCTCGCTTCGTTTCCTCCTCCCAGTCCTCGGCGGAATACGCTCATAATCGAAACGGCAATGGAGGTAATCACGATAAACAGAACCGGCGAAACGAGAATGCCGACCATGGTTTCTTCAAGCATGCCGCCGAAGACCGCGGTGCCGATGTCAACGCGGCTGTGAGCGCCGGCGCCGGTGGCGAACATCAACGGAACGACGCCCAAAATAAACGCGTACGACGTCATCATAATCGGACGAAGTCGCTGACGTCCCGAAAGTCTCGCGGATTCCAGAATCGTATGGTTTTCCTTCATCCATTTGTCGCGAGCGAATTCCGTAATCAAAATCGCGTTTTTCGCTGACAATCCAACCATAACAATCAAACCGATTTGCGTGTACATGTTGATGTCAAGCCCACGCAGAAAGACCGCCAAAACGGCTCCGGAAACGCCCAGCGGGACAGCCATAATAATAATAATCGGGGCTGACCATGACTCGTACTGCGCCGCCAAAACGAGGAAACCGAAAATCAGCGATAGTACAAAGACCGTCAAAATCGTCGTGCCTGACAGAGATTGCTGGTACGCCAAGCCTGTCCAGTTGACCTCGAATCCCTCTGGCAAATCAGTATGAGCAATGCGTTTCATTTCGTCCATGCCAACGCCTGTACTCTTGCCCGGGTTGAGCGCCCCCATAAGAGAGGCTGACGTATACATATTATATCGAGTTATAAACTGCGGACCGACGGTTTCTTCAATCGTCGCAACGGCGGACAACGGCATCTTCTTCCCGTCGGCGTTCATAACCGGCAAGGAAAGAATCGCTTCTCTGGTAGCGCGTTTGTCGGCATCTGCCTGTAAAATAACCTCGAAGATTCGACCGAAGGCGTTAAAGTCGTTGATGTATTTGCTTCCCAAATACCCTGACAGCGAGACGAACAGTTCGTTAAGACTGACGTTCATCTTTTTGCATTTTTCTCTGTCTACATTCAAATACAGACGCGGATAATTTGGCTTGAACGTTGAGGTAATTTGAGAGAACGTTCCGCTGTTTTGCCCTTGAAGGTTGAGTTCCTGAGCAGCATTGTACAGAACGTCCAGCCCGGATTCGTTTTTGTCAATAAGATGTCCTTCCAAACCGCCTGAAGTTCCAATGCCCGAAATGGCAGGCGGAGAGAATACCAGAATCTGAGCTTCCGGGACGCTATTATAACATTCCATCATGATTCTCTTGGAAAGCTCCTCCGCTTCCTGCCCCGGACCTTTTCGATCTTTCCAGTTTTTCAGACAGAGAACTCCGATGGCGACATTGCTCGAGTTCGTACCGTCAAGCATGGAATAACCGCTAACAAAAAGTATATTGGCAACTTCATTAGAAAATTTTTCTTGGATAATCTTGGTAAGCTTATTCCCGACCTCGTTTGTATGCTGCAAAGAACGAGCGTCTGGCAAACGAATGTCAAGGAACAGCGTTCCCTGGTCTTCCTGGGGAATAAATCCTTGAGGCATGACGGAAACGCCCCAAACTAACGCTGCAACAAGAGCAATCCAGAATATAACGGTAATTGGCGTTGCAACAGTCAGGAAATTAAGACATCGTTCGTACACGCTGGCAAAGGCGTTAAAACCTTTATTAAACCAGCGAAACCCGAAGAACTTGTCTTTTTCCGGTTTGGACTTTCTCAACAAAATAGCGCACAACGCCGGAGCGATTGTCAAAGCGCACACAGAGGAAATAACAACTGAACCGGCAATGGTCAGTGCGAACTGCTGATACATACGCCCAACAAGCCCGGACATAAACATCGTCGGAAGGAACACCGCCATCAAAACGCAGGTTGTTGCGATAACCGGTCCGGTAACTTCTCCCATGGATTTAACGGCGGCGTCGTACGGTTTTAACCCTTCTTCGTCCAGCAAACGCTGACAGTTTTCAACAACGACAATAGCGTCGTCTACAACGATGCCGATGACAAGGCAAAGTCCGAACAGGGTCAGCGTATTAATCGTAAACCCGAACATCCCCATCATGAAAAACGTTCCAACCAGAGAAACCGGAATTGTCAGCGATGGAATAAGAGCCGCTCGCCAGTCTTGCAGGAAGATGTACACAACGGCGACGACAATTGCAATAGTTAAAATGAGCGTTTCTTTGACTTCTTCCAACGAGGCGTTAATAAACGTCGTCGAATCGTACGCTTTGATATATTCTATACCGGCGCTTTCAAACTCCGCCTTGTGACTTTCCAGTTCCTTATCGACCGCTTCTGCCACATCTACAACGTTTGCGCCAGGCGAGGCGTAAATGGCAATCGTTGCAGTATCGCGAATTTTAGGCTCGAAATGGACGCTGGCATCAGCTTTATCTTTGTCGTCAGCGCTCTTCCTGTGCGATAACAGACTGGGATCAAGAAGCATGTCAAATGATTCGTTGGTATACGTTTGACTGTCCAGTTCAATGCGGGCAATGTCTTTAAGTTTAAGCATTCGTCCGTCGCTGGTGGTGCGAACGACCAAATTCTCAAATTCCTCAACCGTTTGGAGACGTCCCTTTGTTGAAAGAGTCAGATTCATCAACTGACCTTTTGGAGCCGGTTCGCCGCCTATGCTTCCGGACGCAACCTGAACGTTTTGTTCAGATAGGATTTTTGAGATGTCATTAATTGAGATGTCACGCTCAGCTAAAATGTTCGGATCCAGCCAGATTCGCATACTATAATCTCGCGTGTTCATCAATTCAGCGCTTCCAACGCCGTGAATTCGCGCCAACGCGTCTTTGACATTAATTGAAACGTAATTGGAAAGATAGGTTTTATCCTTCGTCTGGGCGGCTTTCTCGGAAAGCTGGAACGCGTAAAAACCTAACATATTGGGCGATTGTTTACTGACCGTAACGCCTGTTTGAGTAACTTCTGAAGGTAAACGCGGCTCCGCCAGATTGACGCGGTTCATGACGTTCACCGTGTTAATATCCGGATTGGTTCCAATCTCAAAATAAACGGTTAAAGCATACGAACCGGTATTGGAACTGGTTGACGTCATATAAATCATGTTGTCAACGCCGTTTACCTCTTTCTCAATTGGAACGGCAACGGACTCCGCTAACGTCTGGGCGTCCGCGCCTGAATAGGCGCACGATACTTTTACGGACGGTGGAACGATGTCTGGAAACTGTTCCGTGGGAAGTTTAAAATAGGTAACAACCCCCGCTATGAATATCAGCAACGAAATAACCGTCGCAAAAATCGGTCTGTCGATAAAAAATTTCGAAAACATGGTTGTATTGAAAGTTATGAGAGGGGAGACTAAATTATTCTTATTTCGTAGTTACGGTCATACCTTCACGAACTTTGAGGAATCCTTCAACAATATACGTTTCTCCAGGTTTAAGACCGGATTTCTTTGTGAATTTCTCTCCTGTTGAAGTAGTAACTTCTTCCTCGCTGTACGGAGCCAGAATTCTGAGCGTACCGTGCTCAAATGAATTTTCTAAAACAACGTATCGTTTAG
>JAFZAL010000197.1 GCA_017557195.1 Thermoguttaceae bacterium | reverse complement strand
CTGCTTGTCAGACCCCGTATTGATCGACGTTCCCATCTGAAGCCCTTCGGTCAACACGATTAAATCGTCTACGCCAAGGCGTTTGAGAGAAAACGCCGCATTGAGTCCCGCGGCGCCGGAACCGAGAATTAACGTTTGCGTGGAAATGGTTTGCATGGTCGTGATTAAATATTGGTTGCGAGTTTTTATTTTGATTATACCCGCCCTGCGATATTCCGTCAAGAGGCATGGAAAGATTGCATCAGGGCAGGGCGTTACTTCTGCCGATAGCCGCCGTTGCGTTTTTTCGGATTGTTTTTGGAGAATTTCTGTTTGGAAGATGCCTGCTTGGGCGGATTAGGCGGAATGAGACATTTGGGACCGTATCCGATAAGGTCTTTCCGTCCCTCTTTAATCAACGCCTCTTTGACCCACTGGTAGTTCTCAGGGAGGAAATACTGCATCAAGGCGCGCTGCATGCGTCTGTCACGCTCGTTTTTGGCGACGTAAAGCGGTTTCCCCGTCGCGGGGTCGGACTCTGTATAATACATAGCCGTCGCCCAGTCAAAGGGGCCGGGCCAGAAGTCCTGAACCTGTTGGGGTCGAAGGTTGTGATCGCGAAGGTATTCCGCCAGACGAATCATGGATTTCAGGTCGCAGCCGGGGTGTCCCGCGATAAAATAGGGAATCAAATACTGCTTTTTCCCGCATCGTTGACTGGCGCTTTCAAACTGTGTTACAAACCGTTCGTAGACGTCTATACTGGGCTTTTGCATGCATTGCAGAACCTCGCCAGCAACGTGTTCCGGGGCGGTTTTGAGATAGCCGCCGACGAAATTGTCCGCCAGCTTTTGGATGTATTCCGGACTGTTGAGAGCGACGTCTGTTCGTATTCCCGATGCGATAAACGCCTTTTTGACGCCCTTGATCTTCCGCGCCGATTCCATCAGTTCAATAACAGGCGTATGGTCCGTATTGAGATTAGGGCAGATTTTGGGATACAGGCAAGACGTCCGGCGGCATCGCTTCATCTGGTCGGGCTTTCGACACGTCATTTGATAGCTGTTGGCGGTGGGTCCGCCCAGGTCGCTGATTACGCCGGTAAACCCGGGCTGAGACTGCATGCGTCGAATTTCGTCCAGGACGTTGTTACAACTTCTGGACTGGATTATTTTCCCTTCGTGAGCGGCAATCGAGCAGAACGAACAGCCGCCAAAACACCCGCGGACAATCTGAACCGAGTTCCGAATTACGGTCAGAGCGGGAATTTCCGCCGAGCCGTATTTGGGGTGCGCCTGACGCGTAAAGGGCATCGAATAGACCTCGTCCATTTCCGATTCCGTCAGCGGTCTTTGCGGCGGACGAACGACAACGTGTTCCGTTCCAAACCTCTGAACCAGCGTTCGGGCGCAAAACGGATTAAGCTCGTTATAAATAATCCGGGTCATTTCAGCAAACTTCTCTTTGGATTGCTGAACCTCGTCCCAAGTCGGCAGTTCGATAACGTCGTCGCCGGTGGGGATGGGCGTTTTCATTCCGCCGCGGTACGCCGTCCCGGGAATGTCGTGAAGCCAGGACAAGCCGCCAGACTCGTCGTTTATATGTTCTTCCAGACGCCGCATAACTTCCAAGAACGTCAGTTCGCCCATACCGTACATGAGCAAATCCGCCTTGGAATCGAGCAGAACAGACCGCCGCAGCTTGTCGCTGTAATGGTCGTAATGCGCCAGCCGACGCAGCGACGCCTCTATTCCCCCGATGAGAACCGTACAGCCGGGATACGCTTCCCGGGCGCGCTGAGAATACACGTTAACCGCTCTGTCGGGACGCCGCCCCAGCTCCCCGTTGGGCGAATACGCGTCTGCCGACCGGAGACGTCTAAACGGCGTGTACTTGTTGACCATCGAGTCCATCGCCCCGGCGGAAATCCCAAAAGCCAGCCGCGGACGCCCAAACTCCCGCCACGGCTGACAGCTATGCCAGTCCGGCTGGTCGAGAATCGCAACCCGATATCCATGTTTGGAAAGCCATCGTCCCAGTATCGCCGCGGCAAAAGACGGATGGTCGACGTACGCGTCTCCGGTTACGAAAACCAGATCCACGTAGTCCCAGCCGCGCTGACGCATTTCCTGAGCGGTTGTCGGCAGAAACGGGTTGTCGTTAGATGTCATTTTGAATTACAAATTTGACGGAATCAGGAGCAAAATCACTGAGCGACAGCATTGAAAAATAAAAATAATTACTAAATTACGCGTCACAGGCAAATGTTATATGATTGTTTGAATTGATTTGTTGCAAGGCGCTCTGATACAAGCAGTTCTAAAAAGTTGTCTATTTTAACACTCTCTGGAATAAATATCTGTCAAGTGAACTGCAACTCCTTTATATATTATACATCGGAAAGTTTTTCTTCAAGGGTGAATCATTTAAAAAGTGGAATAATCGTGATGAAATATTCAGAAAAAACAGATATAGAACTATATAAATGCAAATATTTATGATTTTTTACTATTTATAATTGTCCTATTGCAAAACTTTGAAAATATGGTATAAATAATGTCGCAATATGTAATAAATATTGTTATTCAAAACGCAATTAGAGTATTCTTGTTGCCTTTTAACGTTTTGTCCGTTTTCAATTGGCGTTAGAAGTATTTTTGATTTTGTTTTGAGTAATAGGGCTAGTTTTTTATTTCATTAATTTTTTATGCAAAACACACAACGACAGGTTTTGGCTCTTATTGAAACGTCCAGCGAATTTGGGCGGGGCGTTCTCAAGGGGGTGTTGAATTACACACAAGCTCAGGCATCAAAGAATTTGACGCCGTGGCATGTTCGGTTAGAACCATGCAACGTATGTGAGAAAGTTCCAGGGGATTTCGCATCATGGCATGGAGACGGCATCATTTCCCAAAGCAACTCAACAGACATCTATCGTCAACTTCAGAAGAAAAAAGTTCCGATTGTTGAACT
>JAFZAL010000022.1 GCA_017557195.1 Thermoguttaceae bacterium | reverse complement strand
GGGCGCTTCAAATTCCGCAATGTCGAGAACCGCTTCCAGAGACAGTTCGTCGAAGTACAGACGGTCGCACATGTCGTAGTCGGTCGAAACGGTTTCCGGATTGCAGTTTATCATCACGCCCCGGTATCCTTCCGCCTGAATGGTTTTAATCGCGCCGACGCAGCACCAGTCAAACTCCACCGACGACCCGATTCTGTACGCCCCGGAACCGAGAACGATAACCGAGCGGCGGTCTTTGTGGAATTCGACGTCGTGTTCCGTCGCATGGTACGTCAAATACAGATAATTCGTCTTGGCGGGAAACTCTGCCGCCAGCGTGTCGATCTGCTTGACGTACGGGTTGATTCCTCGTCGTTTACGTTCCGCCCGGGCTTCGAGCATAGCGTCTTCCGGGTCCGTTTGACCGTGCGTTACAAGACGCCCAATCTGGAAATCGGAAAAGCCCTTTTTCTTTGCCGTCAGAAGCAAATCGCTGGGAATGTCCTTGAAATTGTGGTACTCGTCAATCGCCCGATGAACGTTGTAGATGGATTCCAGCTTGTACAAAAACCATTTGTCAATGCTGGTCAGCTCGTGAATCTTGTCGACCGAGTACCCTTCATGGAACGCTTTGGCGACGGCGAAAATGCGGCTGTCGGTGGGGTGAACGAGCGCGTCGTCGAGGTTCTCGAACTTGAGTTCGTGATTGGCGACGAATCCGTGCATGCCCTGCCCGATCATGCGGAGTCCTTTTTGAATCGCCTCTTCAAAACTGCGCCCAATCGCCATGACTTCCCCGACGGATTTCATGGACGAGCCGATCTGTTTGGAAACGCCCTTGAACTTCGACAAATCCCAGCGAGGGATTTTCACGACGCAGTAGTCCAACGCCGGCTCGAAGAACGCGCTTGTAGTTTGCGTTACGCTGTTTTTCAGCTCGTAGAGGTTGTACCCCATCGCCAGCTTGGCGGCGACAAACGCCAGCGGATAGCCGGTCGCCTTGCTGGCAAGAGCGGACGACCGCGACAGTCGGGCGTTGACCTCGATAACGCGATAGTCCTCGGAATTGGGGTCTAAGGCGTACTGAACGTTGCACTCGCCGATAATTCCAACGTGACGAACGATCTTGATTGCCAGTTCTCTCAGTTTATGGTATTCCGTATCGGTCAGCGTCTGGGACGGCGCGACGACAATCGACTCGCCGGTGTGAATTCCCAGCGGGTCAAAGTTCTCCATGTTGCAAACGGTGATGCAGTTGTCAAACCGGTCGCGAACGACTTCGTATTCGATTTCCTTCCAGCCGCGCAGGGATTTCTCGACCAGAATCTGGTTGGAAAACGCCAGGGCGTTGGCGGCGTGCAGACGCAGTTCTTCTTCGTTGTCACAAAACGCGCTGCCCTGCCCGCCCAGGGTGTACGCAGCGCGGATAATCACCGGATACCCGACTTCCTCCGCTGCCTTGACTGCGTCTTCGATGTTCTCAACCGCCTCGGATTTAATCGTATGGACGCCGATCTCCGACAGCTTTTTCACGAACAGATCGCGGTCTTCGGTATTGATAATCGCTTCAACCGGCGTTCCCAAAACCCGAACCCCGTATTTGTCCAGCGTCCCGTTTTTGTACAACGCCACGCCGCAGTTAAGAGCCGTCTGACCGCCGAAGGAAAGCAGAATCCCGTCCGGCCGCTCTTTTTGGATTACCTGCTCCACGTATTCCGGCGTAACAGGCAAAAAATAAACCGTATCAGCTACGCCCTGCGAGGTCTGTACGGTTGCAATGTTCGGATTGATAAGAACAGTGTGAATGCCCTCTTCCCTCAACGCCTTGAGAGCCTGAGAGCCAGAGTAGTCAAATTCTCCAGCCTCGCCAATCTTCAAAGCTCCGGAACCAAGAAGAAGGACCTTGGAAAGACTATTAGTTGAAATACTATTAGTTGCGAGTTGCGAGTTGCGAGTTGCGAGTGGGGACATGATATATAAATTGTATAAAGTATTAAGACGCATAGCGTCAATTGTTATTTACTAATTGTAAAAACCTATCGAACAGTACGCCGGCGTCGCGGGGGCCGCCGCTGGCTTCCGGGTGAAACTGGACGGACGAGAACGGTTTGCTCTTATGGGCAATCCCTTCGCAAGTCCCGTCGTTGAGGTTGATGTAACTCGGTTCCCAGTCGTCGGACAGACGAAGCGGGTCAACCGCGTAGCCGTGGTTTTGCGACGTAATCCAGGTTTGATGCGTTCCCTGAAGAATGACGGGCTGATTGTGTCCGCGATGGCCGTAACGCATTCGGTAGGTTGTCGCGCCCGCCGCTCTGGCTAAGAGCTGGTTGCCCATGCAGATTCCGAAAATCGGCTTGTTCAACTCGAACGCTTTTTTAATGTTCTCGACGGTTTCTTCCGCCATTTGGGGGTCGCCCGGTCCGTTGGAAATCATCAAACCGTCGTAGTCGATGGTCGTAACGTCGAAATTCCACGGAACGCGAATCACCGTCGCGCCGCGCCGCAGGAGACTGCGTAAAATGTTGTTTTTCGCGCCGCAGTCGATTAACGCAATTCTGACTTCTGAGTTGCGAGTTGCGAGTTGCGAGTTGCGAGAAGAATTATCGATGCTAGTACCTAATTCCAAATCAACTACTGCCTCTTGCCTACTGCCTACTGCCTTATACTCCGTAATCTCCGTACACGAGCATTGAGCAATCAAATTGACTTTGCCGGGATCGTAAAATTCGACGTCTTGCGGGTTGCCGGCGGGGTCGTCCACGATGATTTTGCCCAGCATCGTGCCGCGTTCTCGAAGCCGCTTTGTCAGCGCGCGCGTGTCGATTCCGAAAATGCCAGGGACTCCTTCGCGCTCCATCCATTCAGACAGGCTTTCTACCGCGTTCCAATGGCTGTACTGCTGAGAATATTCGCTGACAACAAGACCTTTAACCCAGATTTGATTTGACTCGAAGAATTTTTGAATGCCGTTTTCCAAAAGATGAGGAGGAACGCCGTAATTTCCAACTAACGGCCAAGTCATGGCAAGAATTTGTCCGGCGTAAGAGGGGTCAGTAAGACTTTCAGTGTAACCGGTCATGGCTGTGTTGAAAACAACCTCCCCGGCTGAGGAAACTGCCGCCCCAAAAGACTCGCCCGGAAATACCGCGCCGTCCTCCAGGACCAAACGTGCAGCTGTCATGATGGGATTCTCCCTTTCGTTAAAGGCTGATTGTTTAACCGTACGGCGCAAGGAGCGCTATCGATAACGCTTGCGCCCAAAATTGTAAAGATTATATTCCATCTGTTTGAACTGTCAAGGAGAGGGAACAAAAAAATATCCCATTGAGAAGTCGCCCCTGATTTTCACCGTATTTTACCGATAAAATCGCTCGGACAGCCAGGTTTCAGCGGCTAAAAACAAGCAGAACAGAACCGCAAGAATCGGGAACAGTTCCCAGCCGGCGCGGCCGGACGAAACGCGCTGTTCGATCTGCTTTCTGTCCCGGGACTGCGACCACGGGCACGACCCGAAAAAGTCTTTGAGCTGGTCGGCGTCGAGGCGGGTTAAATCGGTGTCTTTTTCAGAATAATTAAAGCTCAAAAAGATTTTCTCGGAAGAATCCGTTTCGGATTTTGGCTCGGCGGCAATATACCCCGCCGTCATTAAACCGGGAATGCGAACGACGTCTTTTTGAGCGCGAACAAGCTGCGTCTCCGGAGCTTTCCCGGATGACGGTTCGGAATACATCGTGATTTTCCAGTCGTCGTTTTCCTCGTTTTGCTTGATTTCCGCCGTCTCGCCAGCGCGATAGTTCAGACGGTTGACGCCGGACGAAGCTAGGTAATCCGCCGTCTGGTTTATCAACACGAAAAAGACCCAATTTTGAGCCGACGCCAAAGCGTTCCACGCTCCTTTTGAGTCGTTAATCGGAGTCGTAATCGTCAGCGCTCGACCAGCGCCGACGGGGCGTTCCAGAATAAACGGGCGCAAGTCGCTGTACCGCAAAACAACGTTGACGTCAGAGGCGAAGTCCGACATCTGCCAGTATCGAAAAACGGCTGTTTGAGTCCACGGGACAGAGTTCGCGTTCTTTTCAAACGGAACCAGAATCGGGTGGACGTACGACCGCGGCAGAACAAAGACATTGTCGCCCGCTCTCGCTTGCAGCTGAACTTTGCCCGCCAAAACGGCTTGCGATTCCGGCGTGTTAAACGCGCTGACGTCTGAGGCATTGTCGCCCAAAGAAACGCAAAGCCCACCGCCCTGCTGCGTCCACGATTCCAGCTTTTTCCAGCCCTCCGCCGACATCGGCGCTGGATTGAGCAGAAACGCCAGCTCGAATTTTGACATCTTGTCCAATCCAAACGCTTCCGAATCAAACTCCGCTTGAGAAACAACGTCACAGTTGAATCGGTTGCGTCCTTCTTCCCGCCACAACTTGGGCGACAGGGCATCGGTCAGGAACGACGATTTTTGATTCTCCGAAGGCGTAATGAGCAAGACGTTTTTCGCCCCGGCGCGTTCAAACGAAAACCAGCGGCAGTCGTCTTCCACAAACGCGTCTGCGCCGGAGAGCTTGACGAAGCCCTCGTATCGTCCCGGCTCGAATCCCGACAGTGAAAAGCTGACAGTCTGCTCCGACTCGCTGGAAAGAATCTTTTCGTCACGCTTGACCGGCTTGCCGGAATCGTCCAGAACGTACAGTTCTAAAGTTCGACTGGGAAGTGAGGCAGTAGGCAGTAGGCAGTAGGCAGTAGAGGAATCTTTACTACTGCCTATTGCCTCTTGCCTATTGCCTTCCATTGCGTTTCTCTTCACGGCAACGCTTATATTTAGCTTGTCGCCCGGTGCGAGGATTTCCTTTTCCAGACGCAGCGGCGAAACGCTGTCGTTCACCAGGTTTTGCGATCCAACGTCAATGACATAAACCGCCGGCGAGTTCGCCTTTTTCAAACTTGACGCAACGATGGGCGCGGATGCCGCGTCCCAGGCGGCTTGTGACATGTCGGTGAAAATATACAGCTCTTTAACGCCCAAAGACGACGATTCCAGAACTTGCGCCGCTTTGATTATCTGCCCGGAAAAGTCGAGCGAGCCGGGTCCGGGCTTGAGCTGTTCCATCTGATACTTTGCCGCCGACCTGTCCACTGCAAAAGCAGGCGTTTTGGTTTGCGAATCGATAATTGCAATCTGACTTCCGCCCGGCAAGCGCGACAAAACCCACTGTCCCTCTTTGAGCGCGTAGTCAAACAGCGACTGGTTATCGCGCTGACAGTTCATTCTCATAGACGTGTCAAACAGCAGCGCCGCCGCAGTCGGAGCGGACGACGACGCGCCAACGCTCCGGGAAATTAACGGCCTTGCCAAAAGCAAAGACAGCAAGATTATCAAACCGATTCGACACAGTAGCAAGAGCAAATGACGCAATCGCAGCGACCGTTTTGCGGTCTGCTCAATTTGATGAACAAACCGCAGCGCCGGGAACTCTATTTTTTGCGGCTGACGCCGAAGAAACAGATGTATCGCAACGGGAATGACGATGGCAAGCGACCCTAAGATCAGCCACGGCGTAACAAAGGTCATGGCAGATGCGTCCGGTTATAGTCCATAATGTCAAAGACGTTCGGATCTTTCTTTTCCTCTTCCGGCAAAACCGGCATGTTTGGATACGGCGGAATAGTTTTTTCCAGCGGGACAATCTTCGGCTTGTACTCGTGATTCCGCTTGTTTTTGACCTTCGCGTCGAGAATTTTATCCGGCGTTGCCAATTGGGAAAGAGAAATAACCGTGGATGGATTTCTTCGCTGTAAACGACAAACAACGTCCATGCCGCGAACGACTCGTCCAAAAGCGGTGTATTTATTGACGCAGTTGATATCCGGCTTGAACAAAATAAAGAATTTACAGCCGCCGGTGTTTGGCTGATCCCGCATTAAATCCATAACGACTGTACCGCGCCAAAAGAATCGGGCGTCTTCAGGGAACATTTTTTTCTGGAAGTCAAAGGGCTTGAATTCGTCTGGAATAACATATCCCGGCGTTCCGTTTCCTCTGACCAGCGGCTGCAAGGTGAGATTGTCAACGCGTTTGAACTGCTCCGTTCCAGCAACATGCGCCATCGCCTGACTGATAACAGCGTCAAAGTCTATATTTTTATAAAATCCCTTTTCAATCAGCCAAATAAAATTGGCGACTGTATTGGGCGACTGATCTTCGTAAAGGAGAATCTCAATTTCCCCTTTAGTCGTATACAGAACGACGCTGGGCAAATCCTTGCGCTCTTCCTGCTCTCGATACGTCTTTTCCTGTTCCCAAAGCATTTCAAAAACTGGAAGGTATTTGAAATCGCTTTCCCCCAGGCGGAACTGATCCAGAATGCCCAGTTTTTGAATTTTTTCCAGAAACGATTTGGAAACGTCGTACTGTTGAGTAAACAACGCGGCAAAGGCGGCGGAGCGAATTACGTACGGGTTATTGACGTTGCTGTCGAGCAGAATATTGCACATTTTCAATGCGTCTTCGTACATGTCCCGTTCCATAAAATACTGAAGTGTATAAAAGAGGAACCGCTCAATATCGCGATTGTTTTCCGGGTCTTTGGCGTACGCAACAACAGCCGTAGCGACGAGCTGTTTATACGTCGTTTCAGCGTCTTTGAATTTTTTGTCAAACTCCTCTTTGAGCTTTTGTCGTTCCGGCGTTTGCTCAACGACAACGATTTCGTCTTCTCCCGGTTTACGCTTAACGTCAAAATACTTATACCTCAGTTGAGCCAATTGCGCCACCATCGGTTTCCATTGTTCCAGCAGATTTTCGTACTGCAGTCTTTCTTTAGATTTGGCTGGACTTTCAGACTCAGCCCAAACAAAGGCCCCAATTCCCAATGCGGCAACCAGGATTATGAATAAAAATCGTTTCATTTGCGTCTGTAAAAGTGAAATTCAGGGTTGAGAGAAGAGTATAAGCGGACGCATGACCTTAAAAATCGTCTGGGATCGCAACCGCATTTTATAACCGTCCCGACGGCTTGCTCCTGCTTTCCGTCGGTCGCTTCTCGCTATTCTATTATGACGCAAATCAGATTTCTTTCAAGAGCAAAAGAGCAAAAAAAATCTCTTTTTCTCGATATATTAATAGTAAATCAGGAAAAGTTGGAATTTGGGGTTGTATAAATGATGGAAAGATAGTAAAATTCAGCCTGATGCATAGTAGATTGCAGTATATTATATAATCAGGAGACACGGATGTCAGATTTTACTCAAACCGTTGGTTTAGATACCGAAAAGATTCTGCCAATTCGATTTGAAGGCAACTATAAGCCTTCAACCGATTCGCCATTAATCTCGGTCGTTACGCCCGCTCACAACGAGGAAGGGAACGTTCGACGTTTCTATACGGAAGTATCCCAATCTCTTAATCAGATTACGGACTCATGGGAAATCATTTTCGTCAACGACGGCAGTACAGACAATTCCGCTGAATTGATGCGTCAGCTTCACGACGAAGATCCACGCTGCAAAGCCGTTATTTTTTCCCGAAATTACGGGTTCCAGATTGCTATCGCCGCCGGGCTGAGAGCGTCGAGCGGAAAAGCGGTAATCGTTATGGACGCAGACCTTCAGCATCCGCCAGAGCTTATTCCCGTCATGGTCGAGAAATGGAAAGAAGGATTTCACGTCGTCAATACAGTTCGCACCGGGTACGGCGACAAAGTCGGCTTTGTGAAAAAGTTTACCTCCGCCGCGTTCTATAAGGTGATGAACGCCGTTTCAGAAGTCCCGATTATTCCCGGCGCATGCGATTTCCGCCTTATGGACAGAGTTGTCGTTGACATTCTCAGCCGTCTGCCGGAACAAACGCCGTTTTTCCGCGCTCTGATTCGCTGGCTGGGATTCAAGCAGACGTCAATTCCCTGTACAGTCAACGCTCGTCAGGCTGGCGTTCCCTCGTTGACGTTCAAAAAGATGCTTGTCCTCGCCGTCGACGGCATGGTCAGTTTTTCAACCAGACCGCTGCGTTGGATTATGTACATCGGCTTTTTTGTAACCGCTCTTGTCATTCCCTACGGCATTTGGGCGCTGATTGATCATTTTATTTACAATGCCACCGTTCCCGGCTGGACGTCCCTGCTTATCCTCAATATGCTTTTGGGCGGCACAATGCTCGTCTCGCTGGGCATTATCGGCGAGTATATTGGGAGAATTTACAATCAGGTCAAAGGACGTCCCCTGTTTACCGTTGAAGAACTCTGCGGCATCGAAAAGAACCTCAATAATCAAACGACAGTCGGTCATTCGTGGGACAAAACCTCAGAAGAGCAAAAACTGAAACGAGAAGCGGTCTGAGTATTAGTGAGGAGTGCAGAGTGAGGAACGAGGAATTGTGGGCTGCGACAGGGAATAGGGAACAGGGAATAGGGAATAGCAGTTCGTCTTCGACGAATTTAAAATCTATTCCCTACTCCCTACTCCCTACTCCCTTCATCCTTTTAATAGCGATATTCATCGTTACCCGGCTTGTTTTGAACATTTTCACGCCGTTGATGGATCCGTCAGAGGCGCGGTACGCCGTGTTCGCCAAAAACATGACGCTGTCCGGGAACTGGTGGCAGCCGACGTACAACTACGAGGGCGTCGAAACCGTTTTCGTTGGAAAACCGCCGCTGGCGTTCCAAATGAGCATGGCGTGCTGCAAAGCTCTGGGAATTTCAAAATTCGCAGCGCGGCTGCCTGCATTTTTTTCTTCGTTGCTAATTCTCTGGTTTGTTTGGCGCTTTGTTAAAAAATGGCGCGACGCTCAAACTGCAGCTTGCGCGGTTTTGTTGACCTGCTGTTCGTTCCTGTTTTATATGTACGCTGGACAATGCATGACTGATTTGATTTTAACCGCAACCATCGTCGGCGCGATTTTCAGCTACATGGGATTTGAGCGGGAATTAGGGAATAGGGAATGGGGAATAGGGAATAGTAGTTCGCCTTCGGCGAATTTAAATACTACTGTCTACTGTCTATTGCCTTCCATTTACTCCGTCCTGTTTTTCGTCTTCATCGCTCTGGGCGTTTTGGTAAAAGGGCCCGTTGCGATTGTCATGAGCGGGCTGCCGGTTTTCTTTTACGTTCTGATTAACAAGCGATGGAAGAATCTGAAATATCACGCCTGGGTTTTGGGGACAATTGCTTTTTTGGCGATTGTCGTTCCCTACTACTGGATTGTTTCCGTTAAACATCCGGATTTCCTGCAGTATTTTATTATTGAAGAAAACTTAAATCGGTTTTTGTTCAAGGGATCGGCGTCGCGTTTCGGAACCGCTCGAGAATCGTTTTATGGCGTTTCGTTCTTTTGGTTTATCCTGCTCAATCTGCCGACGGTTTTCCTGATGCAGCTGCTCCCATCAAAAAACCGCAAAAGAATGTACTCCTGGGATATGTTCAAGGATCCGCTGACAGGCATGTCAGCTCTGACGTGTATATCGCTGACGCTGTTTTGGGCTTTAACCAGCCGGGTTCTGATAACGTACCTTTTGCCGACAATTCCATTTTTCGCAGTCTTTCTGGCTGTCCGATTTCGCGACAGCGGGCTGTTGGGACAACCCGGTTTTTCCAAAACGCTCAACGCGTTCCTGACATCGTGGCTTATCGCGTTGCCAATTCTGTTTGCAGGAATTGCGTTCACTGCTGTTTATACCACCGCTGAAATGGCTTCTCCGATTATTGCCGACGCTGTTAAAGAAATCGGGACGGATGCAGAGTTTTCCAAACGAAACTATTATTTCGCAATGACGACGCCTCATTTTGCTGAATATTACTACAAAAGCAAAACCCAATTTCACGTTCCGGAATCCCTTGAAAGCAGTCTGAACAACAGCAGAAACGACTGGCTTTTTGTAACTCAAAGTCAGGAGAAAAATTTCGGCAAGCCGATTGATCGCAAACTCGTATTCCAAAAAGGTCAATGGAATCTGTACGCGCCGTTCAAGGCAGATATTGAGCAAAAGCAGAGTGACGACGTCGAAAATCCTTCGACAGACGTCTCCGATAACTGATATGACAACCCCCATTTCCAAAAAGTTTTTCCTGACGACGCTGGCGATTTTTTTGCTCGGACGTTTGCTTTTGATGTGGTTCGTTCCACTGGCAGAACCGTCTGAAGCGCGATACGCCGTCATGTGCAAAAACATGGCGGAATCCGGCAACTTTCTGGAACCATGGTTCATTTTCAACGGGAAATATCAGTGTTTTGAAGGCAAGCCGGCGCTCCCGTTTCAAATGGGCGGGCTTTCCTGTCTGATTTTCGGGTCAAATCCGTTTGCCACCCGCGTTCCCTCGTTTATTGCGATGTGCCTGATTTTGTGGGGCGTTTATTCGATTGTTAAAAAATTCCGCGACGTTCACGTTGCCTATACCGCTGTACTATTAACGCTCTGTTCGCTGATATTTTATATTTTCGGCGGCGTCATGATGACAGACATGGTTCTAACGGCAACGATCGTCTTTGCGATTTTCAGCTATATTGAGTTTGAAAGAAGTTGCGAGTTGCGAGTTGCGAGTTGCGAGGCGACTTATGGGGGGCGGGTATTACCCGCCAAAAAACAATCAACCTTTGATATCGCGGACAATGTCCGCTCCCCGGAATCTTTAAAACCTACTCCCCACTCCCCACTCCCTACTGCCTATTCCCTCCTGTTCTTCTTCTGCCTCGGCGCTGGGATGGCTGCGAAAGGTCCAGTGGCGATTGTCATGGCGGGATTGCCGATATTTTTCTACGTTCTGATAAACAACCGCTGGAAAAACCTCAAATACCACAGCTGGATTCTCGGACCGGTTGTCTTCCTGATTCCGTGTTTGCCATGGTACGTTTTGATGACGATGAAGAACCCGGATTTTCCCTACTACTTTTTCATCGAAGAAAACTTTCAGCGGTTCCTTCATCCCGGAGCCGCCGCCCGATTCGGCGCAGCGAGAGAATCCTGCTACGGCATGGCGATAATCTGGTTTATTCTGGCAAACATTCCGCTGTTTTTCTCGCTGCCGCTGTTTTATCGACCGCGAATCAAGGCGTTTTACAACCTCACAAAGGGCGCGAAATCCATCTTCGCCGACCCGCTAACCGGAATGGCGGCGTTGACTGTGATTACCATCCCCGGTTTTTGGTGTTTGACAAGTCAGTCGCTTTTGCCGTATTTGATTCCCACAACGCCGTTACTGGCGATTCTGCTTGCCGTTCGATTCAACGACATCGGCGAACTATCCTCCCCCGGCCGTTGTCTGGCGACAAAAATATTCGTCCTCTTTTGCGCGATCGGATTCACACTCGGACCGGCAATTGTTACTGTCGCCGTTCGAGACACTCATCCAAACCTCAACGTCAACGTTTACCATAAACTGCAAAAATTCAAACAGGAGCCGGAATGGCAGCAGACGCCGATTTATTTCATGGATCAGGCGCCCTATTCCGCCGAGTTTTATCTCAAAGATCAGTTTGTCGTCCATGGACCAGAGAGTCTGGAACAGAGTCTTGAACGTTCTTCTGATTGTCTGCTCGTTGTGTCGGTCAATCATGAATACGATTTTGGAAAACCAATTCCCCGAACATTCCTGTTTCGATCTGGCGCCTGGAAGGTTTACGCGCCAGACGGATGGCGAGCATTGAAGCGTTAGGCAAAAGACATATTAAATAACAATCATGAATAAACTAATCGTAACCGCTGACGACCTGGGGTTTTCCCCTTCGGTCAACGGCGCTATTATCGAAGCGAATAAAAATGGCGTTTTGACCGCCGCCAGTTTGATGGTCAATATGCCCTTTGCAGAACAGGCGGCAGAACTGGTTTCCAACGAAACGCCCAAACTGGGACTGGGATTACACGTCTGTTTGACCAGCGGCAAGCCGGTTTCGCACCCATCGGAAGTCCCGCTGCTGGTTAACAGAAACGGGGATTTCTGCCGTTCCTTCCCCTCGCTGCTGTCGCTGCTCAATTTCTCTTCCGCTCGAAAAAAAGAGGCTGCCCGCGCTCAGGTGGAAAAAGAAATTCTCGCCCAATTCGACAAAATGAGAAGGTTCGTTCGTCAGTACAATCTCGTTTTCGATCATCTGGATTCCCACCAGCACATCCATTTCATTCCAGGAATCGACGTCGCCGTTTGGCGCGTTTTTGACGAATGGAACAACGAATTGCGCGACAAATCAACCCCGCCGATCATTCTGCGCCGCCCCGTTGAAATCTTCGGAACGCGTCAGCGAATGAAGTCCCGATTTTCAAAATACTTCCCCGGCGGGCTTGCCAAAAAAATGATTCTGACAAAGCTGTCGGAAGATTCCATCCAGATGAACAACCGTTCAGACGTTCTTTTCCCCGGCTATTTTGGGATTTTGGAAACCGGCAAGATGAACGCGTCCGCCTGGGAGTCGGCGATGTCCGTTTTTGAAACGCTGCCTGTCTTTAAAGAAACCATGTCAGGCGAATCGGTTCGCGTTGCGGAACTCAATCTGCACCCGTCCATGGACGCCAATATCGATTCCCGCTGCTGCTGTTCAAAAGCCGACCGAAAATTCCATCAGTCCCCGTTCAGACGTCAGGAATTTGAAACGCTTATTTCGTCCGCGACTGTCGACCTGCTGGCTCAATACAATATCGAAACAACAGATTTCGGAAAGCTGTAAACAGATATCTGACGTCCCGAAAAAAACGTTGTCAAGGAGTAACTATCGCTAACAGAATTCCTGTAATTAAAAGAAACAGGAACAGGATGACGATTGTTTTAAACGATTTGACAATTCCTTCGGACGTCTTCTCCCAAAAGCTTTTTGGTTTTTGGGGAACAGACATAATTGACGGAAGATGAAACGTGTTTGGCAGCGTATGAGAGTAGATATGCTCATCAGCGCCTTCGCTGGCGCTGAACTGCGAAAACGGCGTTTCATTCTCCAACATCATCAGCAGATATGGATAGCGATTCTTCAACGATGGAAATCGTCTGAGCAACCGCTTAATTCTGTCACAATCGCCGGATTCCATCCGAATTGACTTCGATGGCGTCTTTGAATCAGCGTCTTCGGTTTCCTGTTTCTGCGAAGAATCCGATTGGGAATTATCTGGAAGAATATAGTTCAAAACGCTCAACGCCTGACTTCGGGGAGACATTGTTTCCATTCCGGAAAGGAGTTTGAACAACTCTAAATCGCGTCCTGTCAACCCCTTGGGCCAGCAGCGAACCGGTTTTTCCTGATCGGAATTCTTTTGCTTAATATTGTTCCTTGGGATGTCAGCCAGATTTTGTAAACGCCTTATAGACTTGTTAATTTCAGGCGAGTACCGAAACGCTTCATCGAATTTATCAAGAACGCTTCGTCGTTTTTTGGGGGTCAACGTGAAAAAGTCTTCTACAAAACGCCGCAATCCCTGACGCCATTGCAGAACGCCCCAATCGTCATAACGATCTACGCCCGCCATCTGGGGAGAAAACACATTAATTCGATGCAGGATCATATCAATGCAAAGCATTGAATTTATGGAGACTTTCCCCTTCTCAAACAGAATAAATTGCATCACGCCAATTTGACGTCCGGTTTTTGTTTTGGGAACAAACCGATCGTTATCGTCGTCGGAATCGTCGTCGTCAGTTTGCGATTGATCTTCAGACTCCCGCTCCTTCATGCGAGCAGGAATGATAAAAATATGCCAGTTAGCCCATAATCGACATTTATCCAATACATGACCTTTTTCCTCTTCATCGGAGGAATTCTCCTCAGAATCCACTTGGTCTTCCTGTTTCTGGACGTCTGCGTCAGGCTGAGGTTCGTCGATAGGATGCGGGTCGTTTTCGGACATAGTCAATTGCCAATTGTTCATTGTTTACTGCTTATATCATACTTTTTTTTCAATAAATTGCAACCGGTTCTTCCAAAAAAATCCATCGGCGCTATAATTATTAACATGAAAAGTCAGCTTGCCTGGGCGGAAGGATTTCTCGCCTACCTGAACGGCGAATGTCACCTGTCGAAAAATACGGTTTTAGCTTACGGTCGGGATTTGATTAAATTCTATGCGTGGCTGGGAAATCGCGACATTTCCAAACTGAAGATTCGCGACCTGTCCACGTATCCTCAATTCCTTCACGAGCAAAATCTGTCGCCGATTTCGATTGCGCGCCATTTGGTTTCACTGCGTATGTTCTATAAATACCTCCAGTTGGAACAAATTGTAAAAGACAATCAGGCACAGCTGCTCGGTTCGCAAAAGCTGTGGGAACACATTCCGCGCGTTCTGTCGCCAGTTGAAGTTGAACGGCTTCTGGCGGCGCCGCAGCCCAACGCGCCCTGTTTCCTGCGAGATCGCGCTATTTTGGAAACCCTCTACGCGACCGGCTGTCGAGCGTCAGAGCTGATTACAATCCGTATGCGCGACATCCTTTGGGACGAAGGGTTTATCCGCGTTATCGGCAAGGGAGACAAAGAGCGTATGGTTCCTTTTGGCGTCAGAGCCGCTCAAGCCGTCAAAACCTATATTGAACAGGAACGCCCTGCTGCAATGGCGCTTAACCTGCAAAGCAAACCGGACGTCGTTTTTGTTTCCTATCGCGGCAAGCCGCTGAGAAGAGAAGCAATCTGGGAGCTGATAAAAAAATATGCTCTCATGGCTGGCATAAAAAAAGAAATCAGCCCCCACTCCTTGCGTCATTCCTTTGCAACGCACCTGTTGGCTAACGGCGCTGATTTGCGTCTGGTTCAGGAAATGCTTGGACACGCCAGCATCAACACAACTCAAATTTACACTCACGTAGACGCAAAACGACTTAAAGAAATTCACAAAAAATTTCATCCCAGAAGCTAAGATTAGGCAGTAGGCAGTAGAGTTTATTAAACCTTGCTTCTCGCCACTCGCCACTCGCAACTCGCAACTTATAACTATGGACGATAACAACGAACTGCCGGACGATTTTACTCAATGGTCAGACAATTATTGGGACTGGTTTAACCTCGATTCGCAAAACGCGACGTACGACGAACTTCGCAGAGCGTATTCCAGGCTCATTAAACGTTTTCGTCCGGAAACGCATCCTGAACAGTTCCAAAGAATTCAAAGCGCTTTTGAAGCGCTGCGAGAACTGCTGCAGTCAAATAAAAACTCAAAAAACGGTTCCAGAAAACATTCGGATTCTACTGACAGTAAAATTATCGAAATGATTCAAAATCGACGTTCAAAACGTCAGGACGAATTCCTCGATACGCTTTACAATCAGTATATCAACAACGCAGACTGGGACGGCGCAAAGCGCTTTCTCCTGAACGTTATCGAACCGCCGCAGCCGCCGACAGACCAGCAGGCGGAAGAATATGCAGACCTCGATGAAATCCCGTATCTGTACATGTTTTGGCTCAGGTACACGCTTGAGGCGCCCAACGAAGACAACCTCCCGGAACTGTTCAAGTATCTTATCAAAGGCGAAGAGATAAGTCACGACGATAGCATCTCGCTTTGCTGTATGACGTTTTTCTACTTTCTGGAACGGAAAGAATATTCATACAAAAGCGAAATCTACGACTACGCCATGAGCAATCTCAATGAGCGGTCTGTAACATTTTTGGCTAACATTCGCTGGATCAATCTTTGTTTTGACGATGAAGCCGACGACGTTGAGGTTATTCTCAGCGATCTGGAAAAGTTCAAAAAGCGATTTTTGAAAAAAAACGTTAAGATATGGATTAGCATTCTCATCGAAGCGATTGAGCATTTGCACTGGATAAACTCCAGCAAAGCGAAAAACGCCGTTCAGGACTGCATGGACGAAATCTCGCAGTTTCCGGAATACCAGGAAGAATTTGACAAAAAGCTCGACTATCTCGACAGAATTGAAGAACTGGTTGCGTCCGTCAACTCGCTTCCGAAAATCCTTCCTGTCGACATTGATTTAATCCATACAATCCTGTTGATGGCAGGCAATTCCGTGTTTACCCGTTCCCGGCGTCTGATTCTCCGATTCGCGTCAGAGTTGGCAGACGACGTGCTGCGGGCGTTTATGACGTTCGATTATCTGCAGGAACATCATCCTTTAGTCGCAATTCGGCTTAGCCGCCCGCTCCAGATGATGTTTTTATCTCGACATTCCTCCGCAGACGAACTGACAGAGGAACAAATCGACGCCGTCATGCAAAAGATACGGAACATTGTAGAATCGCACAATAACGATTTCAGATCCTGCAGACTGGAAGTATTAAAGTTTTATCTGGAAGAACAGTTTGACCCCAGCATAATTACGGATCATTTCTTTAATTATTACGAAAACGCTCAGAATGACCCCAATAAAAAGCAAGAGGTGGAAAAACTCGATCAATGGCTTTTCCAATATCTAAACGACAATACCGTCGAGCTGACCTACTACGCGATTATGTGCTGCGAGCTCGACGGCATGGAAGATTTTGACGATTAGGAATTCGGAATCAGGAATTATGCAAGCGGCGCTCAAAGATAATTCCGCATTCCGAATTCCGCATTCCGAATTACACTATCACCGGGAACTGCTGCAGGAATCGACAGTCGCCGTCGTTGAGAAGACGGATGTCTCGAATTCCGTACTTCATCATCGCCAAGCGAGTTAAACCAACGCCGAACGCAAATCCGCTGTATTCTTCCGGGTCTATGCCGCCAAAGCGCAGTACGTTGGGGTGAACCAGACCGCAGGGAATCAGTTCCAGCCAGCCGCTGTTCTTGCACGTCGGGCAGCCCTCTCCGCCGCAGATGAGGCAGTTGAGGTCGAGCTCGAAGCCCGGTTCAACGAACGGGAAGAAGCCGGGGCGAAGCCGAACCTTGACGTCGCGGCGGAAAATCTCGCTCAGAGCCGTTTTCATAACGGCAATCAGATTGGCGACCGAGATGTTTTTGTCAATCATCAAGCCTTCGCACTGATAGAACGTGTTTTCGTGACAGGCGTCCGTCGCCTCGTTGCGGAAACAGCGGCCGGGGAAGATCGCCTTTAACGGCGCGCCGAACTTCTTCATCGTTCTGACCTGGTTGGCGGACGTGTGCGTTCTCATCAGTCTGCCGTTGGTCATCCAGTACGTATCCTGCATTTCCCGCGCCGGGTGGTCAGACGGAATATTGACCGCGTCGAAGTTGTAGAATTCTTCTTCGCATTCCGGACCGGTGTAGACCATGAACCCCATACCCTGGAAAATCGATTCCAACTCCATCTGAACGAGCGTAACCGGATGGAGCGACCCGATCGTTGACGGTTCGCCGGGCATGGTCAGGTCGATAGCGTTTTTCTTCTTCGCCGGGGCTGCTGACTTCGCCTTTTCCGCCGCCTGAGCAATCGATTCCGTTGCGAAGTTTTTCAGATCGTTGAGCTTCTGCCCGAACTGTTTTTTCTCCTCGACGGACATAGCGCCAAAATTCGCGCTTTTCGCCGCGTTGGTTACCAACCCTTTTTTGCCGAGGTATTTAATACGGATGTTCTCAATGTCAGCCGCGCTTTTTGCCGCCGCCAAATCCGCCGCCAGTTGTTGTTTGATTTCTTCCATGGTAGGAGTAAATGAAATTAGGGAATTTTAATATTTGCGTTTAGCAAGCATACCTGTCGCTAAATGCAAGCGTTTTATATATTATAATACTTAAGAGCAAAACGCAAGGGGGGATGGAAAAAGCTGATTTGAGAGGGGTGCGTTCAAAATTGGGGTGCATGAAATCATATAGTAAAGAAAGAGAACGCAGAAACCGCAGACTACTCGCAGAATACGCAGACGGGCTGGGAATGTGGCGACGACGCCAACTACGTTGTCTACGCCACGATTCCCGCCCGATATTTTTATATTAAAATTTAATTTATATATTTTGCATCGAAAGATTTTTTAAAATCACAAGCGGACATCGTGTCATAGCCCGGCATCGTCGGGCGTTGATGACACATGTTCGCTTGCTTCTGCGCTCTCTGCGAGGAGTCTGCGTATTCTGCGTTTAAAAAATTAAATCTGTCTATCTTCGCAACCCAAGATTTATCACCCCGCATTCCGCTTTATCTGTTACACCCCCTCTTTCCAATTCTCATTTTTGTGTTACAATCGTAACAGTTTCGAGATTTTTAATACATAATTATTATTACCAATTATACCTATGACAAATAGCAATTCCAATAATCCGTCTTTAATGGATCGCGTTGAAACAATCTTTGGCAAAGAAGACGTTGAACGCTTTGAACAGATGTTTCAAACGGGCAATTTTGACTTCGCGTACATTTCAAGTACGTTCTATAGCGGCGGAAACGTCTTGTTTTATGCCGCAATGACCGGCTCCTTGGAACGTGTCAAACAGCTTCTGGATCTCGGCGCCGATATCAACGTCAAAAACGATAACAGAGCGACCGTTTTATGCCGCGCCGCTCAAAGCGGAAATCTGGAGCTGGTTCAGTGGTTGGTCAATCAGGGTTTGGATGTAAATGAAAAAGATCGTTGGAATGAAACCGTCTTGCACTACGCCGCTGAGAGTGGAAATCTGGAACTGGTTAAATGGCTTGTCGACCAAGGATTAGACATCAATGCAAAAGACAATGCTGGACAGACCGCCTTGCATTGCGCCGCAGAACACGATAATACGGAGTTGGTTCAATGGTTTGTTGAACAGGGAATGGATGTCAACGAAATGGATCCGTTTCGAAAAACCGTACTGAGTTTGGCTGCAGAAAACGGCAATCTGGAACTGGCGCAATGGCTTGTAGAACACGGAGCTGACATAAACGTTATAATCCAGTTTGGAGAAAACGTCTTGCACAGCGCTGCTGAGAGCGGAAATCTAAAGCTGGTGCAATGGCTTGTTGAACAGGGATTTAACGTCAATGCAAAAAACGAATACAGGCAGTCTGTCCTTGATTCTGCCGCTGCCAGCGGGAATCTGGAAATGGTTCAGTGGCTTGTCGAACAGGGCGCGAACGTCAAAGCGCAAGATGAAAGTGGGAATACGGTCTTGCATTTCGCCGTTCTAAGCGGGAACCTGGAACTGGTTAAATGGCTTGTTGAACAAGGAATAAACGTTGATGTAACAGACAATCGTGGACAAACCGTCTTGCCGGACGCCCTTGCATCAGGATATCTGGAACTGGCTCAATGGCTTGTAAAGCAAGGGTTGGACGTCAACGTAAAAAACAGTGAGGGGACGTACTTCTATTACAATATACTTTGGAATGACAATTGGGAACTTTTTCAATGGCTCCTTGATCAGGGGTTGGACATCAACTCAAAAGACGCTTTTGGAAACACTCTCTTGCATTTTGCCGTCATCAAGAAAAAGGATACAAAACTGGTTCAGCAACTGATTGAACAAGGCGCTGATATCAACGTAAAAGACCGCAGCGGCAGAACTATTTTGCATTATGTTGCCAGAAATGGCGATTTGGAAATGGCTCAATGGCTCATTGAACAGGGATTGGACATTAATGCAATCGACAACAATGGAAATTCAGTCTTGCATGACGCCGTTCAAAGCGACAATTTGGAACTTGTCCAATGGCTTGTAGAGCGGGGATTGGACGTCAACGTTAAAAACAACGATGGGCAAACGCCATTGTTTAACGCTGTTGGAGACGGTAATTTGGAACTGGTGCAATGGCTGGTCAAACAGGGAGACGACCTGTTCGTAAAAGACAATAATGGAGAAACCGTTTTATTCGAAGCTGTTACAAGCGGTTCGCTGGAACTTGTTCAATGGTTAATTGAACAGGGATTTGACGTCAACGCAAAAAAAGACGATGGACAGAATGTTTTGCATCACGCCGCTTTTCACAATGATTTTGAAATGCTTCAGTTCTTTGTCGAACAGGGCGCTGACATTAACGAAAAAGACCAGAACGGACAATCGGTTTTGCATAGCGCATTACATTGGAATGACGCGAATCTGGAATTGATACAATGGCTCGTTAAACAGGGCTTAGACGTTAATGCAAAAGATTGCAATGGAACAACGGTCCTGTTTTATGCGGTCGAAAATAACGATTTGGATACTGTTCAGTGGTTGGTTGAACAGGGCGCTGACGTCAATGCAAAAGACAGTAAAGGAAAAACGCTCTTGCATGTCGCTGCGGAACAGGATAATTTAAAAATGGTTCAATGGCTCGTCGAACACGGATTGGACGTCAATGCAAAAGGCGGACGTTTTGATAAGCCGATCTTGCTTACAGCCGTTGAATTCGGCTCTTTGGGACTGGTTCAATGGTTGATTGAGCATGGCGCGGACGTCAACGGAAAAGACGCGTTCGGCAAATCTCTAATGCTTACAGCCGCTAGAAGCGGAAATCAGGAACTGATACAGTGGCTTGTTGAACAGGGGTTTGATGCAGACGATGACATCAATATGGTCTTGCATGAAGCCGCTCGAAACGGCGATCTGGAACTGGTTCAATGGCTCATTGAACAGGGCGCAGACGTCAATTCAACAGACGATTTGGGAAACACCGTCTTGTTTAGCGCTGTTGAAAGCAGAAATCGGACATTGATTCAGTGGCTCGTTTCACAAGGACTGGATATAAACGCAAAGAATGACTCGAAACAGACTATTTTGAACGAGGTTGCTATTAGAGGGTATATAAACCTGGTTCAGTGGCTTGTCAACAAACAGGGCGCCGACATTACTATTACAGACGATAACGGAAGGACCATTTTGTTTGCCGCCGCTATGAGTGGAAATTTGGAGTTGGTTGAGTGGCTTGTCGAACAGGGCTTGGACGTCAACGCAAAAGACAACGAAGGAAAGACGCCTTTCGATTGCGCGGAAGAAACCGAGAAGACGAATATAGCTCAGTGGCTCAAAGAACGCGGCGCAAAAGAGTAAAGACGACAATCGAGATTTGTCGTCTTTCAAACCGGTTTTTTGCGTTATTCTTTGGACAATGTTTCTGGGGAGCGGACATTGTCCGCGAAAAACAAAGGTTATTTTTTTTGGCGGGTAATACCCGCCCCCCGTAAGTAATACACCCCAAATTTGAGCACCCCCATTGGGAGCGGCGCCTCGCCCCCCCCTCGTATTTTCTCCTATTGGAATTATAATGGGAGATATGAGTTGTTGTTCTAAATACAGTTTTGACGTTTTGGTCGTGGGCGGCGGACATGCTGGTATAGAAGCCGCCTGCGCTGCCGCTCGAATTGGCGCGAAAACTGCGCTGCTGACCGGGAACCTCGATACAATCGGGATGATGAGCTGCAACCCGGCGATCGGGGGCGTCGGAAAAGGCCAGATCGTTCGCGAAGTCGACGCTCTGGGCGGCGTCATGGGACGGCTTATCGACCAGACCGGGATTCAGTTCAGAATGCTCAACCGGAGCAAAGGACCCGCCATGCAGGGACCGCGCGCTCAGGCGGACAAAGCCCTCTATCGGAACGAAGCCAAGTACTTCTGCGAACAGCAGCCGAACCTGTCGCTGCGTCAGGAACAGGTTGTCGGACTGATAACTCAAACGGAAAACGGAAAGCGAGTCGTCCGCGGCGTTACAACTCAAACCGGGTCTGAATATTACGCGCCTGCCGTCGTGCTGTGTTCCGGGACGTTTCTGCAAGGCGTTTTGCATTACGGACCCACTCAAATTCCCGGCGGACGCTGCGCTGAAGCCCCGTCTGTCGGTCTGAGCCAGTCTTTAATAGAAAACGGGATCGAACTCAAACGGTTCAAGACGGGAACGCCCGCCAGAATCAACGCTCGGTCGGTCGATTACTCTAAACTGACTGAACACGCCGGCGACCCTGTCCCGGAGCCGTTTTCGTTCATGACACAGTCCATCGACGTCGAACAGATTCCCTGCTGGATGGCTCATACGAACGCGACGGTTCATAAAATCATTACGGACAACCTCGACAAAGCACCGATGTACACCGGGCAGATTACGTCTACCGGACCGCGGTACTGCCCATCGATTGAAACGAAAGTCGTCCGGTTTGCCGACAAGGACGCTCATCAGATTTTTCTGGAACCGGAAGGACGCCGCACGAACGAGATGTACGTCAACGGTCTTTCGACCAGTTTGCCGCCGTACCTTCAGGACGCTATGATTCACGCCATTGTCGGGCTGGAAGAGGCGGAAATTATTCGTTACGCCTACGCGATTGAATACGACTACGCCCCGTCGCTGGGTCAGATTCGCCTGACGCTGGAAACGACGGCAGTTGACGGCTTGTACCTGGCGGGACAGCTCAACGGCACGACCGGCTACGAGGAAGCGGCGGCGCAAGGGCTGGTTGCCGGGGCGAACGCCGCGCTGAAAGTCGCCGGGCGGGATCCGCTCAAGCTGACCCGGGAACAGGCGTATATCGGCGTCATGATAGACGACCTGGTAACTCGCGGCGCGGACGAACCGTATCGAATGTTCACGTCCCGGGCGGAATGTCGGCTTCGACTCCGGGGCGACAACGCCGACCGTCGCCTGACGCCTGTCGCGCGCGAATGCGGACTGATCGACGACGACCGCTGGCAGGCGTTTGAAGAGAAAATCGCCTGTCTGGAATCGACAATGCAGTTCCTGCAATCGACCCGTTACGAGGGCATGTCCGTCTGGGAACATCTCCGCCGACCGGGCGTAACGTGGGAATCGCTGACGGAAAAATACGAACAGCTTCGACCCGTCCCGTACCGCGTCGTAGAACAGATACTCAACGACGCCAAGTATTCCGGCTACTTAAAACAGGAAGAAGAGTTCAACGCCCGACAGGGCAGAATCGGCCGTCGCCGCATTCCCGCCGACATCGACTACTTCGCGATAAAACATCTCCGCATGGAAGCGAAAGAGGCGTTGAGCAAGATTCGCCCGGAAACGATCGAACAGGCGTCGCGAATCGGAGCCATCACCCCCGCAGATATCGCGGTTTTGACGATATACTTAGGCGGCAATCATTAACAAGAAAGTGCATAGTGCATAGTGCATAGTGCATAGTGCATAGTGCATAGTGCATAGTGCGTAGTGCATAGTGAGAGCAACGCTTGCGTCCTAAGCACTAAGCACTAAGCACTTCTAAGCGCACTATGCGCTTCCTCACAACTAACAACGAACCATACCCCATGACATCCAACGAACTTCCCTATCGACCGACGCTGGCTGAGCGGATTCCCGGTCCGTTTCTTATTTTTCGGGCGTTTTTACTGGCATTCTCGCCGTCGATTTTGGCGCTGTCCGCTACGGCGACGCTGATTTGCTGCGGTCTGGGATTGTGGTCGCCGGCTGTGCATTACACCGGGGCGAAGCCGATGTCGACTGTTACGGCACAGTCCACCCTTCTGGACGCCCTGCAACCGATTAATGAGGTTACATCGTCCAAGGATTTATGGAGCGCCTGCGTTCTGCATTTCACCCCGTACTTTCACGCAGACGGCGCGGCGTTCTACTGGCAGATAGCCGGGTCGTTTCTCCTTTGGTCGTTTGTCAGTCTGGCGATCGCTCGAATCGCCGCCGTCAAGCTGACTGTGGGAGACGGGACGTCTATTAAACGCGCGGTGGGCTGGGCGCTGGAAAAGTACCCGTCCTGGCTGGGCGCGCTGATTATTTCCGCAGCCGCCGGCTACTTCTTTTGGGGCGTGGCGTGGGTTGGAATGAGAATTCCGTATCTCAACCAATGGCTTTTCCCCGTCTGGTACGTCTGTCTCGGACTGGGCGTTGTCGTTGGGCTGGGCGTTTACATCGGGATTCATTTCCTCGCGCCGGCTCTGGTAACGGAAAACAGCGATTGCTTCGACGCCGTAAGCCGTTCGTTCGCCTACGCAACGCAAAAACCGCTGCATTTAATTGGATACGTCCTGTTCACGTTGTTCGTCGGGAATTTCGGAACAATCCTACTGACGATACTGCTGTCGTGCTTTAATCAAATGACGTATTACTGGATTGTTTCCGCCGGGATGGAAATCACGTCGTATATTGAATACGTTATGCACTTCGTCTGGCTGACGCAGATGTACGTCCTCAACGCGTTCTGGTTTACGTCCGCGACGGCGATTTACCTTCTGCTCCGGTTCCGCGTCGATAAAGTCGAGCTGGACGAAGTCTGGCTTCCGACCCCGTACGGGCTGCCGCGGCACAAGCTGCAGTAAGAGCGTAGTGCATAGTGCATAGTGCGTAGTGCATAGTGAGAGCGACGCTTGCGTCCTAAGCACTAAGCACTAAGCACTAAGCACTAAGTACTAAGTACTATTTCCTAAAAAACCGTCGTTAAAGTTTTGCTATTTTCTCCGTTTTGATTAATATAGAAATATCCAGAAAAAGAGCGGGGTTTGCCGTTGACACGCCCTGAAAAAAACGTTACTATCCCCCCATCATGAGTAACCCGATATATTCCCAAAATGACGAACGCGAAACGCCGGAACGGATGTCGTTTGATTTCCTGTTCGACGGTTCTGGAAACGGTTTGCCATGCGCGACCGCTCCGACGTCCGCGTCTGAAATTAAGCTTAAAACGTCCTACGGCGTTTCCGTTTTTACGCCGATGGACTATTTGTGTACGTACGCTTACCCGCTGTTGGTCTGGCTTCATTCTCAAGAGGGTTCCGAGGACGACTTGCTCAAAATGGCGCCGAAAATCAGCTTGAAGAATTATCTCTGCGTCGCGCCTCAGGGATTTGCCAAAAAGAACGGCTGCGCCTGGCCGCTGCTGTGCTTGTCGGATATCGAAAGCCGCGTTTTGGAATCGGTCGAACGAGTTAAGAAGCAGTTCAACGTCAATTCGCGTCGAATCTTCCTGGCTGGCATGGACGCAGGCGGAACGGCAGCGATGGCGTTGGCGTTGGCTCGTCCGGACGTCTTTGCCGGCGCGGCGGCGTTTAACGCGCCTGCTCCGCGGTCGCCGATGATGTTTCGTCAGTTCAAGCTCCAAAAGAAGCAGTCCTACTTCGTCGGGTTCCCGGAAGATTCGCAACTGTATTCTCCGGTCGCGCTCAAAGAGGATATCGACGCCTTTACCAACGCCGGACTCAATATTCAGTTCAAGGAATACAAGGGACAGACGTTTGAAGAGCAGATTTATCCCGATATCAACCGCTGGATCATGCGGAGCATCGGTTCTGCTGTGTTTTAATTCATAGTGCGTAGTGCATAGTGCATAGTGCATAGTGAGAGGAGCGCTTGCGTCCTAAGCGCTAAGTACTAAGCGCTAAGCGCTAATTACTTAACAACAATGACTCGTATATACTCCATTCTGATCCTCGCCGCCATGTCCGCGACCGTTTGGGCGCAGGACGACGACGGCTATCTGCTTCGTTACAAGTTCGAGAAAGACTCTCAGATTCGATGGAACGTCGTACATCGTACTCACAACGAGACGACGATGAAAGAAACGACGATTGTAACAGACACCTACAGCGAATCGGAAAAAGTCTGGACGGTCAAGCAAGTCAAGCTGGACGGAGGCGCGGTAATTGAGAACTCCGTCGCCTGGATGAACCTCTGGCAGAACGTTACCGGGCAGAACCGGGTCAGCTACGACAGCCGAACGGACAAGACGCCGTCTCCCTGTTACGCAAATATGCCGAAAATGCTCAACGTTCCGTTGGCGGACATTACTCTCGACGCCCGCGGAAACGTTGTCGAACGAAAGGACTTTTTCCCTCAGACGGAATTGCAGCTGCTCAATCCGGTTCAGCTGCTCGTCCCGTTCCCGGAACACAAAGTTTTGCCGGGCGACGTCTGGAAGATCGATAAAATCGTTTACGTTCCCAAGCCGGGCGGGACGGTTTTCAAGGTTCAAACGGTTCAGAAATACGTGCTGGAATCGGTCGAAGACGATCTGGCGACAATTACGTATTACACTCAGGTTTTAACGCCCATTCACGACCCCAAGACGCTGGCTCAGCTGGTTCAATGCCGCGCCAAGGGGAAAATGGTATTCAATATTAAAACCGGGAAGTCTGAAGAACACGTCTTGACGCTTGACCATACCGTCCCACATTTCAGCGGGGACGCGTCGATTGTCAAGCACAAAAACCGTTCGACCGAAACGCTCTTGCCGTAATCCCAATTCCGTTCCATGGACAGCGTCTTTTACACCGCCGTTTTGATTATGCTCCGAGTCAGCGGGGTTGTCGCCGCCGCGCCCGGAGGACGTCGGGCTTCGTGGACGCTGCGAATCGGTTTGGCAATCGCGCTGGCTTTGATTCTCGTTCCCGGTCAGTTGACTAACGCCGCTGCAGTTCCGCAAACGTGGCTGACGATTCTGCTTGACGCTCTTGGAGAGTTCTTACTGGGACTGTCGCTGGGATTGGGCGTGGCGATTGTCTTTTCCGCCTTGACGCTGGCGGGAAAGCTGATATCTTACGTCTCCGGACTGGGCGCGAACGAGATATTTGACCCCTTGACCGGAGAAGCCAACAGTCCAATCGGCAAATTCCTTTTTCTGCTCGGCGCCGCTGTGTTTCTGGCTCTAAATGGGCATCACAGAGTAATCGAAGCGCTCATGCACACGTACGCGACGTTCCCGCCGGGAGAAGTCTCTTTGCAGTCGCTGTCTGAAAGCTACGTTTTGCTCACAACTCTGACGGCGGAATCGTTCTCCTTCGGACTGCAAATCTCGATGGGCGTCATAACCGCGCTGCTGCTGGTTCTGATTGGATTTGCCGTTATCTCGCGCGTCGCGCCGATGATCAACCTCATGTCTGTTGGCTGGTCTGTCAACATGCTTTTGACGCTGGGCGTTATGCTGGTATCGTTGGGAACGATAATCACCGTATTTTGTCAATTTGCAACAGACAAACTTGGCGTATAACCCCATGAACAGGATAAAGCGCCCTACTCGGCGCCGATAAAAATCAGACCAAGTCGCCGCCGCCATCAAACCGACTGAACTCTAAATTCCGTTTCTGGGAATGCGGGTTCCCGCAATTCCTGATTTTTTAATTTGGACTCCCCCCTTGTAAAAAAGGAAAAAATGGTTATAATTTGGCGATAAGTTAAGTGTATTATATTTAGACGGATTCAATTTTCGTCGTAAACCTATCAATACGAAAAGGATATAACCATGTCAAAACCTGGAAGAATTGCAAAAAAGGCCAATCACGGCAAACGCCCTGCCAACGCTAGAGCGAAGCGCGCCAAGCGTCGTCTGGTCAAAACCTGATTTATACTCCTTGCTTGTTTGGCAAGCGGCTATTAGAGTATTAGCGTCAAGTGGTTAGTGGTAAATTTAGAGTAGAAAAGCAGTTACATCAATTGCTTTTCTTCTTGTGTATTCACTGACCACTGTTCTTTGTTTGTTTTTTACCAGCGCTGAATATTATGATTTCAAAAGAACCATATATCGATTTGTCGACGCTCGATTTTAATAACGTCATCGCAAACCAGGACGAAATTAATAAATATAACGAACAGCGTTTTGAAATGCAGCAGCTGGATGGAATTCTTTATCAAGACGAAGAAACCGGCGTTGCCGTTGGCTACAAAGACATTACCAACGACGAATTCTGGATTCGCGGACACGTTCCAGGCTCTCCGCTCATGCCGGGCGTTTTAATGTGCGAAAGCGCCGCGCAGCTGTGCTCGTATTTCGCTCAAAAGCTGGGCATGACGGACGAAAACCATATTCTCGGTTTTGCCGGCATCGACGAAGTTCGATTTCGCGGCGTTGTCGTACCGGGCGACAAACTGATTATTATGATAAAGCGAGTTAAAATGAATCGTTTATTGCTTTCCTGCGATTTCCAGTGCTTTGTCAACAATCAGCTGGTTTGTCACGGCAACGTCAAAGGCGCGCCGCTGGAAAAAAGTCAGATCGGAAAAAGATAAATCCCACCGATAATTTCATTTAACAGACAGACGTCGATTGTTCGTGAAACAGTCGACGTTTTTTTCTTTTTACGATACGATATTCCAGATTAAAATCCGGATCATGTCTCGAACGGATTTCATGGACTCAAATACAGACGCAGGTTCGAATCCGCAATGCGTCTTGCAATGCTCGCAGCGAGCGTCTTTTCCCGGTCCAAGGGCGTCCCAGTCGGTTTGATCGAGCATTTCCTGATAGGTTGCGTAATGCTTGTCTGTCAGCAAATAGCATGGACCTTTCCAGCCGATAGGGTTGCGTGTCGGATTCGCCCAGGCGGCGCAGTTCATATCGCGGCGGCCGGTTAAAAAGTCCATGAAAATGGGCGAGGCGAACAACGGGGTTCCCTTGAGCTGTTTTTCCAGTTCCCGGAATCGCTGCTCTATCATCGATCGGGTAAGAAAGAGTTCTTCTTTTTGCTCTTCGCTAAAGGCGTCGTAAGAAAACGCGGGCGAAAGCAGAGCCGCGTTGACGTTGAGCGTTTTAAGCAGTTTGAACAGTTCGACAACGTCTTCGTTGGGCGTTTCTTTATAGAGCGTTGTATTGGTGCAGACAAAAAATCCGGCTTTCTTTGCGGCTTTTATTCCCTCAATAGCCGTCTGAAACGCGCCCGGCTTGCAGCAGCCGGCGTCGTGGTCTTTTTCCAAACCGTCCAGATGAACGTTGATAAAAAAGCGCGGGTGCGGCTTGAACTCCGGCAGCTTCTTTTCCAGAATCTGAGCGTTTGTACACAGATAAATATGCTTTCCCTTTTCGAGAGTTTTTTCGACCAGTTCGACAATGTCGGGATAAATCAACGGCTCGCCGCCGCAGATGCTGATTACCGGCGCGCCGCACTCGTCGATGGATTCCAGACATTCGTCAACCGACAGCGTTTTGCTCATGCAGTCTTTGAATTCCCGAACTCGACCGCAGCCGGCGCAATGCAGATTGCACGCAAAAAGCGGCTCCAACATCAAAACCAGCGGGAATCGTTTAATCCCCTGACGCTGGCGCGACATGAGGTATCGAGACATCGAAGTTGTCAAAGACAGGGGAAATCGCATAATAAGTTAGGAGTTAGGGGTGATGAGTGCATAACGCTTAGTGCATAGTGCATAGTGCGTAGTGAGGGGAGCGCTTGCGTCCTAAGTACTAGGTACTATGCACTAAGTACTAATTACTAAAAAATTCCAGCGCTCGTTTAACGCACGGGTCGTACTGAGCCGGGTCGCCAAAAGGCGGGTCGTCTCCGGGAACGGACAGGTCAATTGACATAGACCGTAACGTTCGCCATTTATACAGTTTTACCAAGTCCTTTTCAGAAAGCGCAACCTCGAATCCTTCGTCTGGCAGAACGCCCCACTGATCGGTTGGCTTGGCGTCTGGAAAGCGATGGATGTTCTTTCCGCTGGGACTGACGTATCCTGCAACGGTAAACTTGACAGCGCCCTGTTCCTGCGGCAAGGAGAATACGTCCTGCACCGCGCCCTTTCCAAAAGAACGGGAACCAATGACTTTCACGTATAACGTGGAACCGTCCGGAGCGGTTTGGCCGGAAGAGTCCTGCAAGCAGGAAGAAACAATCTCGCTGGCGGACGCCGTTTGACCGTCAATGAGAATGGCAATCGGAAACGAACGGAATTTGTCGCCCTTTTCTGCGTGAATGTCACGAACGGTTGTTCGGCTGCGAATGCTGACAATGACGTCGTTTTCCGGAACGAACAGGTTGCAAAGCTCCACCGCGGAATTGAGCGTCCCGCCCGGGTTTCCGCGCAAATCGATAATCAGTCCGCGCATGCCCTTTTTGAGCAAAGCAGGAATCAATTTCGACATCTCTTTGGCGGTTTGAAATCCGAAACCGGTGATTCTGATATACGCTATGCCGTTTGAATTCGGCAGAAAATAATCCCACTGACCGTCCATGCGGCGTCTATCGCCAACCGCAGACGCCGTCGCAATAATACTGCGTGTAACATTGATAGCGATTGGCTTCTCTGCCCCGTCGCGCTGTACGCTCAAAGCGACAACCTCTCCGGGATGTCCGCGAAGCTGTTCCACCGCTTGAGAAACGGACTTCCCTTTCGTGGACTTTCCGTCGATGGTCAGAATCACATCTCCCGGTTTTAGACCCGCTTTTTGCGCCGCTGAGCCGTAAATCAGAGAGGTAACCGTCAACGCCTTTGTCTTGGGAGCGAGAGCCAATTCCGCCCCGATTCCAGCAAAGCGCTGATCCAGCGTCTCGTTCATTTTATCGTACGCAACCGGCGGAAGATAAGAGCTGTAGGGGTCTAAAGAACGCAGCATTCCGCCCATCGCTCGCTGAAGCAGGTCGTCTTTGGTTACCGGAGACGTATCGCCTGGATAATAGTAGTTTTTCTCGACAAGATTCATGACGTGCGTCAGCAAACGCTCCTGACGGTTTGCTCGCACATAGCACGTAAAGCAGACTATTGTCAGGACAATCAGCAGAATCAGGTTTCGTTTTGGCATGTATTATATTATTCCATAAAAATCGTATTCTGCAAGGGGGCGGAAAAATAAATAAAATAAGAGACGCAATCAAATTAGGACAGCGTTCATGAGCAGGCGATTTTGAGTTCCGCTTGCGTCAACATATCCCTTTTAACCCGTAATTCTCCCCCTCCTTCCCCCTTGCTCTTATCTGAAATCGTAGTAAAATACTATATTAATATATTTGTATTTTACAATCACCCTTTAACCATATTTTAGAAAGCAGTTATCATGTACGAGAAATGGCTTGCTGATCGTTCGTTTGCCTTTGACGCCTCTGGAATTCGCAAGGTCTTTGACCTGGGCGCGAAACTGGTTAATCCTGTCAACCT
>JAFZAL010000196.1 GCA_017557195.1 Thermoguttaceae bacterium | reverse complement strand
CCGGTATGGTATCAAACCATAGTTAAATTATTCTTCTCCGTTTTACTGTTCCTCGGCGGAATAATTGGCATGTCGTTTATCAACTCAATTATCATTGACGCCATGGCAAGCGACAACAACGACGAAATGCTGGCGCGACTAAAGGAACTGGAAACAAAAATCAATTTGCTGTTGGAAAAGCAGATGGATTTGAACGATAAACAGAATTCATAGTTTCTTTTTCATCGTTTTTTAACCGTTATATACGCTTCCAATTTAATTTTTCGGGAAAATCGCGCGACTGACTGTCTGTTTAGAACTTAATCTCTCCTGGCTTTTTTATTCAGGGAAGTTATAAGGACTTACATCAGCTCGGCAAACCCACTTTTTGACATTTTGCTTTTTCCAGCCTGCTGGACGTTCCAAAACATTTTTAAAAATTTTATTATTTTTTTATTTGAGCTATTTACTAAAAGTTTTAAATCTGATATAATTTTAATATAAAGGGCTTGATGTATCGAACCCGGCTTGTCGCCAGAGCGTAATTATTCTTGCTCAAGACCGGTTCCAGAACAGAAAGACGTTGGGGGTTTTCATTTATAAATTAGTCATAGAAAAAGGAACATGACATGATCGTAAAACTGGTAGTTCACGGAGGCAAAAACGAAGGAGCCGTTATCGTCGTTAATAAACCTCAGTTCATTATTGGACGGTTGCCGGAATGCAATCTTCGCATTGAAAGCAAAGCGCTTAGTCGACGTCACGCCCAAATTGACGTTAAAGACGGTTCAGTTACGGTCAAAGATTTGGGCAGTACAAACGGCACTTTCGTAGACGGGAAAAAGATTACTGAAGAAGTTGAACTGAAAAACGGGCAGACGCTGCGAGTTGGTCCATTGGAAACGACGGTGCAAATCTCGGCTGAAATGCACGGCGCGAAAAATCCGAAAGTCGCTTCCGTTAAAGAAGCTGTCAATCGAATTGCAAATACAAAACAAAGTTCATCAAACGACGACGGCGAAATTGACTTGTCCGCTCTGTTTGGAGAAGACGGCGCAGAAGCGGGCGAAGAATTCCAAAAAACGCTCACGACCGTTGCTAACTGGAATACTCATCAGGAACAGCCTGAGCAGCAAAAACACGAAAAACCCAATCAATCTGCTGACAGCCGGGAAGCAGCCTCAAAAACCCTTGAAGCAATGTTTAAAAATTCCATGAAATAGCTTACTTCTGAAAACAATAGCGTATAGCGCCGGAATGTTAAGCGCGACCGCCTTCAAGCGCCTGGCGCCGGCGTTAAACCTGTTTTTTAGAAGATTCCCAGTACTATATGAGACTACCGCCAAAACCTAAATCAAAACCGGAAAAAGCCAAAGACGCAGCCTTGCTGGGCGTTGGGTTCGATAATCAGGACGAAGAAACCCGCCTGACAAAGGGGGATAATTATCTTCTTGTTGGAGGCAGCAAGCAGACGCATGAAATTATGCAGGAAACTGCTGTCAGAGTCAACGAACAACTCGAAAAGAAAGGCAAGCGTCTGGCTGATCTCGAACCTGACGAATTCCGGGACGTCATGGCGGAAGCCGTCGAAAGAACCGGACGCGGATAGAAAAATTTGATCGTCCGATTTGCATCCTTCACACCAGGCGTCAGCGCTGAATAAATTATTATTTGAAGTCCCCATTTTTTCATGAAAAAAAATCTTTTAGTTATTCTTGTATCTATTGTCGCGGCAGTCGTTGTCGGGTGGTTAATAGCTCGGTATAGAATTACTCATCCGCCGTACAGCGAACAGGCGTTAATCGATTGCATCACGCCGTCCTTTCCGACGTTTAGCAATCCTATGGACAGTCTCAACGCCGTTCTGGAAGGATCCCAAAAGTACAAAAACCCTCCCAGACCTGTTCTCAGCGTCGAACCGCTGTATAATTTTGGCGTTTTACAAAACGGAGAAGTCGGAAAACATCAATTTGTTTTGCAAAACAAAGGCGACGCCGATCTGACTGTTTCTGTAGAAGAAACAAGCTGCAAATGCACCGCCGCCAACTTGGGAAACGACACCGTCAAGCCGGGCGATTCCACGGTTATTGACGTTACCTGGAAAACTGCGGATTACATGGGAGACTACACGCAAAAAGTTCTCATTCGAACCAACGACCCGGAAATGACGATGGTCGAACTGGAAGTTCGGGGAAAAATCGTGGCTGACGCCCGCGCTATGCCCTCTGAACTGACGTTTACAAACTTAACGCATGGCTATACCGCTCAGGCGCAAACGCAAATCGCCTGCTATAAAAATCCCCCTCTGGAAATCACCGGATACGAGTTTCTCAATCCAGAGGCGAAGAATAATTTTGATCTGCAAATTTCGCCTCTAAAAGAAGACGAGTATCAAAGCGAACCGGACGCCACTGGCGGCTATCAAATCACGTTAAACGTCAAAGACAATCTGCCGCTGGGGCCTTTCAGCGAAACTCTCGTTTTGAAAACCAACAGCCAATTTCAGCCGGAAATTAAAGTTCCAATTTATGGAACGGTTGTCGGAAACATCTCCCTGGCTGGTCCCGGCTGGAATGACGAAAGCAAAACCTGGATCTTAGGAATTCTGGAAAGCGGCAGGGTCGGAAAGAAGGTTCTGTGGGTTTTAGACCGCTCAATTAAAGCGGAAGACAGGAAAAATATCAAATCTGGAGAAATTCCTCCTCATATCAAACTGGAAATCGAGTCTGTCAATCCCGATTGGCTTCAGGTTGAATTGGGCGAGTCAACTTATCTGCCGGAATCCGGCGTTGTTCGAACGCTAATTCATCTGACAGTCCCGGCTGACGCCCCAATTTGCGATTATTGGGGACATGTTCAGGAAAAAATGGGGACAATTATTCTTAAAACTTCGTCCGAAGATGAAAAATCAATCTTGATTAATATTCGATTTGCGGTTACAACTAAGCAGGAATAAAATCTGGCGATTCCTGCCTGTATATTATTCGGCGACGTCAAAAAACGGCGTCGCATCTCAGATGGTTTATTCCATCTGTTAAGGATATTGTATTAATTCAGGGAACTGCTGGCAATTGCAGTGTAAAAAACAGCAGTCCCTTTTCCTTCACTTTGCAAAGCGAGCCAAACTCGTTCAATATGCCATGAAACATTTCACGTTTTTCTGCGTAGCGGTGATGAGCCTGACGATTATCATGGTCGTCTTATCCGGTTGCAAAGAACCCAACAATTCGTCAACAAATCAGACATCCGAAACAACAACGGAGGATAACACAAATTCTCCGTCCGATTCGAATTTAACGAAGCCTGAAGAAACGGCAGACGTTCAAGACGTCAAGCCGACAGACGATTTAACGGAATCGGGACTGACGGAAGATCTTGATATTACAGAACTTCAAGCGCCTGAACTCCCGGAAACTGAACCGGAAGACGCTCCGGAAACGCCGGAGCTGACACCTCCTGCTCTCCCGGAAGACGAATCGGAAAACGCCCCGGAAACGCCGGAATTGACTCCTCCCGCTCTGCCGGAAACTGAGCCAGAAGACGCCCCCGAAACGCCGGAGCTGACTCCTCCCGCTCTCCCGGAAACTGAGCCAGAAGACGCCCCCGAAACGCCGGAGCTGACTCCTCCCGCTCTGCCGGAAACTGAGCCAGAAGACGCCCCCGAAACGCCGGAGCTGACTCCTCCCGCTGTCCCGGAAACCGAGCCGGAAGTCGCGCCCGAAACGCCGGAAATTACTCCTCCTGCTCTCCCGGAAACGGAGCCGGAAGTCGCTCCCGAAACGCCGGAAATTACGCCCCCCGCGTTGACAGAAGCGGAATCGGAACGGACTCCGGAAGTCCCTGAATTGAAAACTCCCGCTCTCCCGGAAACGGAGCCGGAAGTCGCTCCCGAAACGCCTGCCGCTCCTGACGTTCTTCAGACGGAAGACATGGATTTAGCAGAACTTCCCGATTCCGCGGCAGAAACGCAAAAAGCAGAACCACAGTCTCAGCCGGAAAAGACGGCAGCCGCTCAGCCCGACACCATCGGACCGAAACCAACTCAGGTTAAAACTGCTCAAGCTGAGCCAACTCCTTCTGCTCCAGCAGTTCCCGAAACGTCGGAAGCGCAAGCAGCCAAACCGGATACAACGCCAGCGGCCGATACGGCAAACGCTGCCGACGCGAATACGAATAAAGAACCAAAATGGGAATCAAAAAACAAATCGAAAACGGAGCCGAACACCCTTAAAGAAGACGCAGCAAACCTCGTTCAGTCCGAGATGCAAAAACTGGACGATTCCCTCGACCTGAATTTGGTTGAACCCGCCGATACGACGGAATCTCGCGTTATTCCGCCGCCGCCAAAGAAAAATACGGCTGACGCCACCGAACCGGGAACGCTCCCGTCTCAAACCGCTCAAGCGTCTGATGATCCTGCTGATAAACCAAACAACCCGCTGCTGGAAGACATTCCTCAAAAGGAGAGTGACCAATCCAATAATGCCGCCGCAGATTCTCAAACGGATGCAAATCAACCAAATGAAATCGTCAAACCACCCTTTGATCCGATTAAAGAAAACGGTCCGATTTTTGTTGGCTGGGGCGTTCCGAGAGTCGCGCTGGTTATTACCGGCCAGCAAAATGGTTATTTGGAACCGTGCGGCTGCGCCGGATTGGACAGAATGAAAGGCGGTTTGTCGCGTCGATACAGCTTTATTAAAGGACTTCGAGACAACGGCTGGCCCGTCATCGCCCTGGACGTCGGCGGCATGTGCAACAGTTTCGGCAAACAGGCGGAATTGAAGTTCCATACAACGGCGTCCGCTCTGCGAGCGATGGGATACAACGCCATCGCGCTGGGCAAGGCGGAACTCGGGTTCCCGGCGGCTGACATCTTGTCAGAAATCGTCAACGCCGACGGTACGCCCGGCATGTTTGTCTCTGCCAACGTAAGCGTCTTTGAACGCGATGCGGGAATGCCGCCAACGTATAAAATCCTTCAAGCAAACGGGCTGAAGTTCGGGATTACGTCCGTATTATGCAAATCCGCTCAGAATTTCAGCCAAAATGACGAAATCCTTCTTTCTCCAACCAAGGAATCGCTCAATAAAGTCGTTCCAATTCTCAAAGAGAAAAGCGACATTCGCATTTTGCTTTCTCATGGAACGGTGGAAGAAGCGCTCGCTATCGCCAAAGATTATCCTGACTTTCAGGTCATCGTAACCGCCGGAGGAAATCCTGAACCGCCGTCCAAGCCCGTCATTCTGCCCAGCGGACAGTATATAATCACCGTTGGACAAAAGGGCATGTGCTCTATCGTTTTGGGCTTCTTTGACAAAGGCGTTTTGAAATACCAGCGCGTTCCGCACGACTCCCGATTCGAGCAATCGGACGTCGTCCGACAAATGATGCAGTCCTATCAGGACCAGCTCAAGGAGCTTTGGCTGGACGGGTTGGGAATTCGTCCGGTGCCGCAAACCGATCAGACTCGCGGCGCCAACGTTGGACCGAAAAAGTGCCAGACCTGCCACGAATACCAGTACGACGTCTGGAAGAAGTCCAAGCACGCTCACGCGTTCAAGTCGCTTGAAGACGCCAAGCCGGCGCGCGATTTCGACCCGGAATGCGTTTGCTGTCACGTTGTTGGATGGCATCGTCATCTTTACTTCCCGTACCAAAAAGGATATATCAAACCGGGAGAAGACGACCATCTGAAAAACGTCTCCTGCGAAGCGTGTCACGGTCCGGGCGAAGCCCATATCGCGGCGGAATCTTCCAGCAACGTGGAAAATCAAAAAGCCCAGCGGGAAAAGCTCCACATTGACTTGAAATACGCCAAGGAAAAGATGTGCGGCGACTGCCACGACCTGGACAACAGCCCCAACTTCGACCCGGACAAATACTGGGAACTGATTAAGCACCCGGAACCGGACGACGAAGACTAATTAACGAAACGGAATTCGTTTCAACGGCTTGGGGAAAACTCCTTCGTTCCTCAAGCCGTTTTTTTCGTCCCCGGTTGCAATCCGGTTCTGTTTCTGGTATATTTTGGGTATGAAACGATTTACAATCCGAATCGAAATCGCCGTTTTTGCCGCCGGGCTGCTGTTGACGTCGATAGTCTGTCCCGTTTTTGCCCAGTTCGACGACTTTGCGAAGCATCAAAACGCCGTCGACCTAACCGAAATGCGCCAGCAGATTGAGGACTTGTCTATTCCGTATGAACAGCGGCTGGCCGCTGCGTTAAAAGTCAGAGAGATTACGGGGCGTCTCCCTTGGACGCCCATGACGTCAAAGGAATGGAGTCAGCGTCTTTATGAACAAAAAGCGACCGTTAAGCGTTATCAGGCGGCGTTCCCGAAATTGCGCTGTTGCGAAACGCGGTATTTTCTTTTTGCGTCAGACGCGCCGCCGCAGATGTATCAGGAAATTCAGTCTCTTTTGGACAGAATGTACGGCGTCTTATGCGAGAAATTCAATATCCCTTTCGTTGATCCGTCGCAGGAACAAGCGGGCGCGTCAAACGCGGAGAAAAGAAACGCTTCAAAAGTCAAACCCGTCCGAAAGAACGTCTGGCAGGCGAAATGCGTCGTCGTTGTTTTTATGAACGAATCGGACTACAACCAGTTCGAAATGCGTTTTTTCAATCAAAAACCGTCGACGGGAACGCGGGGGCTGTGTCATCAAATGATGGACGGGAACGTTACAATTACTTGCCGGTTCGCAGGCGACAAGTTCAATCTGTACAGCAGTCTGGTTCACGAAACGACGCATGGATTTTCGTTCATGCATCGTATCGCTTACCCGCTGCCGCTGTGGCTCAACGAAGGCGTTTCCGACTGGACCGCCCGAACCCTCGTTCCACAGGCGACAACCTGTCCCACAAAGCAGAAACAGGCGGTTGCCGCCATGCAGAAAACGCGTTCGCTGGGCGGGATGTTTCACGCGTCTGACCATTTAGACCCCTGGCAGTACGGCGCCGCCGCCATGACCGTCAACCTGCTGCTGAAACGAAATCCCGGCGCGTTCGTTCATCTCATTGACGACGTCAAAGACGGCGCGGACGTTGAACAAACGCTCATAAAATACTACAACCTCGATTACGCCGCGCTGGCAAATCTGCTCGGACGCGCCTGCGGAATAGCCGGGGTTAAACCATAATCGTACAGCCGCAAACCACATACTATTACCTCAAAGGGAATGGGGTGTAGGAAGTGGTTAGTGGTAAGTGGTTAGTATGATGAACGCTTTGCGTCCTTACCACTTACCACTTATAACTTACCACTTAAAGGAGTTTCATTCATGCAAGACTTTTTGACTTTAGCGAAGAATCGCTATTCCGTTCGTTCGTTTCAGAACAAGCCCGTAGAAAAATCCGCTCTCAACGCCGTTCTGGAAGCTGGCAACCTCGCCCCGACCGGCTGTAACAAACAGCCGCAGCGCGTCTGGGTTATTCAGTCCGAAGAAGGTCTGGCAAAAATTCGCCGCTGCACGACGTGTCATTTCAACGCCCCGGTCGTGCTTCTGGTTTGCACAGATACAGCTTCCAGCTGGACGCGCCCGTTTGACGGCAAGAACATCGGCGAGATCGACGCGACAATCGTCTGCACGCACTACATGCTCGAGGCGGCGGAACAGGGACTCGGTACAACGTGGGTTGCGTACTTCGACCCGGCAAAGGTCAAAGCGGAATTCGCCCTGCCGAACAGCGTCGTCCCGGTTGCGCTCCTGCCGATGGGATACCCCGCCGCAGACGCCGCCCCGACTGCAATGCACAATCGCGCTGAAATCGATAAAACGGTTGTCTATGCATAGTAGGGAGTAGGGAATAGGGAGTAGGGAATAGGGAGTAGGGAATAGTAATAAGTTATTAGTGGTTAGTGGTAAGGACGCAAAGCGTTCATCATACTAACCACTAACCACTCCCTAATCGGCGCCCGCTGGCAGATACATTTTAGAAACAGTAAATAGAAATATCCCCGACGGGAGTCGAACCCATAATCTTCGCCTCCGGAGGGCGACGCCATATCCATTAGGCCACGGGGACTGGTAAATGAAATAAAAGAAAGAAGGTTTGCCAAAGAGCAAAACCTTCTTATCTATCACCAACTTCGTTACGTATTCTACCAGATTTTATTTAACTGAAAAGGAGGGGGGGAAAAGAAGTCAAAAGCGCTTGAGTAGGGAGTAGGGAGTAGGCAGTAGGGAGTAGGGAGTAGGGAGTAGGGAGTAGGCAGTAGGCAGTAGGGAGTAGACAGTAGGCAGTGGGCAGTAGTAATAAGTTATTAGTGGTTAGTGGTAAGGACGCAAGCGCTAATCCAACTTACCACATACTACTAACCACTTACCACTCCCTATTCCCCACTCCCTATTCCCTATTTAATATTGATTTATCTGTTAGCCAGGCAATGAATAAAATGGGTAATTGATATAGATTTGCTAATATCTTATTCGTAAATTTGAACGCTTTCTCAAAAGAAATAGTAAAAAAATGGCAAAAAACTCCTTTGACATCTCTTGTAAATACGTCAACTTTTATTAAAATAGAAAAGTGTTTCGATAAGCGAATTTTTAATGCGGAATTCGAAATGAGGAATTATCGCAAGCGCCGTAATATTTACGAATTGCGAATTTAGAATTACGAATTTATCAAAATGCCTTTTGAAGTTGAACAAAAATTCCAGTTTGAATCCGAAAAAGAATTTCTGGATTTTTCACGTTCCAGCGTTGTCGTGCTGCAAGAACAGCGCTGTGGAACAGAATTAGGCATTGTTGAAGAAACAGACGTATACTACAACCACCCGTCTCGCGATTTCGTTCAGACGGATGAAGCGTTACGGATTCGTTATCGGCTCGTTGATGGGAAAAGTCAGCTTCGCATTACGTATAAAGGTCCCAAACTGGACGCCCTAACCAAAACGCGAAAAGAACTGGAACTCCCCCTCGTCGCCGATTCCGAACAGGACTGTTCCGAACTGAAGCGCAAATGGGATTTGTTTCTTCAGGCGCTGGGATTTACTCCCGTTGGTTCAGTACACAAAATTCGACGCAAAATTCGATTCGTTTGGGACGACGCCGAGGCGGAATTATCCCTGGATCGTCTTCCTGCCATAAACGGTTATTTTGCGGAAGTCGAGTTAATCGCTCAAACAGAATCCGACCTGGACGCTGCCAGAGCCAAACTTTTCCAGATTGCCGATTCGTTAAAACTTGTAAATATCGTTAAAAAAAGTTACCTTAACCTAACTCTTGACCACAATATTTCCAGTTTCGAAAGCAACCATTTATAATATAAAACGTACATAAAATCAACCGGAACTTTAAACACGCTCATTAAATTCAATTTTGAGATTGTCTGTTCCACTGACATTCAAATATTAGTCCCTGCTGTTAAAGAATATGGAAAACAAAGATAACGCCAATTCCGAAAATGAATACGTAGAAGCTGACTATACCGAGTTTATTGCAGCCCCTCATACCGAAGTTCTGGTTGAATCAAAACCGGTTCGAAAAATTCTTAATTACATTATATTTACCATTTTGGGACTTATCACCCTTGGGGTGTTTATCTACGTTTTTCAGGGAATTCATAAAGAAATCCTTCAGCAGAATACGCCAGAACCTCTCGTCAGCCATAAAAAACAGCTTATTGATCAAGTGGAAGAACCGTCAGCGGCGGCTCTTCAAAATGAAAAGACCAATACGGAAGACAAATCTTCCCGTCGACTTATCGGTCATAAAAAGCTGGTAAACGCAGTTTGTTTTTCTCCAGACGGAAAATACATGATTTCCGGCGAAGGCGACATCCACTACGACGGTTCATCTGACGACTCCAATCCCCTTCAAGCCGAAAAACAATACCTAAGAAAAAATATTTACTACTTGTTTGTCTGGAATTATCAGTTGGGCAAGCCGGAACGGATGTTGGACGAGCATCACAGCCCGATCAGCGCTGTAACCTTTTCTACCGACGGACTTCGCGCGGCGTCGGCTGACATTACCGGCAATTTTGTCATCTGGGACGCCAACACCTGGACAGTTATCGACAAATTCTCTCCAGAAACCCGTACAAGCAAAGGCCTGGAAAAAGTTCTCAGCATTAACAGTTTGGCGTTTTCTCCTGATGGAACCGTTCTGGCGGCTGGCGGCTCGGTTCAACCGCACCAAAACTCGGTCGGCGAAAAGAATTCGGTGCATCGTAAAGGCTGCGTTATTCTCTGGGACATGAATCTTCATCAAGAGGTAACGCAAAACAATTCCGACGTTACTCTTCAACCCAAATACGATTTTACCACTGATGTAGACTGCGTTTTCAGTTTGGCGTACACCAAGTTGGGAAAACATCTCATCGTTGGGGCGTCTGGAGCAAACTCTGGCATTTACGTTTTAGAACGCAACGGAAACATTTCACTTGCTCTTGACATGACCACCAAACGCAGTTCCCTTTCTTCCGACGGCGCTCAGTATTCCAGCGGGCACAACACCCCGCCCAGCGCTTATTTAAAAGCCACGCTTCGGTTCGACAACAGACGAGTTGCCGCTGGAGACAATTACGGACGCGTTTCACTCTGGGAATTTCAGGGAGAGCTTTCCGGTCAGGAACGCATCCAGGCTATGGACTTTTCCAGCCCGCAAGACCGTCTGGATAAAAACATTCGAGACATCAAATATTCTTTTGACGGCAAATACCTTGTTACTTGCGGGGAAGAAATTGCCATCTGGAACGGGGAATCCGATTCTTTGCAGTTAATCGGATATCTATCGCCCCAGGTTGAAGCCATTTATCAGGCAAGGTTGTATTATGGACACTGCATTGCGTTTACTCCTGACGGCGAAAGCGTTGCCGTTGCCTGCTCAGACAAAATCATTCGAATCTGGGATTTCAAGCAGTTCTCCACCATGCTTCGTCGCATCACGCCGGTTGAAAGAGCTGAAAAAGGCAAGAATTTCAACACCAGGTTTGACGCTCAAACCATTGAAACGCCTGCTGAACTTGATTTCAGAACCCCAAAGAAAAAGAACCCCCTGTGATGAGACAAGAGGCAGCAGCTTTGTTAAGCGCTTTGCATAACTCCCAACTCCTCGCTTCTAACTCAAAACCGCTTGCCGAACCACAATTGCCATCAGCATTATAACATGACCCCTATTACTATACAAGATTATACCACAATATCTCAACTGAGTCCCTCAGACGCGGCAGACGTTGTTGGGGCGGCGCTGCCGGATAAAATTCTGGAACGCCTGGCCGGGATGGGATTAAACATGGGCGCCCGCTGTACGCTTATTCAGGGTAATCGATGGAATCCATATATTGTCGCAGTCGATGAAACCCGCATAGCCCTCGGCCGTGAACTGGCGGAAAAAATTTACGTCAAAAAAGTAATTAGCGGTTAGTTGCTAGCTATTAGCTCCTAGTCATTAGCTTTGTTTCCAGTAGTTCTTAGCTTTAACATTTAAAGCTGGAAACCAAAAATACAAAGCTAGAAGCTAGTAGCTAGAGGCTAGTAGCTATCCTCGCAACTCGCAACTTTTAATATATGCACATTCATTCAGACCTGTTGATCGCCTTGGCGGGACAGCCCAATTCCGGGAAGTCGTCCTTGTTTGAGGCGTTAACAGGCGTTCATCAGGAAATCGGCAACCACGCGGGCATAACCGTCGAGAAGAAGTCCGCGCATTATCACGACGGGGAACGGCGAATCGAAGTCGTTGACCTGCCGGGAATGTACAGTCTCAACTCGACGTCGCCGGAAGAACGCGTCGCCCGAGACTTTATTCTTTTGGAGCGTCCGGAGGCGATTGTCGTTGTCGTAGACGCCTCCAATCTCCGGCGGCACATGTCGCTTCTGCTCCAGATTCTGGAAATGCAGCACCCGACAATCGTCTGCCTCAACATGGTAGACGTCGCCCAGCGGCGCGGAATTGTTATCGACGTGGACAAGCTCTCAAAGATTTTGGGCGTTCCGGTTATTCAAACCGTCAACTCCACTCATCAGGGGATTGAAGACGTCAAAGCCGCAATCCGCGACATCGCAACCAAATGCAATCACGAGTCCACCGGCTGGAAAATGGACTACGACCCCCATCTGGAATTCTGGATTGGCGAGCTGGCGGCGGAACTGAGTCAGCGACCGCACCTGATGGAAGACTTCTATCCGCGGTGGCTGGCGATCAAACTGATGGAAAAAGACCGCTATGCGCGCCGAATCATTCAGCACCACACCCACGACGACCGCTGGGAAGAAATACTCAATTTCTACGAGCATTTAATTAACATTTACGAAAAAGAACACGGTCAGTCGCCGCTGCAGTCGATGGTCTGCTCTCGCTGGCAGAAAGCGGCGGAAATAGACCGCCTTTGCGTTACGCATTTGAAAAAGCCGGGATCGGCGAAGTCGGATAAAATCGACCGCATCGCCTGTCATCCGTGGGGCGGGCTGGCTGTCGCAGCGTTGATCCTGCTTGTTACATTTGAACTGACGTTTCATCTTGCCGACGGCTGGAACTGGATTCCGTTCGGAAAGGAATGGACAACTCCAGTCGGCGCGATGGAATATTTTACCCAGGATTATCTCCCTCACGCCTTGGCGAATTTGTTTCATCCCGGCGCGGGCGACGAAAGCCTCGAAGCGTTCAAAAACACGCCCCTCGGTTCTCTCTGTTTAGACGGAATCCTGGCGGGCGTCGGCGCAGTGCTGGTGTTTTTGCCCGTCATTTTTACGATGTTCACGTTCCTGGCGATTCTGGAACTGAGCGGATATATTTCTCGCGTCAGCCTTGTCATGGACAAGATTCTTCGTCGATTCGGCATGTGCGGACAGAGCATGCTTCCGCTGGTTTTATCCGGTGGAATTATCGGCGGCTGCGCCGTTCCGGCTATTTACGCTACCAGAACGATGGACAATTTCCGACAGCGGCTTATTACAATGCTCGTCGCGCCGTTTATGAGCTGCGGGGGCAAAGTCCCGGTTTTCGTTCTGCTGACCGGCGCGTTTTTCTCTGCGTATCAAGGGCTGGTCTTCGGTCTGCTGATATTCAGCACATGGATTTTTGCCCTGCTGGCAGCGTGGATTCTCAGTCGGTTTGTTCTCCGCGGAGAGGAATTGCCGTTGTTGCTTGAACTGCCTCCGTATCAGATTCCAACGTTTCGCGGCGTAATGAAAAAAGCGCTGGCGCAGTCTTGGGATTTCCTCGCCAAAGCGGGCACAATTATTCTGGCGGCAAACGTCATTCTTTGGGCGGCAATGTATTATCCAGCCGTCGATAAACAAACGGCTCAAGAGCAAAACCTCTCCGACCTGGAAGCGTCCTACGCCGGGCAGATCGGCGGCGCGCTGACGCCTGTTTCACAGTTGGCAGGATTCGACGCAAAAGACAACGTCGCCCTGATAGGCGGCGTCGCGGCAAAAGAGATTATTATCAGTTCTTTAGCAACCGCTCATCAAATGGAGATGGACGATAATATCGACGATTCCCAAACAAACGCCGTTGGGAATTCCAAATCGGACAAGGAGCAATCCGCATTGATTCGATGTCTGAAAAACGACACGAACTGGTCGACAGCAAAGACGCTGGCGTTTCTGCTGTTTGTCATGCTGTATTCGCCCTGCGCCGCGACGCTGGCGGTTATGTGGCGAGAAACCGGAACAATCAAATGGCCTGTTTTCTCGTTCCTGTTCAACACAACGGTTGCGTTTACCGTTGCCGTTCTGGTTTATCAGATTGGAAGGTTATTCCTGGGAAGTTAGCGCAATTCACAAGGTTTCTGGGGAAGACTTCCTGGGGAGCGGACATTGTCCGCAACTAAGGCGGGTATTACCCGCCCTCCGTAAACAATAATCTTCGCACCCCCCTTGACGAAAGGCGGGATTTCCTTATAATGCATACAATTATTGATTCGCCCTGCGAACAATATGGTGGAAGTAGCTCAGCTGGATAGAGCGTCGGATTGTGGTTCCGAATGTCGGGAGTTCGAATCTCCTCTTCCACCCTTTTTTATTTCTTGACGAAAAAACGCTCATCTGGTAAACGTGTACATTTCGTTGCTAGACGCCACTTTCATTCTCGCAACTCGCCACTCGCAACTCGCAACTTTGTTCTATTTTCTGTCCAGCAGCGTCAAAACGACAATAATCGAGACGACAATTCCGGCGCACACTAACGCTGACGTAACGTCCGTTCCAGGAAGAATTAACGCAATCGAAGCGCAGACAGCGGTAAGCAGATGAATTGCCATCACGGCGGCAGGACGGCTTAGTCCCATGCGAACGAGTCGATGGGACAGATGGTTGGCATCGCCGACGAACGGGCTTTTCCCTTGAGCGATTCTTCGCAGAATAACGGAAACCATGTCGTACAGCGGGATTGCAAAGACGAACAACGGCGCCAGGACGGCTTGACAGGGCGCGTCCTGACCGACGTAGACAGCGGAAATCGCCCCTGTTGCCAGTAAGTAGCCCAGCGTATAGGAACCGCAGTCGCCCATGAACAGCTTGGCAGGCGGACGGTTATGAATCAGAAATCCGCATGCGGCGCCGGTCAGAACGAGGAAAAAGCCGCCGACAAACCATTGGACGTCTCCGCCGGGTTCCGGTTGCGTGAGAACGAATCCCGCCAGAAACGCGGCGCAAATAGCGGCGACTCCGCCGGAAAGACCGTCCATGTTGTCGAGCATATTGAAGCTGTTAATCAGCCCAACAATCCAGAAAACGCTAATTACCCACGACAGAGCCAGCATGGCGGGAGAGTCGCCCAGGAAAAGCGTGATTCTCCACCCGGCAGCAACGGTCGCAATAGCAACGGAGAACTCAACCAGCAGACGAAATCGCCAGTTGAGGTTTTTCGCGTCGTCCCACAGCCCCAGCCCGACCAGAATGCCGCACATCGCAAGTAAAAACAGAGGCTTTCCCGCTGAGGCGACGATACCCGCCGCGTGAACGGATAAAAGCTCAGCTATTGTCGGCGGAAACAGATTTTTAATCGAATCAACGTAATAAGCCGCCGCCAAAGCTGTCAGTACCGTAACGAGAACGGCAAAATAAATCGCCAGCCCGCCGCCCAACGGCGTGGGGGTTTTATGCGTCTTGTGGTTCTGCTCGGACAACGCCGATTCGTCCGGCGCGTCAATCAAACCGAAATGCCGCGCTGCATACCGGACGGCGTAGCACAGCGCCCAGCTCAAAATAAACGACGGCAGGAGGCAAAGGAGGATGAACAAGGCAGTTAAGGCAGTAGGCAAGAGACAGTAGGCAGTAGGGAATAGGGAGTAGGGAATAGGGAGTAGTTTTTAACTTCGCCGCAGGCGAATTACTATTCCCTATTCCCTATTTCCCATTCCCCTTTATTATACTCAAACTTTGCGATAATAATACGGGGGGGCGGGGAAAATTGCTATTGAACTAAAAGCGCTTTTCCTGTATGATATTTATAGAATACTATATAATATAATTCCATTTTTCTGGCAAAATTAATATGTCAGATTGAGAATTTTGTAGAAAATATTGCCTTTAGGCGCTTTGTCGGGAACGGTTTTATATTTCAAACCGACAAAGTAAATATAATATATTAATTTCCTGATATTCAATAATCGGAACGGGAACCCAATATGAGTATGGAATCTTCGCTCGATCCGCAGTTGATTGAGCAAACGAAAAAGCAGATTCGCGAACTGGTAACAGAGATTACGCAGCTGTCTCGGTCGGACGTCGCTCCGGCGGAATTCTACAGCGGATTTCTGACTCGCGTAATTACGGCGCTGGCGGCGAACGGTGGGGCGATTTGGACTCTGGCGGAGGGCTCGCGATTGACGCTGCAAAGCCAGGTCAATCTTCAGGAAACGAATCTTCGCGAAGACGAAAAAGCGCTCAAGCAGCATACCAAACTTCTCCAGAGGGTTTTGGAATCCAAAGAGGGCGAATTGGTTATGCCGAACTCGTCAACCGTTGACATTGCCGAGGGCGAAGCGGGCAACCCGACGCCGTTTCTGCTCGTTTTGGGACCGCTGGCAACGGATTTGGAAACGGTCGGCGTTGTAGAAATCTTTCAGCGTCCGGACACGCCGGCTCATACGCAAAAGGGTTATCTGCGCTTTGTAACGCAGATGTGCGAGATTGCTGTCGAGTACGTCAAAAACAAGCAGCTGCGTTCGTTTTCGGATCGTCAGTTGTTATGGAATCAGCTTGAAGAATTTACCAGACTGATTCACACCAGTCTGGATCCCAAACAGACGGCGTACACAATCGCCAACGAAGGGCGGCGTCTGATTGAATGCGACCGCCTGGGCGTGGCGATTCAGTACGGAAAACGCTCTAAAATCGTGGCAATCAGCGGTCAGGACGTTCTCGACAACCGCAGCAACACGGTTCGTCTTCTCAACAAGCTGACGTCGGCTGTGACCGCGGTTGAAGAACCGATGTGGTACATGGGCGACACGACCAATTTCGCGCCGCAGGTGGAAGACGCACTTCAGGAATACATCGACGAATCCCATTCAAAGATGGTGGCGGTTTTACCGTTGATGAAGTCCATTCCGGAAGACGAAATCCCGGACGATCCCAAACTCCGGGAAAAGCCGCCGGCTCCGATTGGCGCGCTGGTTGTCGAGCTGATTGAAAACAGCCGCCCGACGGAGCAAATGCGCCAAAGAACGGACGTTGTCGTCAAACACGCCGTTGAGGCGATGGGCAACTCGCTGGAGCATGAGCGTCTGTTTCTCATGCCGTTATGGCGATTTATCGGGAACATGTCGTGGGTTGTCAAGGCGCGAACGCTGCCGAAGACGATTCTGGTTCTCCTTGCCATTTTAGCGGCGATTATTGCCGTCTGCGTTATTCCCGCCGACTTCGATATCGAGGCGACAGGAACGCTCGAACCGGTTGATCGTCGGGAAGTCTATGCGGAGATTGACGGCGAAATTGACCAGGTTTACGTTCAGCATGGAGAGAAAGTCGTCGGACCGACTCAGCAGAAAGACGCCTCAGGCAAAGTTACCGTTGTTCCCGGCACGCGTCTGGCGAAAATGAGAAACATCAATCTTCAGATTTCTCAGGTCGAAACCCGCGGAAAAATCGAGGCGATTTTACAGAACATTCAGTCCAAACAAAGAACGTTACAGGAAGAGCGCGCTCTGACTGTTTCCGATAAAAACCGCATTCAGGGCGAAATCCTGGAACTGAAAAAAGAACTGCTCAGCCAGCAGACGCAGCTGCGGCATCAATTGGAAATGCTGCGCGATTTGGACGTCTGCGCGGTTTGTGACGGCGTCATTACAACGTGGGACGTTCAGCGTAACCTTGTCGGCAGACCGGTTCAGCGCGGACAGATTCTCATGTCGATTGCTCAGCCCGATGGCGAATGGCAGCTGTCGCTTGACATGCCGGAAAGAAGAATTGGGCAAATTGTCAAGGCGCAGCAGCTTTTGGCAAAAGATTCGCCTGACGCCAAGGGTTTGCCGGTAAAATATATTCTCGCGTCCAACCCCAGCGTCCAACTTCAGGGAACGCTTGACGAAGTTCATCTGACGGCGGAAGTCAGAGGACAGGAAGGCGCGACAATCAATATGAAAGTCAAAATTAACAAAGAAGACATTGAGAATCCGAATATAGGCGCAACCGTTACCGCCAACGTTTACTGCGGACGCCGTCCGATTGGCTACGTCTGGCTGCACGACGCGATTGCGTTCTTCTATTCCAAGATTTGGTTTAGATGGTTTTAATCAGTTATTAATTTCCAACTTTTAAAAGACAATGCTCAATACGATAACTTTTATCCTGGTTTTGTTTGGACAGGTTTCAGCAGACATTCCAGCTCCGCCGGAAGACATTCCCGCTCCGCCGGAAATTGACGAAGCGTTTCCAGACAGCGTCGCCGCCCCCGCTGAACCGGCTGTTCCAGACGAGGTTCCAGAAACGCCAACGCTGGACGATTCTGTCACGACTCCTGTTGCAGACGCGCCTGATTTGGCGTCTCCTGACGACGTTTCTGTTTTGGAACCAACGCCTGAAATCGAGACTGTTCAGGAAAACGCAGCTCCAGAAACTCAACCTCAAAAGTTATATTATAAAAAAAGACGAATCATCCCTCCGCCGCAGCTTCCTCCGCCGCCCAGCGAAGTAACTGCGGATGTCAGCGACCCGTTGTTGGTCAATCCGTCCACTCTGGACGCCACAACGTCAAACCCCTATGAAGCGACGGATTACAACTCTTCGTACGATTTGCCAGACGCCAATAACGACCGCGCCCTGCAGAATCCGACTCCGTATGACAACGTTGATGACAGCGACCTGTACGACGCTCAACTGGAGCCCAATCAGGGAAAAGGACATATCATGCCCATCGACCAGGCGGAAGTTCCCGCTCAGGAACAGGGCGTTTTGACAAAGTTCTTTATTCGCGAAGGATTTGAAGTCAAAAAAGACGATCCGTTGGCGCAAATCGACGACGAACAGGCGAAGATGTCCGTTCAGGTTCAGCAAGCCAAGCTCAACGCAGCGGAACGCGAAGCCAGCAACGACGTCAATATTCGATACGCCAAAGCGGCCAAAAACGTAGCGGAAGCCGAACTGAAATCTGCAAAAGAGACAATCGCCCGCGTTCCCGGCGCCGTTCCTGCAACGGAAATCCGAAAGCTGGAACTGTCGGTAGTTCAGGCGACGCTCCAAATTGAGCAGTCGACAAACCAGTTCGAAATCTCCAAGTATCAGGTGGACGTCTCCAAAGCGGAACTCGACGCGGCAAAGCTGGGCGTTACTCGCCGAGTGGTCAAATCGCCCATTAGCGGTATTATTGTTGAAAAGTACCGCAACGAGGGCGAATGGGTCAAACCCGGCGACCCGATTGTCAAAGTCGTTTATTTTGAAAAACTTCGCGTCAAGACAACTTTTGACATCAACCGCATTCCTTTACAGCGCGTTCTGAAGCATAACGCCAAAATTACCGTCGTCCAGAAACCGGGCATGACCTTCAATGGAAGAGTCGTTTTTGCCAACCCGGTTGTACAGTCCGGCGGCGCGTACGAAGTCTGGATCGACGTTGACAACGTCGTTGAAAAAGACGGCTTCTGGGCGCTTCAGCCTGGTATGAACGCTATTGTTACAATTGAGTAACGAGTATTGTTTACGGGGGGCGGGTATTACCCGCCTAAAACAACTTACATTATTATTTATCGCGGACAATGTCCGCTCCCCAGAAACATGGTATCCCTAACAGACAGTCTCGTATCGGCCAGTTCGCGAATCCTGACGCTCAAAAAGCGTCCGGACCTTTCGGCGCGCCGTCAGCGTTACCTGGGGAAGAACTATTGGATTGTCAAAGACCCGGTTGGGCTGAAATATTACCGATTTCAGGAAGAGGAATACGCCATCCTCAACATGCTCGACGGGACGGTTAGTCTGGACGACATTAAACAGCAGTTTGAAGCGGAGTTCCCGCCTCAAAAAATCAAGCTGGAAGAATTGCAATCGTTTTTAGGGCAGCTTCATCAAAGCGGATTGATTCTTACCAGCGTCAACGGTCAGGGGCGTCAGCTGTTCAAACGGAGCAAAGAACGCCGGAGAAGAGAGCTGCTTCAGGCGTCGACCAATATTCTGGCTATCAAATTCAAGGGTGTCGACCCGGAACGATTTTTCAACTGGCTGTATCCGAAAGTTTCGTGGCTCTTTCACCCGATAACGGTAACGTTTTGCGTTCTGTTGATGCTTTCGGCTCTGTCGCTGATTATGGTTCAGTTTGACGTGTTCCGTTCCCGTCTGCCGGGCTTTTATCAGTTCTTTACGCCGACCAACGGCTTGCTTTTGGCGGCGGTTTTAGGCTGTACAAAGATCCTTCATGAATTCGGGCACGGTTTGACGTGCAAACATTTCGGCGGGGAATGTCACGAATTGGGCGTGATGATTCTGGTATTAACCCCGTGCCTGTTCTGCAACGTCTCCGACTCGTGGATGCTGCCCAACAAATGGAAACGAGCGGCTATCGGCTTTGCCGGCATTTACGTAGAAGTCCTTCTCGCCGCCATCGCGACGTTTATCTGGTGGTTTACCAATCCAGGATTGTTGAACAATATTTGCCTCAACATCATGTTCATTTCGTCGGTCAGTACGATTTTGTTCAACGCCAACCCGCTGCTGCGGTACGACGGCTACTACGTTCTGTCTGACATCATGGAAATCCCGAACATGCGTCAGAAGGCGACGTCAATTACAAGCCGTAAAATGGGCGAATGGTTTCTCGGTCTGGAATACCCGGACGACCCGTTCCTGCCACAGAAAAACCAGTTGTTTTTTACAATCTTTACCATCGCGTCGGTTATCTATCGATGGGTGGTTATGTGTTCGATTATGTTCTTCTTGTGGCGATTGCTGGACTACTACGGGCTTCAGATTATCGCCAAGTTCATGATAATCATGTCGTTGTGGGGATTGGTTGGAATGCCCCTGTGGAAGTTGGGAAAGTTTTTTTATATCCCTGGAAGGCTGGACAAAGTGAAAAAGAGTCATTTTATACCGTCGATTATCGGGCTTGTTTTGCTGGCGTGCTTTTTGCTTTTCGTTCCGCTGCCATACCGCGTTTTTGTTCCGTTGGAGCTGCGATTGTCGAATCCGAACGTGATCTCTGTTACAATTGACGGAACGCTCAAATCGGTTAACGTCAAACCGGGACAAAAAGTCAAAAAGGGAGACGTTATCGCGACGCTGGAAAATATCGACAAAGATATGCAGCTTGACAATCTGAAGTTCAAGATGGCGAGTCTGGAAACGCGTCTTTCCAACTTGCGGGATCAATCTGTCACCAACGCCGCTGCCTATAAGGAAATCCCTGCGGTTCAGGAATCGCTCAACGCCGTTAAAAAACAGTATCAGGACATGTCCCGATATAAAACCGGGCTGATTCTTCGAGCCGGCATTGACGGAGAAGTCGTCCCGACGGACTACAAAACCAAACGCGCTGAGGTCATGGGAATCCTGCCGGACTGGAGCGGGTCGCTGTTTGAACCGACTGCGATTGGCGCGTACATGAACCCAAAGGAAGTCAAGGAATTCTGTTACGTTGGCGACCTCGACAAACTCGAAGCGCTGCTGGTGATTTCCCTTTCAGAACGCGACTTTGTCGAAGTGGGGCAGAAGGTCGTTATCAACCTCAACGAACTGCCGTTTAAGAAAATCGAGGGGAAAATCGAGTCCATTTCCCGAGACCCGATTGAATTCGCGCCCAAACGACTGTCGAACAAATCCGGGGGAGAAATCGCGACGGAAACCGATCAGGCGACCGGCCTGGAAAAGCCGCAGGAAAAATGTTACGAAGCCCGCGTTCTGGTTGACAATTCCGAACGCCTTATGCGCCCCGGCTTAACAGGGCAGGCGAAAATCTACGTTACGCCCCAAACTTGCGGACAGCGTCTCTGGCGTCTGATTATGGAAGTTTTCAACTTCAAACTGTAATCGATAACGCAGATTTCTGTTATTTTCCCACGCAGAAGCGGCCGAAGATGCCCTCCAGAATGTCGTCCGTACAGACTTCCCCGACGATTTCTCCCAAGGCGTTGAGCGTCAAGCGAAGGTTCTCGGCTATCAATTCTTCCGGAACGGAACCGGATTCGTCGCGGCATAGATCCAACGCGGCTATAAGAAACTCTTCCGCTCGCTGAGCCAGTTCCCGGCAGCGCTGAGACGTCGACGCCAGAATTTCCGTCTGTCCAGACGACCGCCCGGCGACAAGATGTACAATCGCCTGACGCAGTTCTTCAATTCCATCGCCCGTTACGGCGGAACAGAACAGCTCTCCGTCGGTGTTTTCGGATACCGCAGACGCTTTGTCGGACTTCGTTCTGACGATCAAATCGACGTCGTCGTCCGTTTGCGGCTGCTGGTCAACCGGGACGCACAAAACGACAATATCCGCCGAGTCTTTCTGCTCGTTTGCCAGTTCCTGCGCCTGAGCGGCAATAGACAATTCCTCCGCATCAACAGTCTCTCGTTCGGGAGAGTCGGTTTCCGATTGAAGTTGCGAGTTGCGAGTTGCGAGTTGCGAGAAGGCAGAAAGCGACCGACAGGAGCGATTATCGTCAACCGCGCGGTAGCGCGAACTGGGAGCGGCGCCTCGCCGCCGCCCGGCGGTATCAACTAATTCCAGCGGGACGCCGTCCCAGACGACTCGCGCTGTTACATAGTCCCGGGTCGAGCCAGGCGTATGCGACACGATTGCCGCCTGACGTTCAGCCAGCGCGTTGAGCAGACTGCTTTTGCCAGCGTTCGGTTCACCGATCAAAACAACCCGGTTGGAGACGACCGCAGAGACGTCCTTCTGCAATCGGCGGCGGACGTCCTGAACCTTGTCCAGAGCGGAGGAAATCGCGCTTTGAAGCTGCTCGGTCGTCAAGTACGACAGGTCTTCTTCTGCGTAATCGAACCCGGCTTCCAGATAAACCAGAACGTCGAGCAGTTCGTTTCTAACGGACTTCAGCTTGGACGAAAACCCGCCAGCCAACTGTCGGGCGGCGGTTTTGAACGAGGCTTCGTCGGACGCCTCGATTAACCCTAAAACCGCTTCCGCCTGCGTCAAGTCGAGCGAGCCGGACAGGAACGCGCGAAAGGTAAACTCGCCGCCTTGCGCCGCCCGCGCCCCGGATTCGATTAACCGGTCGACAATCCTGTTCAATAACGGCAAAGAGCCAATCGTATGGATTTCCGCGCTCAGTTCCCCGGTGTACGAATGTCCCTCTTGCCAAAGATAGACGCTTGCTGGGAGCGGAGACGCATCAGCGTCCAGCGTCAGCGACAATTCCAATCGAGTCGCCCGGGCGGGCTTGTCAAGCGACAGACCAAAGCAGTTGGAAAGAATATCAATCGTCTGCGCTCCCGACAGACGTACAATCCCCAGCGCCGCTCCCGTCAAGGGCGACGAAATCGCAACAATCGTATCGTCGGTTTGAGTGAAACGCATGGGGAATGGGGAGTAGGGAATAGGGAGTAGGGAATAGGGAGTAGGGAGTAGGGAGTAGGGAATAGGAAGTGGTTAGTGGTAAGTAGTTAGTGGTTAGTAGAATTTATTAATTGTTACGCTTTGCGTCCTTACCACTTACCACTCAAAACTTACCACTTAATCTCGCTTTGCGTCCTTACCACTTAAAACTTACCACTTACCACTTTTACCACTGCCTCAATACTCCTTCCAGGATTTAATCTGAATCGGCGCGTTGTCGAGTCGGCGGCAGACAGCTTGTAAAAACGCGGTGGAGAGCCGGACGTTTGTCAGCAGCGGGACGTTGTAGTCAATCGCGGCGCGGCGGATGTCGTAGTCGGCGCTCAGTTCCGTTGACGACAGGTTTTTGGGAATGTTGACAACCAGGTCGACTTCTCCGTTGCGAATCAAGTCCAAAGCGTTGATGAGCATGGACGAATCCGGATTGGGCGAGGAGTCGGCGCGGTTGTTCAGCTCGTCGGGCCAGCCAACGGCGATGGCGGGGACGTCGTGTTCCAGCAAATACGCCGTCGTGCCTCGCGTGCCGTAGAGCGTAAATCCGTTTTTAATCAGCTGACGGCAAATCGGGAACAGTTCCGCTTTCGCCTTCGACGGTCCGGAAGAAAGCAGAATCTTTTTCTTGGTCGGGATGCGGTATCCGGTTGCCAGCATGGACTTCAAAATCGCTTCGTAGAAATCTTCGCCCAAACAGCCGACTTCCCCGGTTGACGCCATCTCGACGCCTAAAACCGGGTCGGCTTTCGCCAGTCGGGAGAAGCTGAACTGCGGCGCTTTAATTCCGACGTAGTCGAGGTCAAACGCGCTTCGATTGGGCTTTTCGACGGGAATGCCGAGGATGACTTTCGTCGCCAGTTCGATCAGGTCGATTTTCAGCACCTTGGAAACGAACGGGAAAGAGCGGCTGGCGCGGAGGTTGCATTCAATCACTTTGATGTCGTTGTCACGCGCCAAAAGCTGCATATTGAACGGGCCGGAAATATCCAGCGCCTGGGCGACTTTTCGAGCGATCTTTTTGATTCGTCGAATCGTTTCGACGTACAGTTTTTGCGGCGGGAAAACGATCGTTGCATCGCCGGAATGGACGCCGGCAAACTCGACGTGTTCGGAAATGGCGTAGGCGACAATCTCCCCGTTTTGAGCGACGGCGTCGAATTCAATCTCTTTGGCGTCGACAATAAATTCCGAAACGACGACCGGGTGCTTTTGCGATACGTTCGCCGCCAGGGTGAGGAAGTGATTCAATTCCGACTTGTTGGAAACGACGTTCATTGCGGCGCCGGAAAGGACGTAGCTGGGGCGAACCATCAGCGGGAACCCGACCTCGTCGGCGAAATCGTAAATCTCGTCCATCGACGTCAGCTCGCGCCAGCGGGGCTGGTCAACGCCCATCTTGTCACATAAAGCGGAGAACAGATGTCGGTCTTCGGCGCTGTCGATGGATTCCGGCGTCGTCCCCAAAATCGGGACGGCTTGAGCGTGCAACCGCATGGCGAGGTTGTTGGGAATCTGCCCGCCCATCGAAACGACGACGCCTTTGGGCGCTTCAAATTCCGCAATGTCGAGAACCGCTTCCAGAGACAGTTCGTCGAAGTACAGACGGTCGCACATGTCGTAGTCGGTCGAAACGGTTTCCGGATTGCAGTTTATCATCACGCCCCGGTATCCTTCCGCCTGAATTGTTTTAATCGCGCCGACGCAGCACCAGTCAAACTCCACCGACGACCCGATTCGGTACGCCCCGGAACCGAGAACGATAACCGAGCGGCGGTCTTTGTGGAATTCGACGTCGTGTTCCGT
>JAFZAL010000021.1 GCA_017557195.1 Thermoguttaceae bacterium | reverse complement strand
CATCGACAACACCGACTTGTCGCTTATCGCCACGGCGGAAATCACCCTCGGCGGCATGATGGCAAATCAAACGGTCGATTCGACCCAGCTGCCGATTAAATGCTGCGGCATCAGCCACTGTTTCCGTACGGAAGCGGGCGCGGCGGGAAAAGCCTCGCGCGGGCTGTATCGCGTTCATCAGTTTACCAAGGTGGAAATGTTCGCCTTTACGCTGCCGGAAGAGTCCGAACAGATGCTCTTTACGCTCCGCGGCATTGAAGAGCGCATTTTCAACGAACTGAAAATCCCGTTCCGCATTGTCGACACCTCCACCGGCGACCTCGGCGGTCCCGCCTATCGCAAGTTTGACCTGGAAGCCTGGATGCCCGGACGCAACGACTGGGGCGAAGTTACCAGCACGTCCAACTGCACCGACTATCAGGCGCGGCGCCTCAACGCCCGCTATAAGATCAAAGGAGAAAAAGGATCGCACCTGCTCCATACGCTCAACGGAACCGCCATCGCCCTGTCCCGCGGCATCCTCGCCGTCATGGAAAACTACCAGCAGGCGGACGGATCCATTCGCGTCCCGGACGTCCTCAAGCCGTTCATCGGCAAGGACGTTTTAGGTCCGAAGAACTAGGGCGAAACTAATAGTTGCGAGTTGCGATTAGCGAGAAATATTTGAGAGGCGCTTTGCGTATTCTCGCAACTCGTAACTCGAAACTCGCAACTCATTTGCTAATTGCCATTTTTAACTCCCCTTCAATACTGCCATGGACGAATATCAATCCCTGTTTGACGCGGACGACACTCCAAAGAGAGACGACAAGAAGAATGAGCAATTAGCAATGAGCAATGAGCAATTGACTCAAGAGGAACCTACGCCAGAACCTACGCCGGAGCCGGAACAAAACCCTGAGCCAACGTCGGAGCCGGAACCGGAAACAACCCCCTCTCGCAACTCGCAACTCGCAACTCGCAACTCAGAGGCGACGGAAGACCGTCGCCTTCCGGGGGCTGACGCACCCCGGCTCGCCAACTCAACTTATCCCGCCGAGCCAATCCCCCCTCTGACCGGCAAGACCGTCTGGGTTTTGGATTCTCACGCGATTCTGTATCAGGTCTTTCATGCGATTCCAGAAATGACGACGCCGGACGGTCAGGCGATTAACGCCGTCTACGGTATGACGCGGGATTTGCTGGCGTTGATGGAAACGCATCGGCCGGACTATCTTCTGGCGGCGTTCGACCTGCCGGCGCCGACGGTGCGTCACAAGCTGTACGACCAGTACAAGGCAAACCGCAAGGAAATGCCGGTGGACTTGCAGTCGCAGATTGCCAAGTCGCACGAACTGCTCGACGCCTGCGCCATTCCTGGCTTGCAGTTTGAAGGGTACGAGGCGGACGACATTCTCGCGACGGTCGCCCAAACGGTCGAACTGGCGGGCGGTCAGTGCGTCCTTGTAACAGCCGACAAAGACAGCCGCCAGCTGCTCTCCGACAAGGTTCAGATTTATCTCATTCGGAAAAACAAGTTCTATACGGAAGCGGATTTGATGGCCGACTGGGGCGTTACGCCTCAGCAGGCGATTGACTTTCAGGCGATGGTCGGCGACGCGTCCGACAACGTGCCGGGCATTCCCAAAATCGGGCCGAAAACGGCGACCGCTCTGCTGCAGCAATTTGGGACGCTGGAGGAAATGCTCAAGCATACAGACCAGATCAAGGCAAAGGGAACTCGAAAGAACGTTGAAGAAAACGTCGAAAACGCCCGGCTGAGCAAGGAGCTTGTAACGCTGCATACCAACGTCCCGATTAACATTCCATGGACGGCGGCGCAGTGCCGCGGCCCCAAGGAGTCGGAAATTATCGCTCTGATGAAAAAATGGGGGTTCCGCTCTCTTATCGGCAAGGCGGCGAAGGTCTGCGAATCGTATCGCGACATGGAATATTACGAGTCCGTCGCGCCCGACCCCAACGCGGACGAATACGACGACGCTCAGGCGGATTTCGACGACCTGTCACAACTCGTTCCGTCGGAACAGAAGGTTCAGATTCAGACGCAGTTGATTGATTCTCCCGCCGCGCTGGACGCCCTGGCAGACCAGCTTTCCAAAGCCCCGATGATTGCTCTGGCGGCGTTCGGCGACGCGCCGGGCGTCAATTCAGACGTCCCCGCCAGAGAACAGACGCTTATCGGGCTGGCGCTGGCGACGACCGAAAACGTCGGGTATTATCTGCCCTTCACCGCCGCGCAAACTCAGCTGTTAGAACAGAACGCCGCGGTTTTGGATATGGACGCGGCGCTCAAACGACTTCAGCCGATTCTGGAAAGCGCGGACAAACTCTTTGTCGGACACGATATTAAACGGATTCGGACGCTGCTGAGAAATCAGGGCGTCCAACTGCAGGGAACGACGTTTGACGTCATGATTGCCGACGCCCTCGCCGCGCCGGGCGAGCTGTCACACGCGCTGACGTCGCTGGCTCAGCGGTGGTTTGAGTACGTCCCAATTGACCTGAGCGAAAAGCTCGTCGTTCGCGAGGCGAAATCCCGACGGATTCTTGCCCTCAACGAGCTGTCGGTGGAAACCGTCGCGCCGTACGCTGTCGAACAGGCAGTTTTGCCGATTATCGCCTATCGATACCTGCTGCCGGAACTGGAAAACGTCAATCAACTCAAGCTCGCTCAGGAACTGGAATTCCCGCTCGAACGCGTCCTTGCCGACATGGAATACACCGGCGTCAAGGTGAATCTGGAAACGCTTGCGGCTCTGTCCAAAACGTACACGGACAAGATGTCTGGATTGCAGTCGGAAATCTATCAGCTTGCCGGCGAAGAGTTCAATATCGATTCCCCGCGTCAGGTGCAAACGATTCTTTTCGACAAACTTCATCTTCCCAAACAGAGACGAACGCAAACCGGGTCCAGCGTCGACGCCGACGTCCTCCAGACGCTTTCCGAACGGCACCCGATCGCCGCAAAGATTCTGGAATACCGCACTCTGGCGAAGCTCAAAAGCACGTATACAGACGCGCTGCCGGAACTCGTCTATCCCAAAACGCAGAGAATTCACTGCTCGTTTAATCAGACTGTAACAGCCACCGGGCGTCTGTCGTCAACGCACCCCAACCTGCAGAACATTCCCATTCGCGGGAAAGAAGGACGGGAGATTCGCCGCGCGTTCGTTCCCGGTTTTGAGGGCTGGAAACTGCTCGACGCGGACTACTCGCAGATTGAACTCCGCGTTCTGGCGCACGTCTGCCAGGACAAAGCGCTCATTCAGGCGTTTCAGGACGGGCTGGACATCCACGCTCAGGTGGCGGCGGAAATTCTCGGCATCCCTCTGGAAGAAGTAACGTCCGAACAGCGCTCCAGCGCCAAAGCCGTCAACTTCGGCATTATTTACGGACAGAGCAGTTTCGGGCTGGCGAAATCGCTGGGCATCCCGCAGCCGGAAGCCGCCGCGTTTATCGACGCCTACTTCGCCCGATTCCCCGCCATTCACGATTTTCTCGATTCGACGCTCTATTCCGCGTCGCAAAACGGGTTTGTAGAAACCCTCTGGGGACGCCGCCGGTATCTGGAAGGCGTCCGCAACGCCCATACCGGACAGCTCAACGCGACCGAACGCATGGCGATTAACACCGTCATTCAGGGCACCGCCGCCGACATTATCAAAGCCGCCATGATTTCCGTCTTTGACAAACTCAATGCGGGGGGATACAAGTCCAAATTGCTCATCCAGATTCACGACGAACTGCTGCTGGAATGCCCGCCGGAAGAAGTCGAGGACGTCAAAACCCTGCTCGTTTCGACGATGGAAAACGTTTTCCCGATGCGCGTCCCGCTCAAAGTCGACGCCAACGTCGGCGACAACTGGGCAGAAGCGCACTGAAAAAGAACCGGATTTTGTATCCGGTTAAATTACAACGACTTACATCAGTCGTCTTGACTAAATCTTGACTAAATCTTGACTAAATCTTGACTAAATCTTGAGCGTATACACTAATTTTCTGGCGTTCAATAGATTTATCTGAAGAAAAGAAAAACGTTGAGGATAATACGTTGCGGTAGCGACAGCGGACGTTAGTCCGCTAAAGTCCCGGAGGGACGACATCTCTATAACCGGCGGTTTCAACCACCGGAGGGGGAACGTGGATAATTAAATATCGACGAATACGCATTTCCTTCCGCGCCCAATCTTGGGCGCGGAAGGAAATGCGGCTAAAGCGATAGGGGGAGCATATCGCGTTTATTCCGTG
>JAFZAL010000195.1 GCA_017557195.1 Thermoguttaceae bacterium | reverse complement strand
CGTCGACAAGACTCAGGTTCCGCCGCAGGCAAAACAGAATTTTCTGCGAATGTACGAAGAACTGCTTCGCTCTTACGTTGTCATGGGCGCCGGCTGCATGACAAAACAGCTTTCCGGCATAGCGTCTCTGTTAGCAAAAGGCGGAATTTCCGCCCGGGAGGCGATGGCAATACATCTGGAATGCGTCGGCTCCATGATCGAATCCAACGGCGGCCGCTCGTCGCGTCACGTTATGGCGCGCGCCGACGAACTGATTATGGAACTGCTCGTTCATCTGACGGAAGAGTACAGGAAGTTAGGCAGTAGGCAGTAGGCAGTAGGCAGTAGGCAATAGGCAGTAGCCTCGCGAAAAAAGACGGTAATAGAACGCCCGGAAAAGTCTCACGCGGAGACGCGGAGGCGCGGTGGACGTTCGCGAAGTTTTAAAATCTATGCATTTTTTGCGGCTAAAAATTCTTCGGCGGACTTCGACCGCGACCCGGTATAGTTTTCTACTGCGTCACAGATTATTAGCGGGACGTTGGACAAGGCGGCGCCTAGGGGCGCCGCACTCCCCGATAATTACTAATTATTTCGCTATTCTTACGCCCGCTTGCGACGCCGGGGCGAGGACGACTTCGCAGAAATCTCCGTCGAACGTGACCTCACAGGGCTTTCTCTCGTATCGGCAGCCCGTCTCTAGCCCGTTGGGAATGAGCGATTCCGCCGCGACGACTTTGTTTCTTCCGCTGGTTGGAATGCGGAACGTTCGGCTTTCCGTCGTCGAGAAGTTATAGAACGTCATGTACCGCGAACCGTCCTGGGCGTCTGTTACAAACGCGTCGGCGGGTAAATCGGATACGTCAGCTGGAACGCCGCCAACGTGTCCTTTCCAAAGCCGCATCGCCTCGCCAATTGACGTCAGATGGCTTTCGAACGGGGTTACGTTAATCGCCTGTTCGTTTACGGGCTGGAAGTAACAGACGCACTTTAATCCGCACGCCTCCCAGTTCCTCATCAAGCCATTGAGCATCTTTGCTGCGTACAGACCTTCGACAATGCTCTCGGTTCGATACCATTCGTACCACAGGTTCCATTCGTCGTAGGAAATGTCGATGTTGTCTGGAAGCTGGGCGCGACAGTTCTTCAGAGCGTTAATAGCGTCGTCCGCGCATTTGGAAATGAAGCTGTACAGAGCCGCGGTCGTTTCCGGGGTGGAATAGTCATATAACCCCTGCCAGTGATCGTAACGATGATAGGAAATAACCGGCGCGACGTCCGCCAGCGGCTTTGCGGAGTTCTCAATCCAGTTTTTGTTCGGATACGGTCCGGACGCGACAATCGTCAGTTCCGGATCGACCTTGAGCATCGCCTCCGCGTGAGGACGAACCATGTTCGTATATTCCGCCGGACCTTTCGGACCTTCCATGTGTCCGTATCCCATTTCATTGCCCAGCGACCACAACTTTACGCGTCCGTTACACGCCTTGACCCAGTCTGCGGAATCCTGCGGGGACTCCCAGGCGGCGTTAATCGTAAAGAACGGCTCCGCGCCGATCTTTTCGCACAGAGCAAGCACGTCTTGCATTCCGACGTCGTTGGAATCGTAGCCAAGGGTATGCGGATGAGTCTCGATTTCTCTGTACGATTGCAGCGGAGCGCGTTCGTCGGGATCTTCGATCAGCCCGTCGCGCCAGCGATATTCGCCTGCGAAGTTGCCGCCCGGCCATCGGATAATCGCAGCGCCGATGTCGTGAAGGTTCTCGACGACGTCAGCTCGCAATCCGTGGAAATTGTCCGCCGGCAAGATCGACACCGCCCCGATAGCGCAGTAGTTCTTTCCTTTCACGCCGACGGAGATTTTCGCCATGGTATTCTTTTCGAGCGTGAAGTCAAACGCAATGCGCGTCCACGCCCGGGAATTTGTCGTGTTGACAGTGAACTCTTTTTCCGCCAGAACGGTTCCGTCAGCGTTGGCAACGCGAAGAACCATCACAGCGTCTGTCGGATGAAGCGTACTGACAACCGCTTTGAACGTATGCGGAACTCCGCCGCGAATTCCAACGTTTCCCTGAGCGATGCCCGCCTCGCCGTCCGATTCAAGACAGCCAACGACTTGACAGCCGAATTCGTTTACTCGCCTCATGGCGCTTCTCGCCGCGTGACGCGTGCAGCTGTAGCCCGGGTTCTGATAGAAGGCGCGAGAGCCGTACGCTTCCCACATCATCATAACGCCATTTCGGGCAGGTTTCCCGGCGAACTTGCGGTTCTTAACCAGCTGAGCTGAAATCCCGCCCTGAACGGCTGACCGCGTATGTTCCAGGTTCTGGCCGAAGATGAACGCCGGTATCGGTTGTTTCGCGCTGGTGGCGTCGTCTGCTCTTCCAAATTCTGTTATTGCCGCAGCCGCAAAGACGGCGATTGCAAGCAGTACTGTCGATTTAATTACTCTTTTCATGGGTCTTATTAGTAATTGAATGAATGATTATTCTTTTACAACCATATCGTCGTTCGGAGTTCCGTTTTTGCTTTCTTCCCGAACGCCGAAATATGTCACAGCATTTAAATTATGAATTATCAGCAGTTACCCTTCCATTCGTACTTGTACAACTGGGCGAACATCTTGAACCAACGCGCTCGTTCCGGTTCGGTCAGGAACAGAATCGGGTGGGGTCCGCGGTACATGTCGCAGACGTTTTCCAGCTTGTCCATGTCCATTCTGAATCGGGTCGTACAGCCGCCCGCCTGGGTGAACTCTGGAGAGCTGACGATTTTCCCGGTATAGGCGGAAATGATGCCGTCAACGGTAAACTTGGCAATCAGACCGGGCGCGTTTTCCGGCATACGACCGTCAATCGCCGCTGTCTTGGGCAGCATGTGAGAAAACGGGCGGATATAGAACGGCAGTTCCGGCTTGTTCTCGTAAGAGGGGTACATCTGCAGCGGCGTCGTGCAGTGGGAACCGTAGTACTGGTTTCGTTCCATGTCGAAGTCCGGATTGTGCAGGAACCCGCCGCGGTCAAGGAGATGATTTCCCAGCATGATCGTGATAAGGGAATCCATCTGGTCTTCGCACGCGCAGGGGGACAGCTCGCTATTAAGCATCGAAAAGCCAATGCACGGCTTGCGTTCTTTGAGCATGAGGCATTTGATTGTAACAGCGTCGGCGTTGTAGCGTTTTTTGAGCGCTTGAATGGTCAGGTAGGAACGGATTCCGTGGTTGATGTACTGATCTTCAACGTCAATGACTTTGAGGGCTTTCGCTTTGAGCGCCTTTGCCATCTCGATCAGTTCCGGGGAATCGGCGACGGAATCGAACATCGCATTGTAGATTGCCGCCGGGACAGCTGCGATTTCTACGTTCAGACGGTTAACGTTGGAGCAGGACGGGACGGTAATCTTTTCCCAGGGATAATCCCCAACGCGAATCATTCGGCTTTGCGACAGCTTTTTATGGGCGTTGACCGCTCGAATGGCGCCCTCAATTGCCGTCCAGTTCTCAAAGGAATGAATAAAGAGCAGGTTGGGATTGTTGGCAAGCGACGCTCTGGGAAGCTGATGGTTGGCGCCGACGGGAACGTAGACGACGGCGGGCAGTTCCATTTTATTACACATGTCCGCCGCCCAGTCCTGCATTGAGTTCCAGAAACAGAAGATAAACGCTGCATCCGGCTGGCTCTGCTTCATTTTTTCGACAAACTCAGCAGCCGCCGCTTTTCTATAGAACGTTGGATAGAACGTGACGTTCATACCCAGTTTGGCGTTGATTTCCTCGATTTTGGCGCGAAACTGCTTTTCCCGTTCGGCGGGTTCGTAATACGGACCCGGATACGTTGACCATTTATTTACAGCCCAACTGTCTTCAAACTCGCCAGCGTCGACGACCTCACGCGGCGGGTACATAAACGCGACGACAACGTTCGCCGGCGATTTGGGCAGCGGCTTGAACTCTTCGCTGACGTCTTTGAGGTCTTCAGCGCTCAGAATGCCGGACATGGTCGCTGAAGCCACAACAGCCGCTGTCGCCCCGGTTTTCAAAAAATCACGGCGGGACACGCCGTCGCTATGGTCTGAACTGCAACAGGATTCACACATTGTACTGCTCCTTAAAGTAAATTGAGGAAGGATAACAAGGCGAAAACCAAAATCGATTCTGGAACTTCATACACCTTCTATACAGGTGATTGTAACCGAAGCAAAGATAAATTTCAAGAGTTTCAAAAGGGCGGGAAGGAGAAAATATGGAAAAATGATAGGCGAGCCGGGGTGCGTAAGCCTCCGGCCAAATCTCACGCGGAGGCGCGGAGGATGTTCGCAAAGTTTTAAAAATTTCTTTGCGTTCTTTGCGGCTAATAATTCTTCGGCGCCCGAGACAAGCGCCAACCAAGGAGCGTTTCCGGCTTACGCAATACGGTATTTCACCCTTCGAACAAAGCGTAACTACATTCGCTTCGCTCATTCCGTTACCGCCTTCCATTAACCAATCGGCGAAAATCCGTTTAATCCGTAAAATCCGTGTGCGGACTGACCCGCATATAACACTGCTATTCTCCCAAGATACGTTCCAATCGTTCTTTGGCGGAATGGAAGTCGTCGGGGTCGTCGACGTTTTGCTGTAAGAAGTCGAGCATGGCGGGACGAAGTCGAATGGCGTCGTCGACCATAGGGTTCGAGCCGTGTTTGTACGCGCCGATAGAAATCAGATCTTCGCAGTCTTTGTAGGCGGCTAACGCCTGACGGAACGATCGGGCGGCGCGGCGCAGTTTGGAATCGGTCAGGTCGTTCGCCAGTCGGCTGACGCTTTTGAGAATGTCGATTGCGGGGAATCGCCCAGCTTGCGCGATTTTTCTCGACAGCCAAATATGCCCGTCGAGAAGACCGCGGACGGCGTCGGCGACCGGCTCGTTTTCGTCGTCGCCTTCAACCAGAACCGTATAAAACGCGGTGATTGACCCCTTCTCCGTTCGACCGGCGCGTTCCAGAAGCGGAGCCATCGCCGCGAAAACGCTGGGCGGATACCCGCGCGCCGCAGCCGGTTCGCCCGCCGCCAAGCCGACTTCACGCTTCGCCTGAGCGAATCGCGTTAAAGAGTCCATCAACAACAAAACGTCTTTGCCCTGATCTCGAAAATACTCTGCAATCGCGGTCGCGGTGTAACAGGACAACTCGCGTTTAATCGCCGGTTCGTCTGACGTCGAAACGACAATAACGCTTTTCGCCAAGCCTTCCGCGCCGAGATTGGAGTCGATAAATTCGTTGAGTTCCCGACCGCGCTCTCCAACCAGACCGAGAACAATCACGTCTGCTTTAGAGTACCGCGCCATCATGCCCAAGAGCGTACTTTTTCCAACGCCTGACCCGGCGAAGATGCCCAGGCGCTGTCCGCGTCCGCAAGTCAGCAGGGCGTCGATTGCGCGAACGCCGGTAGAAAAAATCTGGTCGATGCGCGGGCGTTTGTGCGCCTGCGGAGCCGGGTTGACAAACGAGACGCGCTGCGGCAGCAGCGCCGGCGCGCCGTCGTCGACCGGTTCGCCAAACGCGTCGACGATTCTGCCCAACAGTTCGTCGCCGATTTTCAACTTCGGTTCAGAACGAAACAGACGAATTGCGCTCCCGCTGCGGACGCCGGTCAGAGAATCGTATGGGCTTAAGAGAGTCTGGTTGTCGCGAAACCCAATCGTCTGAGCGTAAATCGGCTTCATACCCGGTCGGCAGATTTCCGCAACCGCGCCGACGGGGACTGGAAACCCTTCCGCGACAACCGTCTGACCGATCGTCTGAACGACGGTTCCGGTCAACGCCATCGGGTTGATTTCGTTAAGCTGATTTATGTACGATTGGATGTTGTTCATGGGGGAGGGAATAGGGAGAAGGGAATAGGGAATAGATGAAAGTCGGTAATGTAGCGACCAGCGGGAGCGGAATTACGCATTCGCCGATAGGCGAACAAGCTATTTCCGGGATTCTGTTTTCCGGGGGCTTACGCACCCCGGCTCGCCTATCGTCTAAATCAGCTCTTCCGCGATTCGGTCCAGCTGGGAGCGGATAATCATATCGATTTCGCCCATCGGGGTTTCGACGAGGCAGTCGCCGGACTGCAGCGAGTCGTCCGGGACGATTTCCGTCTGCCCTGCCCGTTGAAAGCGTTCTGTTAAGGCTTTGACGTCTGGCAGCAGGACTTTGTAGTCCTCCTTCGCCAGGCGGATTCGGATTCTCTGAGCTTTCACCGTCAGTTCCAGCGCCTCGCGCAGAGCCGGCAGGATTTTCTTCGGATTGAGCTTGATCTGGGAACGGAGAATCTTTTCAGCTATCGCCAGAGCGAGCTGAATTCCCGCCGCTTCCCATTGCGCCGTCCACTGCTGGCTTTGAGACTCCAGCTGATCCAGAGCCGCGTCAATAGCGGGAAACGCTCGGTCGAGCCGTTCGTCAAGATGCATTTTGAGCGTGGACTCGGAATTCGCCTGCGCGTCCGCCAAGCCTTTCTCGAAACCGTCGTTATAGCCTTTTTTATACGCCTGATCGTATTCTGTCTGTGCGTCTTTGCGGAGCGCTTCCGTCTCCTGCTTGACGTTGGAAATGGCTTTCTCCCGCCACGCTTCCAAGTCAGACTGCGTTTTCTGCTGAATCTGTTGAGCCTGCTGCTTGACGTTGGCAAGGTACGCGTCCGCCTTCTGCTGAAGGTCTGCAAACTGAAACGCCTCAGTTGTGTCGTTAGTCAATTTATCTTTTTCGTCTTGTCGGATTAACATGACGGGAGTATAGCGATTTTACGAGACGGCGTCAAGAGGAATAAGGCGAGTTGCAAGGGAGCGCCTCTTGCATTAAACTGGTTTGAGAGTTATAATCAGGATATTTTTTTAGACAATACAAGCGGGACGATTTCTCACGAGAAAAGAGATGATAAAAATGAACACGATAGATATATTATTTGAAAAAGCTGCCTTTGAACGTTTTGAGCAGATGTTTCAAAACGGGGAATACGATTTTAACTATTGCTCAGAATTAGGTTTAAATGTTCTCCATTATGCCGCGTCGACAGGCGATCTGGAACGTTTTAAAGAACTTTTGGAACTTGGGGCTGACATTAACGCCAAAGGAATAAATGGAATGACGGTTTTGCACAGCGCCGCCTGGAGCGGCAATTTAGAACTTGTGCAGTGGCTGGTTGAACAAGGGTTGGACGTCAACGCAAAAATTATTATCGGAAGTACTGTTTTGCATTATGCCGCTCTAAGCGGCTCGTTGGAACTTGTGCAGTGGCTGGTTGAACAAGGTTTGGACGTCAACGCAATAAACGATGATGATATAACGATTTTACATGAGGCCGTCGATAGCGATTCTTTGGAACTGGTTCAATGGCTTGTCGAACAGGGCGCGGACGTTAATGCATTAGACGGCTTTGGATTATCTGTTTTATGTCATGCTTACGATAATGCAAGTCCAGAAATGTACGAATGGCTGATTGACCATGGAGCGTACGTTGGTCTAGACGCCAGCGAACTGGGCTGAACGGAGTTTGTCAGCAGGTCATTGGACAAGGCGGCGTCAAGCCGCCGCCGTCCCCGACGCAAGCGATCGTCATAGTAAGTTTGGTTCTAAACCCGAGAACTGACGTTCCCGGCTCGCCTAAATTACTTTGCGTACTTCGCGAACTTTGCGTGAGGCTTCTTTGGCGAGCTTCACTCGCGATCCGAGGAGGTTTCTGCTTGCGTTGAAGAATTTCGCCGTCCCCGACGCAAGCGTCCGCCGAATTGATTTGTTTAACCACTTTACAATTTTCTACATTTCCCAATCTATCTATCTTGTCAGAGTATTCAAAAAATCTTCCTCTTTTTTTGAAAAATTCTTCCAAAATTGTATGAAAATTCGAAAAGTTTTGGGTATAATAGCTCACGTGAAAATTGAAATCTAATAACTTGCAGTTGGTCTTTACCAAATTCCAGAAGGAAAATCGCTTTATTCATTTCTGAGTTATGCCTAAATGGCATACGCCTGCCTTTGAGTCAGTATGATAAAGTTGTCTTGTAATAAACCGCGAATTCCTTTTGGTCGATTTCGTTCGCTTTAGGCTGTTTTTCTGGCGTCTGTACGGATACAGACTCGACAGCCCCGGTATCAGACATTCTGACGGCTTCATCGCTTTCAGGGAAGGATTGTTGAAATGTTTAATTTGAATTACACATTCTTGACGGAGGAGGAAGGACTCTTTGAACGGATGTTTCAGGACGGGTCTTTTGATTTCTCCTATCGTACAATTGGGGAGGCTACGATTCTCCATTACGCGGCGCTAAAAGGCGATTTGAATCGCGTTAAGCGCCTTATTGAAAAAGGAGCGGACGTCAACGCGAAGAATAAATACGGAGACGGCGTTATGCATTACGCCGCCCGAAGCGCATCGCTGGAACTGGTTAAGTATCTGACGTCGCTGGGATTGAACGTCAACGCGAGGAATCACAACCAAATGACGCCCCTTCATTACGCTGCCGGCGCCGGTTCTTTGGAACTGGTCAAATGGCTGGCAGAGCATGGCGCGTACATCTACGCGACTTGTGACAAAAACAAAACCGCCTTGCATTACGCCGCCCAAAGCGGGTCGCTGGAACTGGCAGTGTGGCTGATCGAACTGGGTTTGGACGTCAACGCGAAAGACGACTTGTATGGGAATCGCGTCATTCATTACGCCGCCCAAGCCGGGTCGCGGGAACTGGTTCAATGGCTGGCGAAACTTGGCGCGGACCTCCGTGCAGTAAACTCGCAGGGAATGACGCTCTTGCATTTCGCGGCTGAAAGCGGTTCTTTGGAACTGGTTAAATGGCTGGTCAATCATGGTTTGGACGTCAACGCCAAAACCGTTAGCGGGTGGTTGGTTTTGGCGTGCGCCATTTTCAACGGCAACAAGGAAGTTACAAATTGGCTGGTTGAACATGGCGTGGACGTCAACGCCTTTGACGGCGACGAATTGACTCCCGTTCTTCGAGCTGCCCGAGGCGGCAATCTTCAAAACGTTCAGTTTCTGGTTGAACACGGCGGAGATCTCAACCTCAAAGACTCGAACGACACGACGGCGCTGCATTACGCCGCCGGGTCAGGCTCGCTGCCGCTTGTCGAGTGGCTGGTTGAACAGGGCATGGACGTCAACGCAAGAAATTGCTGGGGCGACACAGTTCTGGACGAGGCTGCCGAAAGCGGTTCTCTGGACGTTTTTCGTTGGCTTGTGGAACGCGGCGCAAATCTGGATGCGGAGAAAACGTCCTACCTGATACATGCCGCCTACGTCGGCGCGCTGGATCTGCTGCAATGGCTGGCAGAGCAGGGCGTCGGCGCGAACGAAGAATGGGTGAACGACGCTCTGATTAAAGCCGTTCAAAACGAAGAGTGCAAACTGGAAACGATTCAATGGCTGGTCGATCACGGCGCGGACGTCAACGCCCAGGACGAAGACGGGTATCCTGTTCTGTATTATGCCTTTGAAAATGTTTGTGATGTTGATCTTGTCCCGTGGCTGGTTGAGCGCGGCGCAGACGTCAACGCCCCAACTCCGATAGGAGGTTCTATCCTGTCCTGCGTTTCGAGTAAAGAAAGCGTCGAATGGCTTGTTGACCACGGCGCGGACGTCAACGCCAAAGACGATACCGGCTGGACGGCTTTGCATTACGCCGCCCGCAAAGGCAATATGGACACGGTTGAAGCGCTGGTTAACTGCGGCGCCGCCATCAACGCCAGAGACAATGCCGGAAATAACGCTGTGTTTTACGCCGTCAGAGATAAACGACTTGACGTCGCCAATTGGCTTGTAAACCACGGCGCGACGTGGAATTAGGGAAAGGCGGGCAAGCGTATGAGGTTTCCGGGGAGCGGACATTGTCCGCGAAAAATAATATAAGTTAATTAAGGCGGGTAATACCCGCCCCCCGTAAGCAATACCGTCCCCCGCTCCATTGACAAAATTATCAAAACGGATACATTATATAATTAGTAATTGGCGCAACGCGTCAGACAAAAATACTACTCCCTATTCCCTACTCCCTAAACCATGACCGAGATTCCCGAACGTACAACGGACTTTGCTGAGGAATTTGTTCATGCTTTCGCGGAAGACGTGTTCAATCTTCCGACGATGCAAAAGGTCTTGCCCAAGCCGGTTTATCGTAAACTGGTTGCGACGCTCAAAGAGGGCAAGGCTCTCGACTCCGCCATTGCGGACGACGTCGCCAACGCGATGAAGCAATGGGCGCTTCGCCGCGGCGCAACACATTACACGCACTGGTTCCAGCCGCTGACAAGTTCCACCGCCGAAAAGCACGACGCGTTTCTCGAGCCGGACAACGAAGGGGGAATCACGCTGCGGTTCTCCGGGAAGAACCTGATTGTCGGCGAGCCGGACGCGTCCAGTTTCCCGTCCGGGGGATTGCGGTCAACGTTTGAAGCCCGCGGGTACACCGCCTGGGATCCGACGTCTCCCGCATTCATTCGCCGCAGCGGAGACAACGCGACGCTGTGCATTCCGACTGCGTTCTGCTCTTATACGGGATCGTCGCTGGATAAAAAGACGCCTTTGCTGCGGTCGATTCAGGCGTTAAGCCGTTCGGTCGAGCGCATTATCAAAGTCTTTGGGCTGGAACAGCCGGACGTCAAGCCGTTTATTACCCTCGGCGCGGAACAGGAATACTTCCTCATCGACCGCGACATGTACATGCTCCGTCCAGACCTCGTCCAGACGGGCCGAACGCTTTTCGGCGCCGTTCCCGCCAAACATCAGCAGCTGGACGACCATTATTTCGGCACGATTCAGCCCCGCATTCTGGACTTTATGGCGGACGTCGAAAGAGAGCTTTGGGCGCTGGGCGTTCCCGCCAAAACGCGTCACAACGAAGTCGCGCCGGGTCAGTTTGAACTCGCCCCGATGTTCGAAGACCTCAACCTGGCGGTTGACCACAACATGCTCGTCATGGACGTCTTGCAAACCGCAGCGCAGCGGCACGATTTGGCGTGTCTGCTTCACGAAAAGCCGTTTGCCGGCGTCAACGGATCTGGCAAACACAACAACTGGTCGATCGCCTACGGAGACGTCAACCTGCTCAACCCGGGCACAGACCCGCACCAAAACGCTTTGTTTTTGACGACGCTGTGCTGCGTCATTCAGGCTGTTGACCGTCACGCTGATTTAATGCGATCCGCAACCGCCTGCCTTGGGAACGATCATCGATTGGGCGCCTCGGAAGCCCCGCCAGCTATTATTTCCATTTTCCTCGGCGATCAGCTCACCGACGTTATCGAGCAGATAGAAAAGGGCGCGCTGAAGTCGTCTCGCCGCACCACGACCATGAAAGTCGGCGTCGACGCGCTGCCGCCTCTGCCGCGCGACGGATCCGACCGCAACCGAACGTCGCCTTTCGCCTTTACCGGCGCAAAATTCGAGTACCGCGCTCCCGGCTCCAGCCAGTCCTGCGCCGGCATCAGCATGGTTCTCAATACAATCGTGGCGGAAAGCATGGACGAAGTCGCCGACAAGCTCGAATACGTCGAGAAGAAGGACTTCAATTCCGCTCTGCAGACGATTCTCCATGAAATGATTTGCAATCACAAGCGAATCATTTTCAACGGCGACAACTACACCGCTCAATGGGTTAAAGAGGCGCAAAAGCGCGGTCTGCCCAATTTGCGAACGACGCCGGAAGCGCTCAAGCCGCTGATCGACAAAAAGAACCTCGAACTGTTCGAGAAATACGGCGTGTTCACCGGCAACGAGCTGCCTTCGCGATACGAAGTGTTTATCGAGCAGTACGAGCAGAAGGTGGCGATTGAGGCGCGCTTGACGCTGCAAATGGCGCGGACGATGATCATGCCCGCCGTCGTTAACCATTTGGGAGAACTGGCAGGGTCGCTTAACCAGCTTAAAGAATCCGGAACGACCGCCGGGCTGTCTGCAATTCAGGGGCAGCTTCGCACAATTGGTCTGCTGGCAGACGACCTGGCGGACAACTGCGATGCTCTGGAAAACGCGATCGCGGAGAAGAAGGACGAATCGGAGGTTCTGGCGTGTATGAAAGACGTCCGCGGCGCCGCCGATCAGCTGGAACTCCAAATGCCCGACGACCTCTGGCCCATGCCGAAGTATCAGGACATGCTATTTGGTCTGTAAGAATTAGCGCTTATCGCAATCGCGACACAAAAGTAAAAAAGCGGAAGCAAAACTTCCGCTTTCTTTTTACTGTAACGTAACTTTCTAAATGTTGCGCTTCTGCCTGATTAATCGCCCAGATAGGTTTCTGCGCCTTGTGAAGTGCACAGAGCGCGCCAAACGCGCAAATCGATATTGTCAGTAATAAAATCAACGGAACCGTCGCAGCGCGAAGCGGATACGCCGCCGGAGTGATGGCTTCGCGGAGTAAAGTACTGACTGTCGTAATCGCTACATTTAATTGGGGTGGGAATGCGATTTTCCTTTATGACAATGTTAAATATTGCAGCTGTCGGGCAACGGTTGATTTTGTCGCCTAATTGATGGTTGGGCGTCTGCCAGCCAGTAAAGGAGTTCCCGCCTGTGGAGACGCAAACTTCGCTGATCGGTCCTCCCCAGGTAACGTCGTCCATATAGGGAATGACTTTTGTTTCCGAGAACATAAGCGTGTTGCTGGCGCCGTCTGTAATTGTCGACATCGCCGTTTTCTTAACAAACGTAAACGGCGCGCCGCGGAACGTGTCGGCTGTGGGACTGAAATTCTCTACAAGATTAACGTCGCCCGTTTTGGGCGTTCCAATTGTAAGCTGACCGTAGTTCGTATTGCCGAAGTTGGCAACGTAATTCGATCGAAGTTTGCACCAGTTAACTCTGCTCCATTCGTTTTTTTGCTGTCCCAGGTCAGACGGACAGGCAAACGTATTGCAAAAGACCTTGCGCGCATTGTCGTTGACAGCGTCTGACATGTACGCTTCAAACTCGATCATATCGTACCAAGACTGTTGATCCAGATAGGCTCCGATATACGAATACCACGTGTGATCTTCCCACCAGCGGGTTGCCATTGTGGTTTTTGAGGGAGAACGAAAATAATCCTTTGACGACGACGCCCCCGGCGGCAGACCTTTGTTGGCGTCGGCATAATTTAAAGCCGACAACGAAATCTGCTTGACGTTGTTGCCGCACTGCATGCGTCGAGCCGCCTCGCGGGCAGCCTGAACCGCAGGCAAAAGAAGACCAATCAAAACGGCAATAATGGCTATAACAACCAAAAGTTCAACAAGGGTAAAACCTGAATTGCGTTTCATTTTAGTATAATGCAGTTGAATAACTCTATAAAAAGCTCGCCCTGAACGACAACGTTCTCAACGCGTCTGGTTTATTTTGTCAAATCGAAGTTTTTGGCGGAATCGTTTTTGTCTGCCGTGTCAACAACGCCCTGCATCCAACGATCGGGAACGAGGTTGGTTGTGTCCATGACCCCGCGTTCAGCGTCCATCGGATCTTTGGCGGGAGCGGTCGTATAAATATCAAACGAAACCGTAACCTCTCCCTGGGGAACGTTTTGAAGCGAATACGCCCCGTTGACAATTTCCGCCTGATCGCCGCGCGACGCGCCGGTATTACTGTTTGAAGTAACGACAATCTGTCCCTGAGCGTTAGACGGCAGCGGTTGACCGTTAATCGTTACGGTTCCAGACCATTTGACCGTTGGACCTTTTTTAGAACCCGAACCGCAGCCGACGACGACCGCGAACATCAACAAGCAAACCACGACTGAGGAAATAATACGATTCATGGATTCGTTCCTGACAATTATAATATGGACAATAAAAACAGAACCTGCCCCTTAAAATGGATTTATCTCCACTCTTGTATTTAATTATACCAAATATTTTAGGGGATTTCAAGAGTTAAATCTGTTTTAAGGCGCTTTTTTATCAAATTTTATTGCTGACCCGGTTACTTAACCTCAAAACCCTCGATGTCGATTCGGATTTTGATAATTTTTCGATCCGAATTGCTTTTCTCTTCGCCGTTTGTGGATTCCGATTCGTGATCCGCTTTTTGTTCGTCGGAAAGCAAAACCGATTGTTTTGTCTGCTGGTCGGTTGCGCGAAGAATAACCATCGAAATCGTTTCCTCTGCAGGCAGGCTGTCCAGATGACGAGCAAAATGGGTTAAATTTCGCGGACGGACGTAGGCGATTTTTCCCAGAACGTCGTTGACTTGCGGCTTGTGTTCCAGCCCTTCAAATCGTTGAGCGTCAACGTCGGTAATAATATACGCAAAAGCCGATTTCAGCCCAAACAGATCGATTTCTTCCTCCGTCATGGGTCGAACTCTCAGCCCGATTTTCTTCCACAGCGTATCGTTCAGGTTCGGCGTTTTCCATTGAGCGAACGTGAATCGGAACGTCCTTTGCTCTTTCTGTTCGCCTCGCAGGACGGTAATTGCAACAGGCGTTTGAGCGTTGAATTTGGATTCCTGTTTCGCCCAGGACGTCATGCCGGAAATTGGCGCGCCGTTGACGGACGCAATAACGTCTCCGTTTTTCAGCCCCGCCTGTCCAGCGGGAGAATGTTTATCGACTCTGTACGCAACACAGCGTCCGTTTTCCAGTTTGAGCCTGAACCCGCGTACAAACCCATTGCGGCGAGGGAAATCGTACAGATCCAGAAGTTTGTTAAGTATTACAATGTGAGAAACTCCGTAGGAAATACATTCGGAATCGCAGCACTGTGACGTCGTGATGCCGACAACCTTTTGATCGAGATCGAACCATGGTCCGCCGGACGCGCCGCCGTAAAGAGCCATGTCCGTCTGAAGGACGTCGCTGAGCTGAACGCCCATCTCCGGAAGATGCAGCTGGCGACCCGTTCCGCTGACAATTCCCTGCATGCACGTATAGCGGATGTCGTGAGGGTGACCAATCGACATGACGATTTCACCCCGGCGAACTTCGGAATCTTCCTTAAATACAACTGGCTTGACCGGCTTTTCCGGATTGATTTTAAGCAGAGCCAAATCGAACGGAACGAAAATGGTTATCAGTTCCGCCTCGTACTCTTTGCCGTCGAGCGTTTGAACGTAATGGTCGATTGTTCTGTGAACGACATGAGCGTTTGTCAGCACGTAGCCGTCAGAGGTGATAAAGAACCCCGTCGCGATGCCGTATCTGCCTTCTTCTGCCTCGTCAAAAAAGTATTCAAGCAGGCTCTTCTCAGCCGGGTCTTCAAATTCGCCTGTTACAAAGACGACCGACTCTGCGAAATCGTCGTACGCCGAGGAAACAAACTCGCTGCGAAGACGCTGAATCTCTTCCGCAGTCAGCCGCGCCTGAACAGACGTGCAAATCGAAACGATTGTCAGAAACGTTACAACAACAAGACGATTTATAAATCGGGACATGGGAAGGGTTGGTATGTTAATTAAATATGGTATACATTTTTTTCTGTCCGCGAATTGGGAAATGCGGCGGACGATTAACGATTATTTATTCTATTATACCAAAGAATTCTGATTTTGACAATAGCGTTGATAAAGAGAACTTTAAAATGAGATGTATACATAAATATTTAGCGGAGGCGGATAAGATGGGAGCGCTATTGCGTCCTGAAGGGACGCAACTCTTGTAACCGTAGGCTTTAGCCTACGGAGGAAACGCGCATATATTCCCCATCGCTTTAACCGCTTTTCGCCCGTGCCCCCATTGGGGGCGCGGGCGAAAAGCGTATTTTGCGATTAATACAGTTTTCCTGTTCTTCCGGCGGTTGAAACCGCCGGTTACAAAGAGTTTCGTCCCTTCGGGACTATTTCAAGCGACCAACGGGAGCGTGTTTTGGCAAGCGCGCGGTAGCGCGGTTAGGGAGCGGCGCCTCGCCGCCCGCCGGTTACAAAGAGTTTCGTCCCTTCAGGACTATTACAAGCGACCAACGGGAGCGTGTTTTGACAAGCGCGCGGTAGCGCGGTTTGGGAGCGGCGCCTCGCCTCCCACCGGTTTCGTCCCTCCGGGACTATAGCGGAAGCAATCAACAAAAAACGGATCGACGCGTTTGACGTCAATCCGTTTTTGCTTATGTTGAACTAATCAACAAGCAGAGCAGGGCAGGGCGAAGATTATTCTTCCTCTTCTTCCAGCTGCGCCTTGGCGATAATCTGCTGCTGAATGTTGCCCGGAACCGGGTCGTAGCGGAGGAATTCCATCGTGTAGGAACCCTGACCGCTGGTCATGGAGTTAAGAACGCGAGCGTAAGTGGTGACTTCCGCCAGCGGGACTTCCGCTTCGATCGTCTGCATGTTTCCGCCAGCCGAGGTCATGCCCAGCGGTCGGCCGCGGCGGTTGGACAAGTCGCCGGAAACGTCGCCGACGTTGTCGTTGGGAACGGTAATGGCAATCTTGACAATCGGTTCCAGCAGAGCGGGCTTCGCTTCCAGGAAGACCTTCTTAAACGCCATGTTGCCGGCGGTGCGGAACGCGGTTTCGTTGGAGTCAACCGGGTGATACTTTCCGAAGAAGACTTCGACGCAGACGTTTTGAACCTTGTAGCCAGCGATAACGCCCTTGGCGATTCGTTCGTAGAAGCCCTTTTCGATAGCCGGCATGAAGTTGCCAGGAATGGAGCCGCCGACGATGGAGTCGATCCAGAGGAATCCGGCGTCTTTGTCGTAGTGGTATTCCTTCATGCTGACGAAGTTGTCTTTGTTGGCGAAGGTTTCGATGTTCTCTTCGTTGATGTCGCCCGGCAACGGCTGCATACGAATGTGAACTTCGCCGAACTGTCCGGAACCGCCAGACTGCTTCTTGTGTCGGTGCATGCCTTCCGCTTTGCCCAAAACCGTCTCACGATACGGAATCTTGGGTTCTTTGGTGTCGATTTCGACCTTGTCGCGGCGCTTGAGCTTTTCCTGCAAGACGGTCAGGTGAAGTTCCGTCATACCAGTAATGACGAGTTCCTTGGTCTGAACGTCCTGTTCGCGGCAGAACGTGGAATCTTCTTCGCACAGCTTAGCCAGAGCAACGGACAGCTTGCCTTCGTCGCCGCGGCTCTTGGGAGTGGCAGCCAAAGAAACCATCGGGGTGGGGAAGTGAATGGCGGGCAGATAAGCGTCGCCGATTGACGTAGACGTATGGAAGTCTTCAACCTTGGTTACAGCAACGATGTATCCAGGACCAGCGTCGTCGACCGGAGTCGTCTGAGAGGCTTCCATGGTGAACAGCTGAGCGATTTTGAACGGCTTGCGGGCGCCGGAGTACATAACGGACTGACCGGTTTTGAGCGTGCCGCTGTAAACGCGGATGAAGTTGATCTTCTGAACGAACGGGTCGATACGGGTTTTGAAGCACTGAGCGCAAAGAACGCCGTTGGGGTCGGCGGTCAGTTCGACGTCTTCTCCGTCAGCGTTTTTCGCCGTCTTGGAAATCATGTCAGCCGGAACGCCAGCCAGAATAATGGCGTCGAGCATTTCAGCCAAGCCGACTTCCGTCTTGCCGCTGACGAAAATAATCGGGATAACGATGCCGTCTTTAACGGCTTTAGCAACCAGGGCTTTGAGTTCGTCTTCCGACGGAATTTCGCCTTCGAGGAACTTTTCCATCGCGGCGTCGTCCGCCATAACGATTTGTTCCATAAGGGAATCGTGAAGGTCAGCCGGGTTAATCGCCGCGCCGTCTACGGGCTGTCCGTCCAGAACGCTGGCAACGCCTTTGAATCCGCCGTTGATAACCGGGACGTTGAACGCCATGCATTCCGACCCGAAGTTGTCCTGAATGTCGGCAATGAGCTGTTCGTAATTGACGCCGTCAGAATCCGCCTTGGTAATGAGAATCATGCGTCCCAGGCCAGCGGCTTCCGCTTCCTTGAAAACGCGGCGAGTGTTGACCTGAATTCCCGCCTGAGCGTTAATGGTAATAATCGCGTTTTCGACGCCCGCCATCGCGCCAATCGTCTGACCGATGAAGTCCGCGTAACCGGGGGTGTCAATGAAATTGAACAGATGATCCTTATAAACGAAGTTCGTAACCGCGGATTCAATCGTGTATTTGTGAGTCTTTTCTTCTTCGTCGAAGTCGCAGAAGCTGGTTCCCTGATCAACCGAACCATGGTTCGGGGCAGCTCCGGTAAAATTCAGCAGCTTATCCGTCAGAGTTGTCTTGCCCGTTCCGCCATGACCACACAATACTACGTTACGAATGTCTTTCGCTTGAAATTTTGCCATTATATATTGTTCCTTAAATCTAAAACAACTCTAACGCGGCTGACTCCGATGTCGTCCGCTACACAATAATTTAAAAAGTAATTATATCAAAATCTATGAGATTTCAAAGGGGGGCTATTAGGGGATTTTTTAGGATTAGGAGGAGGAAGGACCGGGATTGAGTTGGGAATGAGGAATGGGCGCAAAGCGACGCTCTCTTGCCTCTTGCCTCTTGCCTCTTGCCTATCTTACTTCTTTTCCCAAACGCGAATATAGTCAATCTCGAAGACGCTGGGCAGATCTTTCGGGTCGGGAAGACCGAACCAGTTCGGAAACGTTTCCGAATCAAAGTTGATCGTCAGCGGCTGTTTCCAGAACTCGTTTTTCTGTTCTGCAACGCATTTGCCGTCAACGTACCATTTGATATACTCCGGCGTCCATTCCAGACCGTAAACGTGAAATTCCTCGAAGGGATTAAACGGGAGAGTCCACTTTTGAGATTTTGATATATGCTTGTTCTCTGGAGTGTATACTACATGAGTTGTCATTATATATTGAGAACTGTATTTCGGATGTTTGGCGCACATCTCGAAGACGTCAATTTCCGGCCAGTCTTCCGGCGGCGTGTTCTTGTCACACCAATAGGACTCCAGGGCGGTAACGGTCTCGAACCGGTATCCGTGAGATCCGAAGGTCTTGTAAAACCAGAACGCGCTCGACGCCCGCGAGTTCATCGCCTTGCTGCGGACTTCAAAATAGCCGTACAAGACTGTCTGCCGGCTTTGGACTGCGGCGGTTCGGAACGTATGGTAGCCCTTTTGTTTGTCCTGTTCTGAATAGAACCCTTCCGGCGCGACGTCCGCCCGCAGGCAGAGTTTTCCATCTTTGAGATAGACGTTTTCTTTACAGAACATCGCCGGTTTGCGTCCCCGCCAAATCGGATTGTAATTAAACCATTTGACGTCGTCCAGCTGTTCCTGATTGAACTCGTCGCTCAGATACGCGTTGAACTTCCAGCCGTCGCCCAGCGGACACGCCGGTTCGTCCTGAGCGAAAAGAACGCTCTGCAACGCAAACGCCGTCAGAACGCCGATAAGTATCGTAATTTTTTGTTTGTTTAGCATGATTCCTGTTCTTGGTTATGGCAAAGGCATTAGAATTCGCCAAAGACGAAAACTAATGCCTCTTGCCTAAAATCTACTGTCTATTGCCTGCTGCCTAATGCCTTATTTCGCCGACAAAATAACAGGGGCGTTTTCTCTGAATTCGTAGTAGATCATTCTGCCGTCATTTAGTTTAACGGTAATTTTGAGCGTCTTGGGGACGTTTTTAATCGGGTCGCCGCCGAAGACGTCGTTGTATTTCCCGATGGTAGCAACGCGCTTGTCGCCCAAAAGCTGTTTGAGCTGATCTGTTACGTCAACGAACGTGTTGTTGGCGCCGTATTTCGCGCTAACGATTTCGCCTTCAAACGGTTCGAGCGCGAACAGTTTGAGCGGAACGCCGGCAACCTTTTCGGAGTCGCCGTCCTGACGAATGTCGAATCGGTTGATAACCGGGGCGGTGGCGACGCGAGGACGCACCGGCGGAATGTTCTCGACGCTGAACGCAGTCGGGTCGTACATCTGACGAATCTCCTCGTCTCCCAGATACGGGCCGTTGCAGTCCACCCAGGCGATAAGGCGTTCTCGATCTTCGCCTGTTACTTTGACGCCGTGATGTTCTCCCGAGCAGGCGTTGTGAATCAGCTTGCTGACGGGGCTGAAGGCGGAATACGGCGGCAGCGTTGCGAGGTTCGCGGGGTCTCTGGCGTTGTAGCCTTCAACGATGAACAGACCCGCGAGGTTGGCGGGAACGTTGTGTTCGTCTCTCGGTTTCGCTCCGCCCCACGGGCAGGCTCCGGTAACCAACGTGTAGTACGGTTCGCAGAACGGGCTGGCGTCTCCCGGACGGGTCAAGACGTTGCTTCGCCACGGGTGAGTCGACGGACGGCAAACCATGTTGAGCTTTTTATACGCGTCGTTTTCCGGGTCTTGATGGCACTTGCCGCAGTACTTATCCAGAACGGGCTGAACGAATCGCATATAAGAAATGGACTCGCCTGCGCCCCAGCTGGGCGGAGTGAGTTTCTGCGGACCTTTCTTCATCGCCATGTTCATGTTTTTGGCTTGCGGATTGCCTTTGGTGTTGAGTTTAGACTCGTGACATCCAAAGCAGCCGCGGGTTTCGCCCGGCATGACGTTGGCGAACGAACGCATGACGTGAATCGCCATGCCGTTTTCGTCCAACATTTCAAAGTAGACGGATTGACCGGCAGGGAGTTCAAAGTAGATGCTTCCGTCCGGCTCAATCGGAACGGTTCCCAAAATGCGCTTGACGCCTTCCGCCTGGAAGACGGAAACGGCGGGACCGTCGTGCTGAACGGTTTTGTGCCACGTCGTATAGGTTTTCGGATCCATCTGGATAACGCGAATCGCCTTGCCTTTTTCTTTCAGGATTTCCGGGGCGTTGTCAAAGACGTTGTTGGAATACAGGTATCCGGGCTTGGGCTTTTCACCAGACCCGATCTTGGGCCAATCGACTTTGTCCGGGATTTCCGTCGGGACGGGTCGCGCCTTGAACGGCAGAGCGTACCAGGCGTTGGCGTTGTCAGCGGCGTAAATGAGTTCCTTGTTTCCGTAGACGTCTTGCAGATACAGCTTGAAGAACCAGCCGTTGTCGGACCCGCTGTACAGACGTTTGCCTCCGCGGGCGGAAACGAGCATGTATTCTTCGCTCAGCGGGTAAGGCGCCTTGTAGGCGTAGAACGCGCCGGCGGCGTGGTAATCGTAAGACGGTTCCGGGTCAGTCGGACCGTTGCCGACTTCCGGGAACGGGGTTTCGCGAGTAATTCGTTCCAAACCGTCTGGATAGTTCATGCCCTTTGTCGGGTCGATGTATCCAATCGCGCCGTCAAACCAGGCGTGATGTCCCAAACCAATAAAGACGACTTTCTTGGAATCTGGAATGGCGCGGGCTTCGGTCAAAACGTCCGGCCAGGTGGACTGGTTGCCCCAGAACGTCTGCGGGTTCGTGCCGTCCGGGTTCATCGTCCAAAGGGACTGAACGCGCCAGAGGGCTTTGTCTGTATATTCCCAACGGGTGAAGATCACTCGTCCATCCGGCAGCATGGAGGGCATGTATTCCGGCTCGCCGTTGGCAGAAATGACGTAGATGTTTTTGCCGTCGGAATCGCATCGTGACATTGCAAACGAGTGCGTCATGGGCATGCAGCGAACGTAGCTGCCCTGTCGGGACGACGCGAAAACGATGTG
>JAFZAL010000194.1 GCA_017557195.1 Thermoguttaceae bacterium | reverse complement strand
CGGTTTGATGTTTGCGGAAAAACTTAAAAGGACTTGCCATTATTAGGGATTGTAAATAGGGGTGAAGGGGGATAGGAAATTCGGAATCAGGAATTCGGAAGCAAAAATTATCTTCGTGAAGCGCTTTGCGTAATTCCGAATTACGCATTCCGAATTCCGAATTAAATATTTTTCTTAATATATATCAAAACCTGTTTTCTTTCAAGGGCGGCTACCCTGTTTTTGAATTGATTTATTCAAATTTTTCGGTAATTTCTTTAACAAGAGCGCATAAGCGCTCCGCTTGAGCCGAATCAGGAGCCTCGGCAATGGCTCTGATAACGGGTTCCGTATTGCTCGGACGAACCAAAAGCCACGTTCCATTCCACGACAGGCGCAAGCCGTCGTTCGTCTCAACTCTTGCCTGGGGAAACCGTTCTCGAACCATTTCGTACAGTTCCGGCAGCCGTTCGGTCGGAAATGGGAGCTTGGTCTTTACGATAGAATACGGCTTGATTTCCTTAACCAGCTGGACGACAGACTTGTTTTCTCTCGCCATGAGAGCCAAAACCTGAGCCATGCCGACGAAACTGTCTCGAACGTATCCGACTTCCGGGTCAATTGGGCCGCCGTTGCCCTCGCCGCCGTAAACCGCTTTTGACGAGATCATCAAATCGACTACGTTCGCCTCGCCGACTGCGCTTCTCAAACAGATTCGCCCGTTCTGAGAGCAAATATCCTCTGTCATTTGGCTTGTAGCGCAGTTGATCACGACGTTCCCATGCCGTTTTTTCAGAGCGTACTCAACGCAGAACGGAACGGTGTACTCTTCCCCGATGTACCGCCCATCAGCGTCGATAATCGCCAAGCGGTCAGCGTCAGGATCCTGACAGAATCCGATGTCGCATTTATTCTTAACAACTTCCGCGCCGACTTGCTGCAGATTCTCAGCAATCGGTTCGGGCGTGTGAAGAAACTCGCCATTGAGCTTGTCGCCCAAAACGACGACCTCGCATCCCAGAGATTCCAGCAATCTTCGTCCCAGACGAGAACCGGAACCGTTATTGGAATCCAGCAAAACGCGATACCCTTTGCTCTCGACGTCTCCAACGCGAATCGTCTTGCAGACAGCTCGCAGATGCTCGTAAGGAGAAACAATTTCGTTAATCGGCTCGGGGGTTGAGGCAGTAGGCAGTAGGCAGTAGGCAGTAGAGTCGCCCTGCTCAGTCAATTCTTTGTAACGCTCTAAAACTGTCTTTCCAATCGGACCGGAAATAACGCGACCGGTGCAGTCAAACAGTTTGACGCCGTTGTACTGGCTGGGGTTGTGGCTGGCGGTAATTTGAATCCCTCCGGCGGCGTGAATGAATTTCGTCAGAAAACCCGCCGTTGGAGTGGGCTGAACGCCAAAGAAAATCGGCTCAAAGCCCTTTTCTCGAATCAGATTGCAAAACGCCCCGGAAAACTGAAATCCGGACGGGCGGCCGTCGCAGCAGACGACAATTTTGTTTGTCGCCCGCAGTTTCAACTCTGACAAATACGATAAAAACGCGGCAATATATCGCATCGCGGGAACTTCAAACGTTTCCCCGACAACGCCGCGTAATCCGGATATTGTAACAATGGGCTGCATAATAATTAATTCGTAATTTGTAATTCGTAATGCGTAATTATCGCAAGCGCTGCTCGAAGATAAATACTCGCAACTCGCTACTCGAAACTCGCAACTGTTACGGCAAACTCCAATCTCGCGGCGGTTTTGCCGTCGACGGTAACGTTTGCTGAAAGGAAATAAGCGTTGGACAGTTTCTCTTTGAGTGTAACAGTTATTTCAATCGTGTCGCCGGGACGAACCATCTTCTTGAACTTGACGTCGTTGATTCGCGTCGCAACGGGAAAACCGGAAGTGCGAGTTGATTCTTCTCGCAACTCGCAACTCGCAACTCGCAACTTTTCGCTCAGAAAAACCGCACCCGCCTGCATGGCGGCTTCGCACAAAATAACGCCGGGAACAATCGGGAAGTCTGGATAATGCCCGGCGAAAAAATACTCGTCCGGTTCAAAAGTCTTTCGACAGACGATTCCGTCCTCTTTCCGTTCGACAATTGTATCAACATACAAAAACGGCGGACGATGCGGAATCGCGTTGAGAATTTCAGGGGATGGTTGCATAATTAAAAAGTTGCAAGTTGCGAGTAACGAGTTGCGAGAGGACTTTGTGGAATTACGCAGTTCGCCGAAGGCGAACCTACTACTGCCTACTGCCTATTGCCTACTGCCTTTTTACTCTCCCGCGTCTTTCCATTTCTTAATCGCGTACTGCCACTGGTTCCAGGCGGAGCAGACGTCGTGAAGAATCCATTTGATTTCGTTCCATCGTTCGTCGTCGCCGATAAGGCGTTTGACTTCCACCCGGAGCCATTCTCCGGACAGCGTCGGAACGCCTCGGGAATCTCGGGGAGACGCCTGAAAGATTTTGAAGAACTCGCTTCTCGCCGGTTCGTTTTCCCATGAACTCGTTGAGCGATAAACGGTGCAGCGGTCTGCCATTGCCTCGACAACTTCCTGCTCGGTCATCGTCGTGGGCGGGGTAGCCATTTCAATCTCTTCGCCGGGCTGAATCTCGCCGTAAATCGTGTCGGAACCGCGGCGGCGGGAAACCGCCTGCAGAGCGCGCATTTTGTCACGCTTGCGGTCTTCGACAATTCGTTCCTGTTCTTCCAGCGGGAGAATATGGAAGTCAATTCTCCACAGCCGCTTGAGAATGTCCTGTTCGGAATAGTCGTTAAGCAGTTCCGTCCAGAGCTCTTCCCGGCTGTCACAGCCAATCCGGCGAATGTCGTCGTCGGTCAGTTTGACAAAATCCGCCCGTTCCACCCGATCAAATACAACGTACCCGACCGTCGGGACAAAAGCTCTCTGTCCAACGTGCCAGTGGGAATACCCTGCCACGCGGAGAGCGGTCGTCTTTCGTCCCAGACGAATCATCGTGATGTATTTTTTGGGGAAAAGTAACATGATAGGGGAGGCAGTAGGCAGTAGGCAGTAGGCAGTAGTTTTTGAGGCGCTTGCGCCCTACTGCCTCTTGCCTCTTGCCTATTGCCTATTCAGCCTTCTTACTCGTCTTCTTAGCGACAGACTTCTTTGCGGTCGTCTTTTTTGCCGTTGTTTTTTTGGCTGTCGTCTTTTTGGCGGTTGTCTTCTTCGCGGTCGTTTTCTTTGTCGCCGTCTTCTTAACGGACTTCTTTCTTCGACGCCGCGTTTCGCCGCGGGCGGCTCGCTGAGCCAGCAAATCCAACGCCTTTTCGAAGGTCATCGTATCCGGCGTTTCTTCTTTCGGCAGCGAGACGTTCGTCTGACCGTCTGTCACGTAAGGTCCGTATCGGCCGTCCATGACCTGAATCATCTGTTCCGTAACCGGCGAGACAGCCAGTTCTTTCAGCAGCGTCTTCGGCTTGGCGGGAGCGCCGCGGCGGTTCTTCGGCTGTGACAGCAGTTCAATCGCCTGTTCCAGCGTGATGTCAATGGGCGTGTAGACGTCGTTGAGAGAGCGCGTTTCGTCGTTCCATTTGATATACGGTCCAAAGCGGCCGTTGGACGCGACAATCGGATTCCCATCGGAGGGATGAACGCCCAGCGTGCGCGGCAGCGAAAGCAGACGAATCGCGATATCGAGATTGACGTCTTCCGGTTCCATGCCTTTAAGCAACGAGACGTTGCGGGGCTTGTCCGGGTCGTCCGTCGAACCAAGCTGAACGTACGGTCCGTAACGACCGATCTTCAGATAAATCGGCTTGCCCGTTTCCGGATCCATACCCAGCGGCGAATCGCTGTTTTCGTTCTGGCTGAAAAGCTCTTCCGCCTTTTCGAGCGTCAGTTCGTCTGGCGGCAGATCGTCTGGAATGCTGGAGCGTCGGTCGCCCTGTTCGATGTACGGTCCAAAACGGCCGATTCGGACGTCAATTTCCGGCTGATCGTCTGACGGTTTGCCCAGAGAAATCGTGCTGATGTCGCGCGCTTCAATCTCTTCTGCCTTGTTGTCCAGCTGCGGTTTCAGACCCGGTTCCTTTTTGTTTCCAAAATAGAAATCGTTGAGGTAATCCAGAGACTTCATTTCTCCGCGGGAGATCGCGTCGAGTTCGTCTTCCATGTCAGCGGTAAACTGATAGTCAACCAGCGTCGGCAGATGCTTTTCCAGAAGCTGTGTAACAGCAAACGCCGTCCAGGTTGGAATGAGGGCGTTGCCGCGCTTGAAGACGTAATTTCTGGCGATAATCGTATCGATAATCGAGGCGTACGTGCTGGGACGCCCGATGCCCTTTTCTTCGAGCGTTCTGGTCAGCGACGCTTCAGAATAGCGTACTGGCGGCTGAGTTGTATGAGCTTTGTACTGCAGGTCTTTGCAAACAACAGATTCTCCGACGGTCATCTTCGGCAGGATGTCTTCCTGATCCGCCAGTTCCCCTTCGGGATCGTCAGAACCTTCAACGTAAGCGCGAAGGAACCCGGCGAAATCAATCGTCTTGCCGGTTGCCATGAATTGCGCGCCGTCCATTTGCAGCATGACGGTCGAACGGCGT
>JAFZAL010000193.1 GCA_017557195.1 Thermoguttaceae bacterium | reverse complement strand
GTGTTGTTAGGGAGTAGGGAATAGGGAATGGGGAATAGGGAATGGGGAATAGGGAATGGGGAATAGGGAATAGGGAATGGGGACTGGGGAATGGGGAATGGGGAATAATGCGGTGCGTCTGACAAAACTTCTCGCAACTCGCAACTCGCCACTCGCAATTTCCCTCTATTTTACATTTAATTATACGAATCTCAAGCCCCCCTATTGTATTTCTCACAATATTATTTTATAATTCATTAAATGATATGGGGGGAACCATCATGTCTACTCCCTATTCCCTACTCCCTAATCCCTACCCTATTCACAAGGAGACAACATGAAACGAATCCTGTTTTTGGCGTTGACGTTAACGGCGTCTTCGCTCTTTGCGGCAGAATTTTTGACGTTTGAACGCGTGGACGTTGACCCGGTTTTTCGTTCTGAAGGCGCGGCAATTGCCGACTACAACAACGACGGCAAGCCAGACCTGGGCGTTGGCGAGCTGTATTACGCCGCCCCCGACTGGAAGCCGGTTCCGTTTAACGGCAAAGACTATTCTCAATACGAGTGGCAGAACTACAGTACCGTTTTCGGCGCTGCGGCGGCAGACGTCAACAAAGACGGGTTCGTTGATTTTATTCGTCTTCCATGGCCTGGCAAGACGCAGTACTGGTACGCTAATCCCGGCAAAGACGCGGCAAACGGCGTCGAATGGAAAGAGTACAAGATTACAGACGTTCTCAATAACGAAAGCCCTGTCGCTCTGGATATGGACGGCGACGGCATCGTGGAAATTGTCGGCGGCTGGAATCCTGACGTCAACAACACCAATAGCCCGCAGCGGCGCGTTGCGATTTTCAAAGCGGGTGACGACCCGGCTCAGCCGTGGACGCGAATTGACGTCTCGGAACTCGATCATCCCGCGGCGGGCCATTATTCACATGGCTTCGGAATCGGGGATGTCAACGGCGACGGTCGTCCGGACATCGTTACACCGTTTGGATATTTCCTTCAGCCCAAAGAGGGCCTGACAAGCGGCGCGAAATGGGAAGAAGTCAAAGCGGATTTCGGTCCGGAATGCTCGCACATGCAGGTTGCCGACTTCGACGGTGACGGGAAAGCGGAAATCTTCTCAACCTCCGCTCACAATTTCGGAATCTGGATGTTCAAGCAGAACAACGACGGCGGCTGGGACAGAATCGTCATTGAAGACCCGGACGACAAAATCAATTCCCAGTACCACTCCACAAAAATGGTTGACATGAACGGAGACGGCAAGTTGGACATCGTTACCGGCAAACGCTGGATGGCTCACGGCGGACACGATCCAGGAGCGTTCCTTCCGGCGGAACTGATCTGGTACGAAAACAAATGCACGCCGGAAAAGGTCAAATGGGTTCGACACCTCATCGACGGCGCCAGCGGCGTCGCGACTGACTTTGACGTCAACGACGTCAACGGCGACGGCAAACCCGACATCCTCATTTCCAACAAACGCGGCGTTATGCTGTTTATTCAGAAGTAGTTATTCTGTAACGAGCAAACATTATTCTGACAAACCTCATAACAACCATAGGCGTTCAAGGCAGAAGAAAAAAGCATATTTTTTCTTCTGCGTCCTTCACAAATAAATATTTTGGATATAATATTTATTGAGGGAGAAACATGGAATTAATCTTTTATAATTAACTCTGCTCAAAATCGTATGAAAAACATTAATGCTTTTTTGGTTGTTATTGCAGCGATTGTTTTGACCCTGGTTTCCACGAGAGTTCAGGCGCAAAAGGAATCTCCGTTTGCTGATATAACTCAAGCTCAGCAGATTTGCGGACCAAAAATATCTCCAGATATGCTTCGGGGAAAAGTCGTTTTCGTTGAATATTGGGGAACGAATTGCGGTCCATGCCGTCAAACAATGCCGCATCTTCAGGAAATGTACTCTCAACTTGCAAAAACCGGAATGTTTTGCGTTATCGGGAACCACGTTCAGGAGTACACCCCTGATACCGACAAGTTCCTTAAAGAAAGAGGAATTACTTTTCCTGTATATCAACATCTGAGTTTGCCGGTCAACCGGGATTTTTCCGGCATCCCGCGCGCTTTCCTGTTTGACGTTACCGGGAATGTTGTAGCTGAAGGCAACCCTGCGGAAGTTGCTAACAAAGTTCCAGCGCTGCTTAAGGAAGCGGTCGTGATGAAAAAAACAGGGATTCTCAACGCCATGGATTCATCCAGCGTTCCCGGTGGATTAAAACATCCCTTTGCCGACTCCGATTTGGGCAAGTTCCAAAAAACGGCTTTGGCTATGTTTATGCCTGGAAAGCCTTGGCTGGCAAACTATAAAAAGCTGCAAAAGGCGGCGGAATCCAGCGACAATTCAGAAGCGCAAACCGCGTTGGAAACTCTCAACAGCTATCTTAATGACGAAATAATTCGTCTTCTTGATTTGTCAAAAACAGACCCGGCTAAAGCGTACGTTTCGATTGACAGACTCAACCGCTCAATTAAAGGGATGGATCAGGAACGCGCTCTGGCAGACGTTGTCAAAAAGCTTTCCGCTGACAAGAACGTCAAAGACTTATCTGCGATACTGCTCAATATCGCCGATTTCGAGTCCAACGCCAGTCAGATGAAGCCCGCTGCAGCCAAAAACAAAGCTCAGGGACTCTTCAATTCCCTTAAAACCTATTGCGATAGAAAAGATTTATCCAAAGAACTTAAAAAAGAAGCTTTTGACGCAGCCCGAGAGCTAAAACAAAAATACGGAGCCGGCAGTAAGGGGTAGACAGCAACACAAAGCGTTTCCTCTAGAATCGCGCAGTGGTTCATGTTTAATTATTTCCTTATTCCTCATTTCCAACAAACGCGGCGTTATGCTTTTTATTCGGAACTAATTTTTCTATAAGTACTTAAATCAGAATTTCGGCGCGGGAGAAAAAAATTTTAAAAAAATTTCTTCCCGGCGCCTTTTATTTTTCTCTAAATTTACTATAATCTCTAATTGTCCTAGAACACACGCTCTACTTTTTATTCCCTTTTTACTATTATGAAATCTGTCAACATTACTTTGATTGTTGCTGTTGCAACAGCGTCAATCTTTTTTTCCATGAGCGTTCAGGCACAGCAGACGTCACTTTCTCCTTTTGTTGGAATTGATAACGCTCAGCAGATTTGCGGTCCAAAAATTTCGCCAGACGATCTTCGTGGGAAAGTCGTTTTTGTTGAGTATTGGGGGACTCGCTGCGGACCTTGCCGTCAATCCATGCCGCATCTTCAGGAGATGTACAGCCAGTTTGAAAAAACCGGTCTTTTTTGCATTATTGGGAATCACATTCAGCCGTATTCACCTGACACAGATACATTTCTTAAAAAGGTTGGCGTAACTTTTCCGATTTATCAACAACTGAATTTGCCGATCAATCAACCGATTACCAGCATTCCCCACGCCTTTCTGTTTGATGTAACCGGAAAAATTGTGGCGCAAGGACATCCAACGGAAGTTGTCAACAAAATTCCCGCGTTGATTCAGGAAACAACGACTATGCAAAAAACCGGGGTCAAGGAATTGATAACGCCTGGCGTTTCCGAAGAGTTTAACCATCCCATTTCTATTACCGATAGCAATATTCCTCAAGACGGTTTTGGCAATATTTACCCTCGAAATAGCATGACGGGAAAAGGATCCAAATTTTCGAAAGGCGGTTCATTCCAGCGATCGTATAGAGGCGCAGGTCGGTTCTGAACAGACTTGTCCAGGGGTAGCGCGTATGAAATCAGGCATTTGGAGATGAGCGCAGAGAGCCGTTCCGAATCCAAAGAAATAATTTTATGGGAAAAATTCCCATACCGCCCCTTGACAAAACGTTAAAAATCAATATTATATTTATTCAAGTTTTTTCTGTAGGGAAAAGTTTGCGTTTTCCATACAGATTATAGTAAAATAATTTTTCTCCGTTTCGGGGAAATCAAGTTAACATACACGAACTCAAAGGAGTAAAAAATGGCAGTCCCCAAGAGAAAACATTCCAATCATCGCACTGGCATTCGTCGTTCGCACGACGGCAAATCCCCTATTCAGCTTTCCATTTGCCCGGAATGCCGTCAGGCTGTTCCGACTCACGT
>JAFZAL010000020.1 GCA_017557195.1 Thermoguttaceae bacterium | reverse complement strand
TCATGCAAAATCAACTTAACCACGAAGCATCACCTCCAAATCTGGTTAGGGGTTTGAAAAAAATACAACGGAATCTCACCGTCAAAAATAATAATTCGCGTATTTTATCAGATTTTATTATTTTGTCCAGTAGGGGGGAAAAGATGAAATTTCGTTAACTGCGAGAATAGCGTCTTTCACTCTAAAAAAAGTCCAAAGGGGATTTCTTTTTATTGAGCGTTAAAAGCTGGGCGGCAATTTGCAGGTCTTCTCGAGTTGTAATCTTAAGATTGATGCGAGAACTCTCAACAACGCTGACTTTGTGCCCTAAACGTTCAATTAGCATGCAGTCGTCCGTAGCGGAAGAAGCGTCAGGAAGACTGTACGCCTGTTCCAGCCAATCGCGTCGAAAGACCTGCGGCGTTTGCGCTCCCCATAATCCAGCGCGGGAAACCGTCTCCGTAATAACGCCCTTGGAATCCACCCGTTTAAGCGTGTCGGTAACCGGACAAGCAAGCATCGCCGCTCCCGTCTGAATGGCTTTGGCAAACACCTTGTCGACCAGTTCAGACGACACGCATGGACGCGCCGCGTCATGAACACAAACGAAGTCCGCTTCCTTTTTGACTTTCGCCATGGCGTTTCGAATGGAATCCGCTCGCTGAGCGCCGCCGGAAACAACTTCAATCCCGTCAATAACCAGATTTGAACGGAATTTTCGTTCGAATTCCGCTCGGTCCTCGTCAGCAATAGCGATTATCAGCTGAATAACGTCTTTTCGATCCAGAAACTTTCTGGCGGCGTGAACCCATACTGCAGACGACCCCAGCATTGCGAACTGTTTCTTTCGCAACAGCGGGCTGTCAAACTCCGCCAATTCGGATTTACGGCTTGAAAAACGGCTGCTTTGTCCAGCAGCGGGTAAAATAACGGCGAATGTAGTCATTGTAGGGATTAGGGAATAGGGATTAGGCAATAGTAAGGTTTTCTAAAAAACTACTGCCTACTGCCTATTGCCTACTGCCTAAATATTACTCTATCTGTTTTACATTTTCAAGTCAAAGTTCCCAAATTATCTTTAGAAATCAAAAAAAACTTAAAAATTTTCAAAAAAAATGACCTTTTGAGGTCATCTTCCTCTATTATAAAATTATTGTTCAGATATAATATATAAGAACATTTGTAATTATGGATAATCGCAATCACGCTGGCGGTATACAAAATCACAAATGTTTTAAAGCGTCTGACGCATTGCGCATTCGTCAGTTGTGCTATAGATTGTCACCTTTGAGTTCGCAGCTCCACACGCAACTTGCTGCAAAAACGCCATGAAATTGAACCACACAAATTTAGTAGCCGTAATCGCGCTGCTGTTCATCCTTTGCGCCCCGCCCTCCTTTAGTCAAGAGTCAAACGCTCTTGACAACATAACTTCATTGACCGACCTTGCCGCATGGCTTGAAAAGAATCCGCCAGAGGTCGTCCCCATGACGGGCATTACCGGTCAACGCATTTTGTCGCAGTCCCTGACCAAGCTTCGGCAGGACGTTGACAAACTTCAACGATACTTGAGAAGTAACGGAGAAATCGGCGCAAAATGGGCGCGAGTCCTTATGTTAGACGATTTGCGCGCAACAATTCATCAAACTTCCCCAGACATGAATTCGCTCAGTAATATTTATGGGCGTTTTCATTCCCATCAATGGGGGTTGGAAGTTACGGAAATTCGTCAGGTTGCCAAAGACCTTAACGATTATCTCCGTTTGCGAATGATTATCGAAGACGACATCGACCTTTCAGAAGGCTTAAAAGAAGCGACATCCCGTTTAATTGCCGTATTAAAAAAGAACAAGCAATCGGATTTCGATACAACAGCGGAAATTAACGAAATCGTTAACTGGCTGGAAGATAACCGTCAAGCGCCGGAAGTCTGCCAGGCTGTCAAACGTTTTACGGGGAAATACAACTTTTACGCACAGGTTTCAGATAACCTCATTTTGAAATTTTTAGCTCGTCCTGTAGATCGAACAGAACAAGTTACAGAGTATATTGTCGGCAGACCGCAAAGCGGCAGAGTCCGCACGGTTGGCTCAACAAGCGGAAAGCTCAATCCTGATCCCAACAAAATCAATTTATCCATTATCCTTAACGCTGTTGCAAGCGGAAACATGGTTTCACAAGCCCGAAATGTAACAGTTTCGTCTTCGTGCAACAACACGTTAAACGTAGTTAAAGAGATTCACTTTGACGGCTCTCAGCTGACAAGTCCTCCAGCGCGAGCCAACGTTCAATGTAAATCGACGATTACCGGCATCAACTCGCCGGGAGGTTTGGTGCAGTCCGCCGCAACCAACCGCGTTAACGAAATGAAACCCCAGGCAGACGCTGAAGCCCAATACAGAGCGCGCGTTCGCGCTGAAAGTTCCATGAACCGGGAAGTGGACGCCTTGTTAAAAAATGCAAACGCTCGATTCAACCAAACTTCAGAGTTGTATCGCGCCAGAGGGCTGTATCCAAACCCGTTCGACTGCAGTACAACAGAACATGCGGTGACGTTCAGCGCGCTTGTTTCAGACGGAATCCCGTACATCGCGCAAGCGGCTCCAGGCGCTCCTGATAATTCAGACGTTTTTATCGCTATCCACCAGTCGGCGCTTATGGAAACCTGCAAAACCATGCTGGGAGACCTGAAAGCCAATCAACGCGTTTTCATGGCAATTGCAAAAAGCATGCTTCCTGAAGACGCTTATACTGAGTTGGCGAAAAATGCGGCAAAAAAACAAAGCGACGTTTCAAGCGGTTATGTTTACTTCAATGCAGACTACCCGGTAAACGTTCAGTTTAACAATAATACAATTACTATCAGCATTCGATTGGACGCCTTTCAGGGAAAAGACAGTTCTTCAAAACAGGACATTCCCATGAACCTGACAGCGTCGTATAAAATCGATAAAGTTGACAAAAACGGCATTTTATTCGTTAGAGTAAAAGAACCTGAACTCATTCCACGCGATTTTGAAACTGGCGCTCGTAAACTGACGACTCAGGAAATCACGCTTCGCAACCGTCTTCAGGGAGAACTTAAAGATTCGCTGCCGGCCAATTTCCAGATTAAACCCCGGAATTTGGAGGACTTAGCAGACGAAAGCAATCCCGATTCGGTTAAAGTTACCGGAACGCTTCAACCAGTTGCAGCAAAAGCGGCTAACGGCTGGCTGACAATTAACTGGCAGCTTCAAAAATAGAAATTGTCAGTACCGAGGGGACGGCGACAAGTTGCAATCGCGTGATGACAATTGCGGTCTGGACGTTGTACGTTCAGAGTTTCGCAATCCCCTAAAAACCTTAACCATCGTATTTTGATATGGCAGTTCAAAGCACATCGGCTTTATTGAAAGTTTTGGAAAAAAGCGCGCTGCTTACAACGGAAGAATTTGAAGCCGTTAAGCAGGAAGCTCTCGACGCTCCAGAACAGTTCAATACTCCCGAAAAACTGGCTAAACACTGGATTCAAACCAATTTGCTTACCAAATGGCAGGTTATGCAGTTGCTTTCCGGCAAAGCAGCCTTCTTTTTAGGCAAGTACAAATTGCTCAACCTGTTGGGCGTTGGCGGCATGGGACGCGTCTTTTTGGCTGAACATACAATCATGCACCGAAAAGTCGCGTTAAAAGTCATTTCCAAAGAATTCAGCAAAAACCCGGAAGCTCTCAAACAATTTCAGGCGGAAGCCAGAGCCATTGCTACTTTAAACCATATTAATATTGTCCAGGCGTACAATTTTGAATCCGAGGGCGACCGTTTCTATATTGTTATGGAATACGTCGACGGGCAGTCGCTGGAAAAGCGGGTTCTCAAAGAAGGACCGCTGCCGATTAACGACGTCGTTTCTTATCTCAGGCAGTCGGCAAAAGCTCTGCGTCACGCGCATCAGCGCAACATGATTCACTGTGACATCAAGCCGGACAATTTGCTGCTCAACCAGGACGGACAAATTAAAATTCTGGATATGGGCATCGCCAAGCTCAACGACCCCAAAAAGAAGAGTCAGGCTCAAGAATCCGAACCAAAATCTGATTCTCAAGTCAAAAAAGACGAATCCAACATTCTCGGAACTGTAGACTATTTGGCGCCTGAAATGGCGTCTGGAGAAGCTCAAGCCGATCCGCGAGTTGACATCTACTCTCTCGGCTGCACGATGTTCTTCCTGCTTACCGGTCAGGTCCCGTATCCAGAAACGACGCTTATCGAACGCATTCTGGCTCATCAGGAAAAGCCGCCGCGAGATCCGCGGGAATTGCGTCCTGACACGCCCAAAGAGCTGGCGTATATTATCCTCAAAATGGAGGAGAAAAAGCCGGAAGATCGATATCAATCCATGGATGAAGTTTTGGCGGCGCTGGACGCGTCGTTCCCGGAATCGACAGACTTAAACATCATGGACAGCGCTCCCGTTCCGGATATTGAGCGCAGCGGCGTCAATTCCGCCGCCAATAACAGCGCTGCCTGGTCTACAAACGTCAGCGCGGCTGGCGATACCAAAAATACAAATTCAAAGAGGTCGGATTCGTTTGATTTCCTCTCTGGAACGGGGATTTCCACTTCCGGGTCAAATTTACATCCTTCCCACAGCGCCGCGGATAATCATTCGAAGGTCATCGATAAAAAAACTGCTCATTCCAAAGTCGGCAAAAAAACGGGAACTGGAAAAAAGAAATCCGGGGGCGCTCCTTTGGCAAACATGCCCATGCAAACTAAAATCATCATCGGGGCGGCGATTGGCGCTGCGGTTTTGATCCTTGCATTGGTTCTTGTATTCACTTCTGGATCTTCAGATTCAAAAACAACGGCTCCAAAGTCTGCGCCTGCCAGCGAAGCCAAGTCAGACGCTTCCGCTGACAAAGCCGAAAAAAATAAAAACGAAGCTGATACCGAGGAAAATCCTGTTGATTTAGATAATCTTAATTACGAATACGATCCAAATCAATGGAATGACAATCCGGAAGAAGAAGGCGCGACGCCAGACGCAAACAATCCGCCGGCGGAAAACAACTAACAGTTTCAAAACGAAATTGCAGTCAAAATCAATCGAGTTTTTCTCGTCAACATAGAGGGGGAAATCTCGATTGTTTGACATTAATATATGATAGACGTTCGTTTATCAGCTTGTCATTCGTCATATAAACGAACAATTCCCCTAACCCTATACTAATCCCATGTCAGACATTTGTTATCTTGGCGACGATTCCATCAACAGCGCAGCAATGTATCTGATCGGAATCATGACGCATTTCAATCTGTCGTTCGACAGAGTAGACAGTTCCGATTCCCCCGATGAATCCTTTACTCAGAAGCCCTACAAGCTGTACATTATCAGCGACTACCCTCGAGAACGCTTTTCAGACGAGCAGTTGCAATACATTGCAGACGCGGTCAAAGCCGGCGCGGGCTTACTGATGATTGGCGGCTGGGAATCGTATTACGGACGTTTGGGTGAATATCACAAAACGGTCTTGACGGACGTTCTGCCGGTAGAAATGCTTCAGGAAGACGACCGTCGAAACTACTCTCAGCCATGCGTTATTACGCCCTGCGCGGAACATCCCATTACTGCTGGCTTGCCGTGGAACACGCCCCCTTGCATTGGCGGGTTCAACGAATACAAGCCCAAGCCGACTGGTCAAACGATTATGAAGATTCATCGTTTTGCCATCAATCAGAGTAACGACCAGTTTGAGTTCTCGCCCATTGAAGACAAGCCTTTGCTGGTTGTCGGAACGTACGGCGCCGGCAAGACGGCGGCTCTGGCGACGGACGCCGCCCCACACTGGGTCGGCGGATTTGTCGACTGGGGAACTCAGCGATGCATTCAAGACTTGCCCAACGGCGGATTCATTGACGTCGGCGCAGACTACGCCCAATTCTTCAAGCAGCTTATTGAATGGACGATGCAGAAATAGAAAAGGCAATAGGCAAGAGGCAGTAGGCAATAGTGTTTCGCCTACGGCGAATTTAAATCCTACTGCCTCCGTGGGAATCAATTGCGCCCGCCTACTGCCTACTGCCTACTGCCTACTGCCTACTGCCTACTGCCTACTGCCTACTGCCTACTGCCTACTGCCTACTGCCTACTGCCTACTGCCTACTGCCTACTGCCTACTGCCTACTGCCTCAATCCGCTCTCTCGATTGTCGCAAACATGGAGCCAATACTCTCTTTTAATTCCGGATCGGCTCCAAACGCCTGAATTTGATCGCGCTTGAATTCCGCCGGTTCGTACGCTCCCGTAAAGACGATAACCTTTCCCTGCGTGTCAACAGTGCGCGCCATCTGAAATCCCTGTTCAATCGGATAGCCAAACAGCTTTTGAAGCATGATGATTACGTAATCGTAGGTATGATAATCGTCGTTCCACAAAATCACATTGTACAACGGAGCTTTTCGCGTCTGCGTCTTTTGTTCGGTTTCAGGCTCCAAAACAATATTGTCGTTTTCGTCTGTCATATCTTTAATTATAAAGGGCGCTCCCCTTTAATTTATATGAATTCAGGGTATAATTGGATAATTAAAAATTTAGCGTTGACGGCAAAGGTTAAATGAGAATTCGTTGTTCTCTGTCAAACCAATTGGCAACAAATTATATTATAATCAATCAGTATAAAATTTCAAGGAATAACGCAGGAAAAAATTATGTCAAATCCAATACCGGAAAACCCTGATTATATCGAGTACATTGAATCTCACAAGGACGAGTACGAAAAAGACCTTTTCGAACTGCTGTCGATTCCGTCCATCAGTAGTCAAACCATTCACGAAGCCGACGTCGCCAGAACGGCGCAATGGATTTGCGACCGCTTGACGTCCATGAACCTCGATGCGCAAATCGTCGAAACGACGGGACATCCCGCCGTTTTCGCGCAGACAAAAAATCCCAATCCGGATCTGCCGACGATTCTGTTCTACGGTCATTACGACGTCCAGCCTGTCGACCCGTTAAACCTTTGGAAAACCCCGCCCTTTGAACCGGTTATTAACGACGGATTTATTTACGCCCGCGGCGCGTCAGACGACAAGGGACAGATGTTTACCCACATCCTTGGTCCGGAAGCGTGGTATAAGACGACGGGGTCAATGCCGGTCAACGTCAAGTACATTCTCGAAGGCGACGAAGAAAGCGGCGGCGACGCGATGGACACGTTCGTTCGCAACAACGCTGATTTGCTCGCCTGCGACTGCGTCGTCATCAGCGACTCCCAAATGTTCGCGCCGGGACGTCCCGCCATCTGTTACGGGCTGCGCGGCCTGGCGTACGTTGAAGTCATTTACAAAGGCCCCAACAAAGACCTCCATTCCGGCACCTTTGGCGGAGCGATTACCAACCCGGCAAACGCGCTGTGCAAGGCGATCGCCGGAGTTCATGACGATAAATATAACGTAACCTTCCCGGGCTTCTACGCCGACGTCGAAAACATTCAATTGGCTGAACAGGAACGCCTTGCTGGTTTGGGAATTGACGAAACGGAATTCCTCGCCTCCGCCGGCGTTACAGATTCCGTCGGAGAGAGCGGATATACCATTACAGAACGGCACTGGGCGCGCCCGACGTTCGACGTCAACGGCATCATTTCCGGCTACACCGGAGAAGGCAGCAAGACGGTTCTGCCCGCCGTTGCCAGCGCTAAAATGAGCTGTCGACTGGTTCCCTATCAAGACCCGGAAAAGATTGTCGAGTCAATCAGGCAGTATTTCCAGGACGCCTGTCCTCCCGGAATTACGATGGAATTCATCGTCCATTCGTACACGCCCGCCGTTATTGTCGACGTCAACAACCCGTTCGTCAAGGCGGCGGCAAAGACGCTGGAAAAAGCGTTCGGACGTTCCCCGGAATTCACCCGCGACGGCGGCTCGATTCCAATCGTTTCCGCTTTTACCGAAGCCCTCAACAGCCCGGTTTTGCTTTTGGGATGGGGACAGATTACCGATAACATTCACAGCCCCAACGAACGCTTTTGTCTGGCGGACTTCCATCGCGGAATCAAGGCGTCTGCCATTTTGCTCAAGCAGCTGGCGGGAATTGAACCGAAATCCGCAGGTAAAGAATAAAACATCTCGCAACTCGCTACTCGCAACTCGCAACTTAATACATGGAACAAGAAGACATTTTTTCATCGACGGACTCTCAGCGCGGAGCGTTTGAACTTCCCTACGCTAAATACGCGGTTTTCGAAAACGGAATGAAGCTCGAACAGGGCGGCGAACTGCCGTCGCTGACGATTTGCTACGAAACCTACGGAACGCTCAACGAACGCAAGGACAACGCCGTCTTTATTTGTCACGCCTTGACGGGAGACTCGCACGTCGCCCGCCATACGGAAGACGACAGCCCCGGCTGGTGGGACATTCTCATCGGTCCCGGCAAATCCGTCGACACAAACAAGTATTTCGTCATCTGCCCTAACATCCTGGGCGGATGCCGCGGCACGACCGGCCCGGACTGCGTCAACCCGCAAACCGGCAAACCGTACGGAGCCGATTTCCCCATGATTACCATCGGCGACATGGTAACGGCTCACATGATGTTGATTGACCATCTGGGAATCGACAAGGTTCTGGCGGTAATCGGCGGGTCGATGGGCGGCATGATGGTTCTCGACTGGGCGGTCAACCACAAAGACCGTCTGTGCGGAGCGGTGCTTGTCGCGTCCACAACGCGTTCCAGCGCTCAAGCCATGGCGTTTGACATCGTCGCCAGAAACGCGATTACCCGCGACCCGGAATTCCGCAACGGTCAGTACTACGACCCCGGCTGCCCCGGCCCGCTGGACGGCTTGGCGATCGCTCGAATGTTGGGGCATCTGTCGTACTTGTCACGGGAATCCATGACTAAAAAGTTTGACTCCACCCGCAACCACGGCAGAGACATCGAAACGAACTTTGAAACCCGGTTTTCCGTTGGCTCCTATCTGGCGTATCAGGCGGACAAGTTCAACGAACGCTTCGACGCCAATACGTACCGCGTCATTTCGATGGCAATCGACCTGTTCGACATGGGCGGAACGGCAGAGGAAATCACCCAGCATATCCGCAACACCACCTGCCGATGGATGACCATGTCGTTTACGTCCGACTGGCTTTTCCCGGCAGACCAGATGAGAGAGCTTGTCAAAAGCCTTATCAGCTGCGGCAAACAGGTCAGCTTTTGCAACATAGAATCCGACTGCGGACACGACGCGTTCCTGCTTCCCAACCAACTCTCGACGTACGGGTCGCTGATTGAACATTTCCTTCGCAACGTCCGCAAATCGCTGGCGGAACCGAACGACCCGCGCCGAATCGAGCAGTCCGTTCAAGCTCGGTTCAATACGCGTCCGGACTATCCGGAAATCCTCAAGCTCATTCCGGAAGGCAGCTCTGTTCTCGACCTCGGCTGCGGCAACGGCGAACTGATGGAAAAGCTCCGCGAAAAGGGAGCCAAACGACTCATGGGAATCGAGATGAGCGAACGCGCCGTTCAGGCGTGCGTCGCCGCCGGCTTTGACGTCGTTCAGGGAGACTTGAACAAAGGGCTTCAGCCGTTCAACGACAAGCAGTTCGACTACGTCGTTTTGTCGTCCACGCTGCAAACGATTACCAACGTCGAAACCGTTCTGGAAGAAATGCTCCGCGTCGGACAAAAGGGAATTGTTACATTCCCCAACGCCGGATACATGCCCTGGCGAGAGATTCTGTACGAAGAAGGCCGCATGCCCAGCTTCGACCCGCACGAGGGTTCAAACTGGTACACGACCACCAACACGCGATTCCTCACCATCCGGGACTTCCAGGAGTTCTGCGCCAAAAAGGGATACCGAATCGTCAAACAGTTGGCTCTGGACACGCTCAAACGCTGCATAGTTGAACACGACGTCAACCGATACGCCAACATGGCGATCGTCATTTTGACGCGATAAGATCATACGGGGGCGTTCGCCCCCTTTTTTAATCCGTTTTCGTTACAATGAAAGACGGTAACGGAGCGAGTGAAACGAGCGTAGTTACGCTTTGGCGAGCCATTGGTGTAAACCCGTGGGTGTGAGCAAAGCGAACAAAACGTTCGAAGTGCGCAAACCAAACCGACAAAGCGGAAAACCTCCTCTGGATGTAGCCCGGCTTCGGGCTACTTTGCCGGTACAAGAATTATCTATTTCGTAGAATTGCCAGCCCGAACAACCGGCTCGCGGCAGTCCCTGCCGCATTGTCTGTACAAGAAAAAACTCTTTCGCAGAAGTCCCCCTCCGCCCCACTGGATCGCGGCTGTATCAGCCGCATTCATTTCATCTTATCTATCTTCGCAAGAACATTTTGCGTGCGCCCCTTGAATCTATTGTTCTTTTGCTTTACGCATAAAATATTCGTATTGCTGCAAAGACATTTTATCTTTGTAGCGATTACATAAATACTTAAGAATATTGACGCGATGATAATTCGCCGCCATAGAAATCAACTCCGGGTAATCATCTAATTCAGGCAGTATAATAGTTGAAGAACGCGACTGGACAACGTCTGGGCAATCCAAAAAATACGCAAGCATTTCTACATTATCGGTATATTCTATTGTATACCAGACATAGCTATCTTTATTTTGTGTTGCCGTTAAATCAAGCGAATTTTCCCTTTGAATCCATATTCTCAAATCATAATCGTAAATAACAAAGCCATTTTTCACAAGCCATTTCACGCCATTAAAGTTATTCTGACGAATAAATTGATGAAGACCATTTTCCATCTTATAGCAGTTTGTAAGATGATATTTTGTATCGTGAAGCGATTTGATAACTGAACATTTTAAATTAAGATTCCTGGCGTGTTTGACAAGATAATTCAAAAGCTCCATGTCTTTCATTTCAATCGCAATGGGAATTCCGGATCCGGGATCCTGAAGTTCCGTCTTAACAATAAATTCTATAACGTCTGTATTTTTGCCGTAAATAGCAAACGTCAACGGCTGTATAAATTGGTACATGAAAAATTCACAAGAAAGAATATCCTTCTTATTACATTTTTCATTACGGTCAATCCATGACAGGTCAAGCGGATCTTGCCAAATATTCTTTAAATATTCTGATTTATATTTTTGATTCATTAAGAGTATATATTTCAGAATTTTCTTGAAACATGCCAAATTGCTGTATTGCGCCGCTAAATTGATTACATGACGATGCGCTGAATGAATTTGCCCGAAAACAGGAAAGTGGGTTCTACTATAAAAGTTTGAAAACGGTGAATAACCATATGCATGAGTAAAATCAATCAGATCAAAATCAAAAGATTGTTTTTGACTTAATAAATAGTCAAGAATTTCTTCGTTGCTAACATATAATGCCAGAGCTAATAAATCGCTTAAGTCTTCCTTCCAATATGAACGCAATTGTCCATACCCGTGTTCAAACAACTCTTTAACGCGCGGGAAATCTTCCGAAACAATTGCACAAGCCATCATATCGATATCACGATAATAATAAAACAATTTCTGATTTAACTTTTTCTTCTTTACGGGATTTGGCAAAGGTCGAGCTTTAACTCGTCTGTTAAATTCCTTATAAATTAAGACTATCTGCTTCTCGGACGTCGTCATTTCACCCCGATCGGGAAACATGACTTGATATAAATCATGACAGGAATAACGCTGCAAATTGGAAAAATCCAATTTTGCCGCGTCCGGTTCCGTATACCGCTGTAAATCCGAATAGTCCAATTTCACTGTTTTGGACAAAAAAAGATTTTCCTTGTCTTTACAGCAAGGACAAGGGGATATCTTTTCATGGCTATCCAACTCATCATCGTCGTCTAACGGAAAACTATCGGCAAATAACGAAACTTGTACCTCATCCCCCCAATAATGAGGTAGCATGTTTGTTGTTAATACAAGAATGACGCTGATGGTTAAAACATGTTTCATAATAGCTTTGGCTCTCAAAAAATAACGAAAATTTGTCAGCTGCGGGTATGGAAACCCAACCTGCTATTCGACGCGCCGTTGGATGACGTCAAACTCCAATCACTTAATATATATTATAAAAAGCAGTAAAAAGAAAGTCAATATCCCAAACAAAAAATATATAGTCAAAATATTTTTTCTGAGGCGCACAATCTTGGATTGCGAATACTGGCAGTTTTTATTTTTGAACGCAGAGTACGCAGACTCCTCGCAGAGAGCACAGAAGCAATCGGACATGTGTCATCTACGCCCGATTCTCGGGCTATGACACGATGTCCGCTTGCAATTTTAAAAAATATTTTAAAAAATCGGACGGGAATCGTGGCGTAGCTAACGTAGTTAGCGTCGTCGCCACATTCCCAGTCCGTCTGCGTATTCTGCGAGTAGTCTGCGATCTCTGCGTTCTCTTTTTTTATGATTTCACGCTCCCCAATTTTGAACACTCCCCATTTTCTGAAAAATATCCCCCCTCGCTCTTGTAGAAAACAAATTAAGCGGTATAATAAACTTAAGTCAATAGTTTGCCGCGAGCAAATTTACGGATGCTTTTTATCAACCCAAAACTTTTTTCAAGGAGACAAACCGTCATGTTACGAGTTGGCATTACCGGCATTGGATTTATGGGCTGGATTCATTACCTGGCTTATCAGCAGATCCCAAACGTTCAGATTGTGGCGTTTTGCGAAAAGTACTGTCAGGATCGTCTGGCTGGCGACTGGACGAAAATCAAAGGCAACTTCGGCCCGCAGGGCGAAATGATTGACATGTCTCCGTACGCGACGTATACGGAACTGGACGACATGATCGCCGACCCGAACGTTGACATGGTCGACATCTGTCTGCCGCCCAATCAGCACGCTCAGGCGACAATCAAATGTCTTCAGGGCGGGAAAGACGTCTTTTGCGAAAAGCCCATCGCTCTGACCCCCGAAGACGGGAAAGCCATGGTCGACGCCGCCGCGGCTGCGGGAAAACAGCTCAACATCGGGCACGTTCTCCCCTTCTTCCCGGCTTACGGATACATCTACAACGCCAAGCTGGACGGCCGCTGGGGCAAGCTGCTGGGCGGGAACTTTGAACGCGTTATTTCAGACCCGACCTGGCTGAAGAATTACTGGGACATGGGCATCGTCGGCGGGCCGCTGCTGGACTTGCACGTCCACGACGCTCATTTCATTCGCGCTCTGTTTGGGCAGCCGCAAGCCGTTCAGGGAACCGGACGCTGCCGCGGCGACATTCCCGAGTACTTCCAAAGCCAGTTCATTTACGACGACCCGGATCTGTGCGTTACCGCCACCAGCGGCATCATCAAACAGCAGGGACGTCCGTTCATGTGCGCTTTTGAAGCCCATTTCGAAAAGGCGACGGTTCTGTTCGATTCCTACGCCGCGCTGCCGCTGACCGTTCTTCACGAAGACGGCTCGACAGAAAAGCCGGAACTGGAAGATCGCGGCGACGTCGGCCCGTTCATTGCCGAACTGACCGAAGCCACCAGCGCCGTTATGGAAGGACGCAAGTCCGACCTGCTCGACGGCTCGCTGGCGTCCGACGCCGTTAAACTCTGCTACGCTGAAATCGATGCCATTGTGAATAGAAGAAAAGTTGTATTATAAGGCAAGAGGCAAGAGGCAGTAGGCAATAGTTGAATCTTTCCTACTGCCTACTGCCTACTGCCTACTGCCTCCCATGCCCCCCATCCAAACCATCGACGTTTCTGCCGGATACGGTTCCCAGGATGTGTTACACAACATATCGCTGACGGTGGAACCGGGAGAATTCGTCGCGTTAATCGGGCCGAACGGGGGCGGGAAATCGACGTTTCTTAAAGTCGTCGGCGGGCTGCTGCGTCCGACGTCCGGACAGGCGCTGCTCGACGGCCGCCCGATAGACAAGTACACTCTGTTACAGCGCGCTCAAAAGATCGCGTATCTGCCGCAGGAAATTCACGTCGAGTTCAATCTGACGGTTCGTCAGGCGGTTCTGATGGGGAGGTTTCCGCATTACGGTCTTTTCGGCAGAGAGTCCCGCGAAGACCAAGACGTTGTCGATTCCGTTTTGGAACGCGCCGATTTACTTGATCTGTCTGAACGGCCGCTGGACGCCCTTTCCGTCGGACAGCGTCAGCGGGTTTGGCTGGCAAGCTGCCTGGCGCAGTCCGCCCCGATTCTGCTGTTGGACGAACCGACGTCGTCTTTGGATTTAGGGCAAACCTGGCGAATGTTACAGCTTATCTGTCAGGAACAGATGGCGTGTAACGATGAACCGAAAACGGTCGTCGGCGTGTTCCACGACCTCGAAGCCGTTAAGAAATTCTGCACTCGCGCCGTCGCCATCAAAGACGGGGTCGTTGTCGCAGACGACTTCCCTGCAACGCTGCTTACAGACGAATTCGTTTCTCAGCTGTACGATTTGAAAGACGAGAGAACGCTGACGCCGACGGCGATTTGCTAAAATCTGTTTTTTTAACACGAAATACACGAATGAAGCGAAATAGACGAAAGAGTTTTAAAATATTTTTTTTAAAACTTTGCGAACTTTGCGAACTTTGCGTGAGACTTTTCCGGGCGGCTTTACGCACCCCGGCTCGCTTTTTATCTTTAAAACTTTGCGTGAGACTTTTCCGGGGGCTTACGCACCCCGGCTCGCCTTATTCTACCCCGGCGTCGGCGTCTTCCGGCTGAACGATTGAGCGAATGTACTCGACGTATTCTTTATCCAGCTGATTGTACGGCGTCCCGGTGATTTTCTCCAGCGTCGCCGGCGAATCCAAGCCGGAATAGATGGCGGACAGGTAGTCAACGAAACACTCGCGATATTTGCCGTGGTCGTAAAAGAGCAAAAACCAGGTCAGTCCTGCCGACTGAGAATAGAACGTCGCAACGCGGGCGTCCGACTGGAATTCCGTCATGCTCATCGCGGTAAACTGATCAAAGGGGATGTAGAATCGGCTTTTGAGAACCCGGAACCGGGCGGCAAAGATGCGTTCGTCGTTCAAGTCGCCCAATTCGTGACGTCCCGGCTTGTCGGTTAGCGATTCCATAAACGTCGCGATGCCCTCAATCGCCCAGAAGTTGCAGTTCTTCCCCGGCGACAGCACGTTTTTATACGCGCCGGGGCTTTTCTGCCGCGGGCGAGACTCCGCAAACAACTGATGAGTCGTCTCATGCAAAACGGTGCGTTCATCGTAATCCTGACCGGCAAAGAAGAACGACGCGCCCAGCGTTCCCGGCGCCATGCGAGCGTCGGAATAATAAACGCCCAGCGTGTCGGCAACCAGCGACGACTTCATGATTCGAGAAACCTTCTCGACGTACTGCGCCTTGTCCCGGTAGAAAAAGACCTGATGCTGAACGTTCATAAACTCCGGGTTCTGCCCGGCGTAAAAGCGCTTGAGCTGCGCGTCCGTGGCGAAAAAGCGGAGGAAAAGCTGATTCCAGATTACCGCCAGATTTTCCAGCTTCCGGCTCAGCTCGACGCCCTGCTCTAACGACGGGTACGAATAGATTTTGTAATGCGGCGTTACAATAATCCACGGGTCGTTTCTGTCGCGTCGCAGCCGGGCTTCGTCCGCCGCCGACATCCATCTGCCCTGATAGTATCGTTCCCCATTTTCGTAACGCTCCACCTGCGTCTGAAGAATCCAGCCAAAGACGGGATGGTCAACCTTCCCCGCCTTGCTCATTCTCATTTCGTACTGGGTCGCCCAGCGATTCTCATACGGGACGTTTCCAATCAGCTTGCGAATAAACTCGTTTTGCGGATTCTCCCGCAGAGCCAGCATATAGAGTTCAAAAGCGTACGTCGCGTATTTTGACGCCGCGCATTTCTTCGCCAGGGAACACAGCTGGTCAGAATACTCCGTTCTCAGTTTGATAAACTGCGACCGCCATTTCTGGACGTTTTTACTTTTCAGCGAATCTTCCTCGCCCGGCTCGATTTTAATCGGCAGCAAGGCGTCCCAGCCGTACGCAGTCGTAATCTCGTACAGACAGATTCTGTCTTCCGGGAAATCAGTACACCATTCCCGGGTTATCTTTTCCTGCTCCGGCAGCCCATTTTCAGCGCACCAGTCCGCCAGCGCGTCCAGCTTCGCTTTAAACTGCTGACAGTAATAAGCCGCCTTCTGCTGCGGGAACTTAAACGACGGTTCCTGCTGAGCAAAACAAAGCGTCTGACCGGCAATCAAAAACAGCGTCGACAATAATATTGTAATCCGTCTCATAACGTTCTATGGAAAAACAGGCGATTAATTATACCTATTACTAACAAATTGCCAAGTCAAGTTGCGAGAAACGAGTAGCGAGTAGCGAGATTCGCAAGCGTCTCACAAAATCTTCTCGCAACTCGCAACTCGCAACTCGCGACTAAAAGTTTGCTATTACCAAATATGCTATATTCTTATACCCTAATTTATCAGAATTATCGATTGTTGTCAACAACGCCGGGCAAATATTTTTTGCCTGACCCCGTATTCTTGACATTGGAACAAGATTGATTATAATTATCGACATATACAAACTAATCAAACAGGAGACTATACATGATCGTTCCCTTTTGCGAGCTGACGGAAGGACAAGAAGCCGACTTTTTCGCTGTCTTCGTTAAAAAAGAACTTAGAAACACGAGTCAAGGCAAGCCGTATTATTCCATTACGATTCGAGACGCGGATCGGACAGTTACGTTTCCCGTCTGGAACGACTCGCCCTTTACTCCGCTGATTGAAACGCTTGAGGACAACTCGTTTATTAAAGTTCGCGGCGTTTATCAAATCAACCCCAAATTCGGAGCGCAAGTTGAACTGATAAAAATGCGACCTGTTCAGGACGGCGACCGTCAAAGCGGGTTTGACGAAAAAATGTTTGTCGCTCAAAGCCAGTTTAACCCGGAAGAGATGTTTGCGGACATTCTCGCCATGCTTAAACAGGCAATCGGCGAAAGCGACCCGTTGTACACGCTGTGCGAAACGATATTCACGGAAAACAAAGAGAAGCTGCTGTCCCTGTCGGCTGCGTCGAAAAATCATCACGCATTTGTCGGCGGCTGGCTGGAACACACCAGAAACGTCGTATACAACGCCGTCATGATGGCAAAACGTTACACGGAGATATATCCTGAACTGACTCCGAAGCTGGACGTCGGACTTGTCGCCGCCGGCGCCGCTCTGCACGACATCGGCAAGCTGGAAGAAATCGCCTTTGCCGGCGTCGGGTTCGAGTACACCGTCGAAGGTAACCTTATCGGACACATGCTCCAAGGGCGCGACATCGTCCGCGACGCGTGTAAAAAACTCGGTTATTCCGGACAGCGCTTCACGCTCTTGGAACACGTTATCATCGCTCATCAGCGCTTGCCGGAATGGGGCGCGCCCAAACCGCCCATGATTCCAGAAGCCCTGCTCGTCCACTACGCCGACGACGTTGACGCCAAATTCGCCATCATCTACAATCTGGAAAAAGAGATCGCCCCAGGTAAATTCTCGCCGTCTAAAAACACGATGGGGTATAAGGTCTATAGACCGGAGGAGTAGGAAGTGGTTAGTGGTAAGTGGTTAGTGGTAAGTGGTTAGTGGTTAGTGGTTAGTGAAAAGTACGAGTAACGCTTGCGTCCTTACCACTTACCACTTAAAACTTACCACTGTTCCCTACTGCCTACTGCCTCATTATTCCAACGTCCCTCAAACTCGGGACGTCGGGGACAGTTTTAATCCATTCGCGGCGGTCAAACGGCGTTCCGGCTGGGGCGGATATGTTCGGCGTCGAAAAGGAGTTGCCGCGGTAAACGTTCCAGTTGCCGTTTTTCTGGAACGTCTTGCAGTTAATCGCGAAGTTTTCGAGAATATAGTTTCGATTTGGCGTCTGACCAATTCGATCCATCGTCGGATATTTTTTCTGATACAGCGGGTTTTGAACGTATTGTGACGTTTTTTCTATGAACTCTGAATAACGCGAATTGTACCACGGGCTGAAGCTGAACGCGATATTGCAATCGACAAAGACGTTTTGATAGCAGACGTTGTCGTGTCCGCCGTGAATCTGGATTCCGCCGAACATGCCGCCGGAAGAACGATAAAAGACGTTGCCAATCATAACAACGCCGGAAATGGCGTCATCCAGGCGAATTCCCGCCTGACCGCACCGGGCGTCCAAACCCTTGATGTCGTGCCAGAAGTTCTTTTCAATGACAAGGCCGCGATACGTCGGGTTGCCGTAGACGTCAATTCCCGCCTGATCGCTGAACTCGTAAACGACCGAATGAACCTCGTTCCGGGCGACGTAAATGTCGTTGCCGTCCGTTCTGAACGCATGATGAGGGGAATCGTAAACCAGATTGTTGGTTATAACAAACCCGCAGCCCGACGTATGCACGGCGGGGGCGTAAGCGCGGTCGATGCGGGAGAAGTCGCTGATTTCGCAGTTGTGAACAATATGACAAGCCGGCGCAAGCGTCGAGCGGTCGCCGCCGGAAAGACGCACACCGGACGCTCCCATTTCACGAATACGACAATTCAGAACCCCGCACAGCATACCGCCGCGAAGAATCGCCGCGTTCCCGCCGAGTTGTTCTATCGTAGAATTTGTTACATAGCAGTGTAAGCAATTTTCCATCAAAACGCCCGATTCCCGACTGTTCTTTAAAGTCAGATTTTTCAATACGACGTTCTCGCAGTTCGTCAGATGAAACAGTCGTTCATTTAGAACGGGAAATTCTACAGTCGCCGCAAAGCGCCCTGCGGCGTCAAGCTGGTCGGCGGCGGGAAGATAATACAGCATTCCCCGCTGACGGTCAACGTAGTATTCTCCCGGACTGTCCAGCTCTTCCAAAATGTTGATTAGATAGTAATGGAATCGTCCAGTCAGATTCACGTCGTTGACAGACATCGTCTTCTTCTCTCTGTCGATTTGGACTTTTTTAATATGCGACGCCCATTCCCAGGTAAACAGACCGTTCGCCCAGACGTCGTTCTCGTCCGGGTTGTCCGACAGCCGCCATTTTTCCGGGCGGTCGAAGTCATATCCAAACGAATTCCCTTCAACCGCGCCGAATTTCAGCGGTTCTTCCCCGACGTTGGGGTATCGCGCCAACGTCTGCGCTTCCCCGTTGACGTACAGACTGGGAACCGGGTTGACCGTATCGCCGACGCCGTAGCCGCGAGGTCGAAGCTGACCGAAATCTGTAACGCCCGCCGCTTTGAGATCGCATTCCAAAACCTTGCCGCGAACGGACTCCGGCAGACGCTGGAGAACGTCGCTGTCTGTAACAGGAGCAAAATGCAACAGAGTTTTTCCGCCAGTCAAAAGCGCTTTGGCGTCAGGCGCCGCAACGATAAACAGATTTTTCACATCGTTGAGCTTGATTGTCTTTTCAACGTAATACGTTCCCGACGTCAACGCGATTGCGGCAGTTTTATCGGGATTATCTTTTTGCCAGGCAGTTGTTAACTGAATCGCCTTTTCCAAAGATTGAACGGGCGCGGACAGCGAACCGTCAGCGTCGTCTGAACCGTTGGGCGAAACATAAATTGTAAAATCGACATGCTGACTCTCAACGTTTTGCAACCAATTCAGAGCGAACGTTTCCAATTTACGAACGCGATTCGCGCTAACTATCAAATCGTAAACCGCTTTTCGTCGAGAAAACTCTTCCGGATACTTTTCTCGAAGCTGATTGAGCAGTTCTTCCTGATACGTTTTTTCCAGTACACGAGCGATTTCCCACAACAGTGAAACTTTTTGAGAATCCTGAGGGAAATTCTTAATCTCGACGTTCTCCGCCAAAAACCGTTGGGCTTCCTCTTTGGCAAATTCCACATATTGAGTCCAATTCTTTCCGTACCTGAACAGATAATAGTTTCTAATTCTAAACCGCATTTCCGATGGAAGATTGGGAATAGTCATCAACGATTCCAAAACCTCTTTAGGCGCAGAAACGTTATTCGCGCCTTCAATGAACGAGTATTTAGATAGCCGTTCAAGAATCATTTTTTCCTCTGGGGAAAACTGCTCTTCAAACCGTTTGAAGATTTCCTTTTCCGTCAGCGCGTACGGATAGAATTTCAGACAATCGACGTACATGCGATTCGCCCCAACGCCGTACCCGCTGTTTCCGACTTTAATCGGCGCGGATTTGGTATTCAACTCCCCTCCGTATTCCAACTCGCCGGCGAGCGCGCCGTCCAGCCAGATTCTCATCGTCTTGCCATCGTACGTACAAACGACGTCGTGAAACACGCCCGGCAAAATCGTCCTGTTAGAACGAAGACTGGTTGCAGACGGCTGTTTTCCAATCTGGAACGTAACCTGCTGACTAATCCAGCTGTAATGGGCGCGAATGCCGTCGAAATAGCCGCTGGCGACAGAAAAGAGCATTCCCAGCCCGTCGCCGTTGCCTTTCGATTCCGCCTGACCAAGCAGTTTAACCCGCATGGCAAACGTAAACGCGCCGCTGGAAACGTCCGGCGTTTGTCCTGTTACAAAATCGTCTCCCAAAATTCGGTTGACTTCAATCGTCTGCTCCTGCGCCAGCACAGACGTCAGGCTCAACAACAAACTCAAAGCAAAGATCGCGATTCTTTTCATGGCGGGAATGTCCTGTTATTTTAATGGGGGGGATAAAAAATCAACGTTTATACATTTAGAATATCAGAGCGCAAAGACAAAGTCAAGACGGGGAGCGCGGACGCTCGCAAATAAATAAAAAGAACGCAGAGATCGCAGACTCCTCGCAGAATACGCAGAAGCAAGCAGACATGTGTCAACGACGCCCGATACTCGGGCTATGACACGATGTCCGCTTGCGATTTTAAAAAATTCGGATTTTTCTTATTTCAGTCCTTGACTCCATTTCTATGATTATTGCAGAATTCACAAGGCGGTCGGATTATAACAGTCCGGCGAACCAGGCGGCGAGAGCCTGTCGGCCTTATATCATTTTTCTAATTTTTAAGGAAGGGTTTGTTATGACAACCAACAACACAGTTTACAACATCATGGAAAAAGCTGACCGCCGCGCCGAAGAGTGGATTGAAAATCGGCTGGCTGGGTTGGAACATCCACACGTTACGCCGCTGTCTCTGATGACTATAATCGTCCTTCTGGCGCTGGGCGTATTGGGAATCATTTCTCCGGCGTTTTTCGGAGCCGTCGCCCCGATGTACATCGGCACGCTGATGATTATTGCAGGCGCGACGTTCATTTTAATGTCCTTTGAATGGCCGCCGGCTTTGAATCGCGTCATGCTCGTCTGCGTCGGCGGACTGGGCATCGCGTCGGGAATTTTGATGTACTTCACCCCCAACATCGGGCTGTTTGTATTCTCCCTCATTTTGGGATTGTACTTCCTGTTTGAAGGTGTGACGAAACTGTTCTCGTTCCCGCGGTATTCGGCTTTTTCGTACACGTTCATGTTCATCAGCGGCATCATTTCCGCCGGTTTGGGAATCGTCATCGCCTGGATTTCCGCCTTTGACGTCCCGTGGGTTTCCGGCTTCCTGTTCGGAATTGACCTGTGCATCGGCTCAATCGCGTTCTTCCTGACGCTGCTTTCCGCTCAAAGCGCGTATGACGCCAGCCTGAAGAATCGCAACGCGGCAGAGATGTCACGCATTGAAACTGAAACAACAACGCCCCGTCCTGCTGCGACAACGACGACAACTTCGTCCTCAACCAGCTCGACCAGCGCTGCCAACGGATCGGGATCGTTTGGAAATCATTAAACAAGAATTATTGAGCTATCATTAAAAAAACGCTCTGACTGCAAAACACAGCCAGAGCGTTTTTGTATCTTTACGGGAACAAACAAGGATCCCAATTCATGGAATTAGTATCAGACGTCCTGCTTGTCGAACGCGGAGTCGAACGCGATGTCAGACGGGCTGAACTGCAGATTGTCGCGAATGTACTGGAGGGATTCCAGAGCGCCTTGATCGCGCTGCATGCCGGAATCTTCCCATTCGACGGACAGCGGGCCATCGTAATGGATGGCGTTCAGAGCGCGAATGATTTCCTCGAAGTTGACGCCGCCGCGGCCAACCGAGCGGAATTCCCAACCGCGGCGAGGATCGCCGAATTCCAGATGAGAACCGAGAATGCCCGTCTTGCCGTTGAGGTTGACGATAGCGTCTTTGATGTGGCAGTGGAAAATACGATCCGGGAATTCGCGAATGAATTCGACGGGGTCGATTCCTTGCCAAATCAGGTGGCTGGGGTCAAAGTTGAAGCCGAATTCCGGGCGGTAGTTAACCGCTTCCAGAGCGCGTTTGGCAGAGTAAATGTCAAACGCGATTTCCGTCGGGTGAACTTCCAGAGCGAACTTGACGCCGCATTCGCCAAAGACGTCCAGAATCGGATTCCAGCGTTCGGCAAACAGATCGTAGCCTTCCTGAATCTGCTGCGGAGTTACCGGCGGGAAGGAGTAAATCCACTGCCAAATGCTCGAACCGGTAAATCCGTTGACAACCTTGACGCCAAACTTCTGAGCGGCGCGAGCGGTGCGCTTCATTTCTTCAGCGGCGCGCTGGTTGACTCCGTCCGGATCGCCGTCGCCCCAAACCTCTGCCGGCAGGAAGCCCTTGTGGCGTTCGTCGATTTTGTCCAGAACGCACTGACCGCGAAGGTGGTTGCTGATTGCGTAGCATTTCTGACCGTAACGTTCCAGCTGAGCGTGCTTTTCGTCGCAGTAGTTGGGATCTTCCAACGCCTTGTGAACGTCAAAGTGATCGCCCCAGCAGCACAGTTCCATGCCGTCAAAGCCAAATTCCTGAAATTTCTGAGCCAGTTCTTCGCACGGAATATCCGCCCACTGACCGGTAAACATTGTAACGGGTCGAGCCATAAACGCTTCTCCTTAAATTAAAGTGAATAATTACACGAGTTGTAAATGACAATTTTGAATAGTTACCGTTATTTTACTCGATTGAAATTCATTTTGCAAGACCCTGAACAAGTTTTTTTTGAAATTTCTGGAAAAACAGATAAAATTTCTCTTTTCAAAAGCTGGTAAATTGGGAGAGTATGCGAACTGCATTCAGGAAGCGTCTGCTTTCTAAAAAATAAGCCTATAAAAAAACGGCGCCGTAAGCGCCGTTCAATTGTCAGTTACTTATAACTCATTCTGTAATGCTTCCTAACGAAGCCGTGCTCATTTCAGACGGCGACAGGATTGATTTCGAGTTAACGGAATCATTCGGTTCGGGAAGAATCGTATTCGGAGCTGGCGTAGGCGCAGCGTCAGAAGCCGGTTGGCAAGCTACCGTCGCAGCAGCGCAAGCCGGAGAAGCGGCGGCGCAGGGGCTGGCCGGGGCGCATTTCGGAGCGCAGGGATTGCAAACCGGAGCGCATTTCGGAGCGCAGGGATTGCACGCCGGAGCGCATTTCGGAGCGCAGGGATCACAGCAATTGCAACCGAACAGGTCAGCAAACAAACCGCCGAAAGGACGGAATTCGCAGCAGGCTTTACGCGGTTCGCAGCTGGCTACAGGAGCGCATTTCGGAGCACAGGGATTGCAGGTATTGCATTTCGGGGCGCCGCAGCCGCAAGAGTTATTCAGGCAGTTGGCAGCCGTTAAAACTCTGAGGAAATTAATAATGCCTTTTCCAGGATACCAATTTTCAACAATACCGCAGTCAACTTCGCAGCGAGCTATCGGAGCGCAGGGGTTGCAAGACGGAGCGCAAGTCGCCGGGGCGCAAGTCGCGGGAGCGCAAGTCGCCGGAGCGCAAGTTGCCGGGGCGCAAGCGGCAGCAGGAGCCGGTTCAGCCGGAGCGGCAGGAGCGGCTTCCGGAGCAGCGCCAGGTTCCGCAGGAGTCGGAGCAGCGGCGGGAGCGCAAGAGGAAGGAGCGCATGCAGCTTTCGCGCCGCAGAAACCGCAGCTCAATTTTCCGCAGCGATTTCCAACGGTGCAGGGATCGCAAGGATTGCAGGAGTTGCACGCCGGGGCGCCGCAGCCGCAAGCCGGAGCTGCAGGAGCGCATTTCGGGGCGCAAGGATTACAAACCGGACCGCATTTCGGAGCGCAAGGATTGCAGGAGTTGCAAGTCGGAGCGCCGCATCCGCATTTCGGAGCGCAGGGATCGCAGCAAGGCGAACCAAACAGGCATCCCAGGATGCCGAGATTCTTTCCAGGATACCAGTCGCTTTTGCATGCAGGTTTTTCATACGTGCAACGGGGCTGGAACAACGGAGCAAAGCAAGGTCTGCAAGGATTGCAGCCTACCTTATTGCAGCAGCAAGCGTTAGCGGGGCTTCCACAATTTGAGCAGGCGGGCTGTTGAGCGCAACGGTTATTGCAGCATTCAAACATGCCAGAAAAAACGTTTCCGCATTTCGCACATCCACAAGTCGGCGCGGGAGCGCAAGAAGGCGCGGCAACGTCACAATCCGCGGCGTAACTGACGCCGATCGAGACTATCGCTAAGGCTAAAATAAACAAAAATGATTTCTTCATTGAAAAATCTCCTTGTAGAAATTTAAACGAATTGCGGAATTGGACAATTCGAGTTTGAAATTCATCGAGGAATAATGCCAACGAATACGAATGAAGGATGGAGTTCAAACGTCCCCGTCTCAAGGAAAACCCCTTTTCCAAGAGCGTGGGAAAAGCGTTTGGCAACCTTACGATTGAATTTCTATGTTGGATGTTTCGACAAAATCCATTTTGTTCAAAACTACATACCCATTGTATCGAAAACGCCTGCTTACATTCTGGATTAACGTGCACAAACGTTCCTTTACGATTGGACTATCGGTATTTAACGAGTCTTCACTTAAGATGGATTACTCCCATTCTGACAAAATTTCCAAACATTATGATTATAATAATTATTCCGATTAGTCAAAACAGATAAACTTTAACGATTATACGCCCTATTGACGTCAAAGATTTTTCGAGTACAATCGAGCAATAGGGTATAATTAAACGTAATACGATATTAATAGTACAACAAGCAATTGTTTTTTGTTTATAAATCAGGCGTTAAACCATGTTTGTAGATAAAGTTTCAATAAAAGTGTCAGCAGGCCGCGGCGGCGACGGCTGTGTCAGTTTTTTACGAGAAAAGTTCGTTCCAAAAGGCGGACCTGACGGCGGCGACGGCGGACGGGGCGGCTCGATTTTTCTCGTCGCTACGGACGGAATGAACACGCTGGAAAGCCTGTCGCACCAAAAGTTTATCCGCGCTCAAAACGGACGCCCCGGAGCTGGCGACAACTGCACCGGCGCCAATGCGGAAGACCTTTTTATTTCCGTACCGGTCGGAACGGTTGTCCGCGACGCTGATAACGATTTTATTCTGCAAGACCTTGTTAAACCAGGAGATATGGTCAACGTTGCCAAAGGCGGAGTCGGTGGCAAAGGGAACGTGCGATTCAAAACGGCGCAGAATCGCGCTCCGAGAATTTGCACCCCGGGAACGGAAGGCGAACAGCGAAATCTGATTCTGGAATTGAAGGTTATTGCTGACGTCGGGCTGGTCGGAAAGCCAAACGCCGGAAAGAGCACGCTGCTTTCAAGACTGTCATCCGCGCGGCCAGAAATCGCGTCCTATCCGTTTACGACCAAAATCCCCAACCTCGGACGGGTTCAAATTGATTATGACCATGGCTTTTTCATGGCGGACATTCCCGGACTAATCGAAGGCGCGTCGCAAGGCGTCGGGCTGGGACACGAGTTCCTCCGACACATCGAACGGGCGGGAATTATCGTCCATCTGGTTGAACCTGACCCGATGGACGGTACAACGGCTCTGGACAATTACAAAAATATCCGTAAAGAGCTGGAACTGTACAAAGAGGAATTGTGCCAGCGGCCGGAAATCCTCGTCGTTACCAAAGCGGAACTGCCCGGCGCACAAGACGTTCAAAAAGAACTGGAAGAGTACGCTCAAAAACCTGTTCTGCTCATCTCCTCCGTAACTGGTCAGGGGCTCAACGAGCTCAAACGGACTATCGGCGAAGAACTTCAAAAAGCCAAAGAAACACCCGTCGAAGAAGAAAAGGACGTCTTCGACCTGTAAGCTTCCCTTCGTCTATTCTTATCTAGAGAAACCGACGGACTCGTCAATTTTATCTGAACAATTTAATAAAAATATCAAATTTGAAATAACCGCAGTTTCAGGCATGGATTTGAAACTGCGGTTTAAATTTCTGTGTTTGAATTTACAGGAAGACTACTCTTCACTGCTGGGCTTTTGCTGACGGTTTACAGAACTTCTGTCCGTCGACAGCACTTGACGCAGCAGAGCGGAGTTGTCGTCATAATTGACGTCGCCAGGATTGCCGGGAGCGTACTGAAGAATCGCGCCGTGTTTGCTGGCGGTCAGCGAAAGCAAAATCGACGAAACGGTCTGATAAGGTTCGCCCTCTAAAATGAGAGACTTTCGACCGGGAAATTCCGCCTTGCGGGAAAACGTTCGACTGGAAACGGCCAGGAACGCGACGGACGTATCCAGACGCGAGAGCGTCAGCTGACGACGACAGAAGTCCTGCAACTCGTCATTGGGATCGTCCATATTTCCATTGGAAAAAATATGAAGCCCAGGTTGAATATCGAGACATTCAACCTTGTTTCCGCCGTAAATACAATATGCGGAATGCATATCGCCTACAACGTAATTGACGCCGGCGTACGACCCAGTTTCCAATTCCGACACCGCCATTTGCGCTGCGTCCTGAGCGGAATGGCAATTGAGCAGTTCTCGGCACAGCAAACCGCGAGAGCGCGGATTAAATGGGACGTCCTTTTTAAATCTGTTAAGACAACAGCAAAACATCGAATGCTGATTAACGCCAAACCATGTGCCGCCGCTTTTACGGTCAATGCCGCAAATCACTCGCGGACGTCCAGACTGAATCTTCGGGGCCTGCGACTGGCGTTCTATATGTTCATCTCTGTTATATGCAACCAGAATCGGGGCTTCTGAAACAACTTTGTACTGAAACGCCATTATAGTCATGGCTGAATTCCTCCTTGGGTTGATAAAACGTTTTAATATATAATACCAATTTTAAAAATATTGAAAAGGGGGCAATTCAATTGGATTATCGAGAAAGAATAAAATAAACCGTCAAATTACCCGCAGTATTGTATTATGGTTCTGTCTTGCATTCATAGAGCGTATCAGAAACTCTTTAAAGCAGCTTTATCTAATTGCGCTTTTACGTTTCCAGGCATTTAAGAGAAAAAGCGGGAGTTTCCTCCCGCTTTGCGTTATGACTTATAGCAAAAATTTCTATGCTTCCCACGGCCCGTAGACCGCTTTAACGGTCATGGACTCGTCTTTGGGTTCCAGATAGTATACCTTGAACTTCGTTCCGCCGTCGTAGGCTTTGACGACCACGTGTCCGCCGACTTTGACGAGGTCTTTTTGCCATGGCGCCGATTTGAACGCGTCTGGATTGTAGACGTTGTAGTAGGTCGGGCAGACGATTCTGTCGCCGGGATACAGGTCGCGGGACGTCATGATTCTCATGGTCTTGTCGTTGACGTGTCCTTTGTGCCAGACGTTGTTGATGTACACTTTCGCCTGAACCGCCTGGACAAACCCGGCGCGCATGGCGTTGGTCGACGCGTGATGGTTGGCTTTGCAGACGTGGACTTTCCCGACCGTTCTCCCAACGAGAACTTCAATGCCGACGTCGCGTCCTTTTTCGTCCAGAACAGCGCCGCTGATATCGCCGCCGGTATAGAATCGGAACTTCCCGTAGGACAGCCGGAACCCGAGACTGAGCGGATTCTCATTTGTCCCGGACTTCGAGTTTTCCGGATTCTTTACAAACAGGTTGTCCGTCGGCAGAGCAACGTTCGGGTTGAACTCGTCTTCCGGCTTCGGGGCTTCCAGACAGATCGCGCCGTTGCCGCAGACGTTGAGAATTTGAAACTGTCCCTTGTACTTCTCCGGCGATTTCTTCAGAACAATCTGATTGCCCCGCCCGACGATAAACGGGGTTCGCTTCAGCCCGTTCGCCTTTTCCTGATACTGGACGAACTTGAGCCAGTTCTGCGTTTCCCGCATTTTCATGGCTGTAACAGGAGCGTTGTAGTCCGGATAGGCGCGGTCAAAGACCTCGTCAAAATGGATGTATTCTGCAACCTGCGCGAAGCCGGAAAGGAAATAGTCGTCTCCGCGGCCGGACGTTTTCCCGGCGCTAAACGTGTCAACGCCGCAATGGTCAGAATGGAAATGGGAACACATCATATAGTCGACATGGTCGCCAGCCGGGTTAACCCGTTTAATATACCGGGCGATCCATTCTCCCGCGAACCGCGCCCCGTCGGGAAGAAACGGCGTTCTTTTCGCCGTCTGAACGTGGAACTCGCCAGCGTCGAGAAGCATGGACGTCCCGTCCGGGAAGATCTGAAAGCTCGATTCCGCCCGCCCGGTATAGATGTAATGCAAATCGAGGTCGCCCTCCTTCCAGCCCGCGTACGGCTTGCCGATTTCCGGACTGTCCGTCGGCGTCGGTTCAGGGACTGCATCTTCCGCACGACAGGTTTGGTTTTCGCCCAGCTGAGAGAGAATAAAGGGCGCTGTGGCGCACTGTCCCAAAAAAAGGCGGCGTGATAATGATTTGTGTTTACGCATGGCTTTTAACTTAACTTATGGTATACAATAGTTTTTTTTCTTATTAAAATCGGCGCAAAACGAAAAGTCAAGAATAGCTCCAAATGATTATTCTTAACTAAAAGTACAAAGTGCGGGAGTTTCCTCCCGCTGAGAGATTATTTCATTTAATTCTCAAACTCGCTTGCAGCTTTGGCGGCGCGGAGCATAACGGCTTTGAAATTCTCTTGCGTTCGTTCCAGCGTCGGACGCTGATCTTTCAACGGCGTAGCAAGCATTTCCGCTTTCTTCTCTGTTACAACTTTCTTGAAACTGTCCGGATACGTAAAGGCGGATTTGTCGTCTCGATCCAGCCGGTCGTTCGCCCAGTCGCAGATGGTCTTAATGCACGGCATATACCACGTCTGCATGATTTCGTACTGATGTGACTGGCAGTAAGTGCACGAGGCGTTGTCGAGAATGACGCGGTCGAAGTCCGGGTTGACAATCGGCTCGACGGCGTTCATGCCCTCGACGGTTTCGTAAATGGAATAGTCCGAATGTAAAGCGAGCGTGTCGCGCATCGCCTCCGCCAGTTCGTAGTATGCGTTGACTTTAGCTCTTGCCTGTTCGGTCGTGATTTTTCCTTCGCGCCAGTCATTCATGGCGGCAAAGAGCGTAACGCGAGCGCAGGTCAGCATTCGGTCAATGGTCGTTCGCGCCAGGTCGATGGAATCTCGATAGACAAACGGGGTTTTCCATTCCACTTCCGCTAAGCGCGTTAACACTTGCGGAGCGTTTTGCAATCGGGGAATCTGATCCCGGCTGGCGTTCTTCCATGTAGCGGCGTCTTGCGGTTTGACTTTGCCGTTCATGGTGTTGAAAACCTGGAACCAGAAGTTGCCGCTCCAATCCAGCATTTGAGAAATCGGGAGAACGTCGCGCCAGATTGTCAGCATTTCGTCCGCCTGATCGCCGTATCTGTCACGGCAGAATTCGACCAGCAGTTCGTCGGTCGTCTTGCCCGGCTTCCATGAGTTGGCGGTAAAGAAATTCAGTAGGAAAATATCGGAATGGGAGTTCTCCGGCCAGAGAATGTACCCGCGGCAAAACGGGTCGTCGCCGACCTGTTTCATGCGCTGTTCGATGAGCGGATAATTCCCGCGGATGTCCATTGCCGCCTCGTACGCCTGGAAGATGCCGAACGTGTACGGGAACCTGCCGATGACGTCCCAGTTGGTAAAGTTGCGCTCGCTTTTGGAGTCGGCTTCGTAGTCCCACAAAATTGTTCGATTGGGGTCAAGCTGATTGGTGAACTCTCGAACCTCCTGCGGCTGCCAGGTGCAGTAAAAATCCCAGCCCGCCAAAAGCAGCGGCGCGTCAGGATAATGCTGACGAAGGTTGTCGATCAGTCGTCGGTACACGTAGAGCTTCATTCTCAGGTTGTCTTCCCGGTCTTTGTAACAGCGGCGTTCCGCCGGACCAATCGTATGGAACAATTCCGGCTTGCCGTAGTTGTCGATATGCGCCTGAGTCAACTTCCAGTAATAGTCCAGATACTTGTCCTGCCGGACGTCCCAAACGAGAGCGGTAGGAAGACCGTGCCCGCTGTAATTGGGCAGAAACTCCGGCTTGACCGAGTCCAAAAACTGATGAGGGGTTCGCGAATACCAGTGGCTCATCGTACCAAAGTCTTCCGGGTGCATCAAGTCCCGGTCGAAGGCGTACTGTAACAGAGCCTTTCTGAGCTGACCGCGGTACTGCAGCGACCAGAACAGAGAACGGTTGTCGTAACCGGACAACGCTTCCGGCAGCGGCTTGGCGGGGTCGGGATAATCGACGATGTCAGGAAACGCCTTTTGGAACACGTCGTCCATGCCGATTCTCAGCATAAACACGTTTTGACGCTTTTTGACAAGCCAGTCGATTTCCTGTTTCCAGTCATCCAAAGACCAATGCTCCGCCTGGAACCGATGCAGACCTCGATGGGCGAAATACCGGGTTCCGCGATAATAGAACCGCGGCGTTTCTGTTACATCCAAGCCGGTTATGTCGATGGCGTCCTGATGGGGAACGACGTCGCCGTCCCAGAACCAGCGACAGCCGCCGCGCGTTTCCAGAAAACAGTAGACCGCGTACAGCGTCGCGCGCCCGCGTCCGCCCGCCAGAATCAGGTGCGTTCTAGCTCCGTCTTTGACGGTCAGCAGACGGAACTCGTCCGACGCCGTTTTGAGCGGGAAATCGCGAATGACTTTCCGTTCAATCAGCTGACGAACAAACGGGTTGACCGCGTCCGACCCAACAACAAGGTAACTGTCCTCGTCGTTTGATTGATTGACAATCTCGAGCGTCTGCCCGGTAATCTGATTCCAGTACTGTTGCAGTTCCTGCCCGGCGACCTGATACGCCTGACCGTGACACTCTCCGGGAACCAGAATCTTCAACTCCGCAGCGCTGGCTGTCAAGCAGAGTAAACTTAAAAGAATAAATGGATAATTGCGGGGTTTCATAACAGTGGGATTAAAAATTCTGTAAAATCTATGCTCTAAAACTGATTAGAGTTTTTTTCATAAGTATAACACAGCCGCTTTAGAAAAACAAGCGGCGCGAAACGATTTTGATTAAAAAAGCGGGCGTTTCCTCCCGCTTAGCGTTATTCTTTTACGAATGCGTAGTTACTATTTACGATTATAACCGTTTCTCCCGGTTTGAAGTCGCGTTCAATCGTAGGCTCGTTACTGTTGCGCGTCTTGCCGCGCGACCAGCCAGCAGGGACGGTTTCGCCGCCAAACGGGTCGACCAGCCGGAGCCGCCCGCCTTTTTCAGACGTAACACTCACGCGAACGACCTTGCCGTCTTTCATTTCCGCAGACAGGAGAAAACAGCCTTTGGCGCGCAAATTCTCGAATTTGGCATCAGCGTCCGTCCAATTTGGAAATATCTTAACGTAACCGTGATCGCTCTGTATCAACATCGACTGGATAAACTCCATCGCGCCGATTTTCTCAACGCCGTGGACGCCATCATGCAGATGGAAATTCTTCTGACCGAACTTTCGAATCTGGTTTGCTTTGAATGCGTCGATTATTTTCTCGGCGGGATAGCCGGCGCGAATTGCGGTTGCGAACAGTTTGGGCGTCTGGTTGACGCACGTCCAGACGGTTTTGGGCGACTTCGCAACGTTGCCGTCTACCGTATTGACGGCAAGAGCGCGGAACTCGTCTGTTACATCGAAGGCGAAAACTTCCCCGGGAATGACGCTTTCCAGATTGAGCGCGTTCCCGCCGGACGGGTTGGCGGAGCCGTCTGCGTTTTCTACGCCGGAAAGCATCTTGACGGGTGCGCCGTTAATCGAATAGACGCCGACCGCCAGATCGGCTAGATGTTCGTGAAAGTCCTTCCAGGCGGCGACCTTGTCAGGGGGAACTTCAACGCCGATTTCGTTCAGAATCGGGGCGACTTCGACCAGCGTTTCAAAGAGATGTTTTACGCTGCCCAGCGCCGGCGCGCTGTTCTTCTGTAACCCGCTGCCCTCCCAGTGCGAATCCCAGACGTTGTAACGGTACGATCCGTCCGACAAGGGTTCCTTTTCACACCACGCCATAAAGAAGTTGGCGGTTTTGTCGAGAATGGGAAAGACTTTTTTCAGATACTCGCGGTCGAGCGTGTATTCCCAATGCGTACAGAAAACGGCGCACTGAAACGCCCCGTCGGAAACCTGTCCCCACATGCTCTCGTCGCCCTCGACAGCCACGCCCCGCGGCCCCAGAGCCACCGGGAACAGAGCCGCATCGTCGATGCCGTCAGCAAGGTCAGCGCGCGAGTCGAGATACGCCCGGGAGTTCTTATAGTAATGTCCTTTGCAGCGGTCAATATGCTGAAGGTTCTCTTTGGCGTTGCGAACGGCGCGGGGAAGATAGTCCAGAAGCGGGTCTGGCAGCGCGTCCGCCGCGTCACATCGGTTCGACGCCCAACATCCGTAACAGGTCGCGACGTAATTGTAGTTCAAATGGAAGTCGTTATGCCAGGAGGGATTGTCGGTCGTAACCCAGATTCCGTACAGCCCGGGAGGGAGCTTCCCTTTACGGACGCACGACCCAAGCAGATAGACCTGCCCGTACCAGAACGACTCCAGCTCCTTGTCGCCCAGAGCGATGCGAGACTTGCCGTACCAGTCCGCCCACCAGTTTTTGTGATCGGCTTTGAGCTTTTCGAGTTCCGCCCAGGTAAATCGCCGATCCGGGTTCGCTGTTACAATAATCGCAAACGGCTTGCCAGCGCGAATCGTCAGCCGGGCGCTCGCTTCCTGTTTGCCGTCGGGCGTTTCGATCTGCGTCAGCTGGGCGCCCAGAGCGCTGACTGCGGCTGTCGCGCTGACAACCCACCCGCGAGAGTCGCCCTTCGGGAGAAGGTTTACCGTCGAACGCCGAACCCAAAAGCTATCCGCAGATCGACCGGAATCTGTCGGAAAGGGCTTCTGATTGTGAACGACAAGCCGGACGTTCCAGACGTCGTCCGAGTCGGAAACGCCTGTTATGACGAAGACGTCTTCCGTCGCTGTTACAGAACTCTCAAGCTGAACCGTCCCTTTGCCGAAAACGCCCTTCGTCTTGAGCGTGGCGGAAGGAAGGTCAAGCTCGTCTGTAGATTCGACCACAGGGGTTTCCGGCTGAATTATGAGGTCGGCGAAGGACATCGGACCGATATTGTTATCGTCGTATCCGATAGACATGTCGCCGCAGCTCCACAAATCGCCGCGCGTTAAAACAAAAAGCTTCTTGTTCGCGTCCCCGCCGTTGACAACGCCCAGCGACCCGTTCCCGAGCAACGCCGCCGTCGGCAGCGACCGGTCGTACGACGTCCCGGGACTGGCGCTCTTCCAGACTGGATTGAACTCAGCCGGGTTCGGGAACTCGACTCCTGCGGCAAAAGACGTCACAACAGCTAGCAGAGCAAATACGGTAAAATGAGTTATTAGAGGGAATTTCATTTTTTGACCTTCCGTATCAAAAGCGACCAACGGGAGCGATTATCGGCAAGCGCGCGGCAGCGCGGATTGGCTCCCCCGCCATCGGGGGCGCCGTTATTTCGCCGGGATTACAACAAACGTTACCGAGTGGGGCGCAATCGTTACTTTCCCGCTTTTGACTTCGACCGTCGTCTTCTGCGGGACGACGCGATTTTCCGCGCCGACGTCGTTGAAGTCGTCGGGCGAGGAACCGCTCAAGACGGTCGCTTCCAGCTCCGTCGGGAGGTCCTTCATCCCGGAAAGGAAATCCAGCTTGACTTCCGCCGCGTTCTCCGGGTCTTTGTTGACAACTGCCAGGACGTAACGCGTCTTGTCGTCGTTGACGCTCAAGGCGGCGTCGAGTTTCGGCGTTTGCTGATTGTTCCACAGAAGCGGTTCGGAATTAATCTCAATCGGCACAACGTTCTTTTCCAGCAAATTGACGTACATCCAGAAAACGTGGTACGTCGTTCGCTTGACAATTCCTTGAGGATAGACGTACAGCGCGCCGCGCGTGTTGACAATCGGCGAGAAGCACGCGATTTTAACGTCGTCGCAATGCCGCAGACAGGAGTTGAGGAAACAGGCGGAAAAGACCGCGTCCGCCATCGTATAGGTGGAGTTGATGTCGTTTTTGTCACGCGCCGGAACGTCCATGTGCGGATGAACTGCGCCGATTCCAGGGTGATGCCAGCCGCGAAGGTTCCATTCGTCAAAGGCGATAAAAACGCGCCCGCGCATTTTGGTCTTGTCCAGAACGGCGATCGTGCGAAGAATGGACGATTCCGGACTCTGCGTTCTCATCATACAAGTCATGTACGGCGACGGATTGTTATTATAAGACAGACCGTCCCAGTACCCGTGAATGGACACGTAGTCCAACATGTACCCGGCTTTTTCCAGCAGCGGCAGCGTCCAGTTCTCGTTGGGCAGCGCGGCGGCAAAGAGTTTTATGTCGGGGTCTGTATTGAGCATGAGCTTACCGGATTCCCGGACGAAGTCGCCCCATTCGCCGACGGTTTTGGCGCCCATTTCGTGACGTCCCCAGTTCTCGTTGCCGACGCTCCAGTATTTGACGTTGAACGGCTCTTTGAACCCGTGCGCCTGACGGAGCCTGCCGTATTCCCCAACGTTGAGGTTGCAGTACTCGACCCAGTCGCTCATCTCTTCCGACGTTCCCGTCCCGGCGTTTGTGCAGATGTACGGTTCCGCGCCGATAAGCCGGCACCACTGAACGTACTCTGCCGTTCCGAACGTGTTCGGCTCTTCAACGTGCCACGCCTTGTCCCACGCCGGCTGACGGTTCGGACCGACGCCCTTCTTCCAATGGTAGGCGGAAACAAAGCATCCGCCGGGCCATCGAACGATCGGGACTTTGATTTCCCGCAGCGCCGCAACGACGTCTTTTCGGAATCCCTTTTCATCCGACAACGGAGAGCCGGGTTCAAAAATTCCGCCGTAAACCTGACGATGAAAATGCTCGATGAAATGCCCGAAAATCATGGGGTCGTACGTCTTCGGGGCAGAACCCTTAACGACGGAAATGACATTAGCTGTGAGATCCGGCGCTGCGTCCGTTTGGCAGATGTAGTCGACTTTGATATGCGCCCAATTGACTTTGCTTTTATTGTCGAAAATGACAATCTTGGCGGGTTTGCCCTGATATTCTGTCACGTCCCAGAATCGGAGCTTGAGTCCTTCGTCGCCCTGTCGCGGAACGTTGTACAAACCGGTCTGTTCAGCAACCTTGTTCCCGTCCACGTAAAGAGCGATTCCCGTTTCGCCAGGGAAATTCCCGCCGCCGATTAAAAACGTGACGTACTTCCGTTCAATTTTGAATTCCGGGGACGTCAGCGTTCCGGTTGAGTTGTCGCTCTCGACGCTGCCAAACGTATTGATCAGCTTCTGACCGTGAAAGCCGTAGACCGCGCCCATCCCGCCGGTATACAGAGCGTCGGCGCTGCGAATCTGAAACGCGTTCCCTTCAGCGCTCCAGCCGTCGAAATTGTCAGTCTCGAAATCCGCGATAACAATATCCGGACGATCCGTTGCATTTTCCTCTGCGGCAAGTTCACAAACTCCAGCTGCGGTCAACGCCAGCGCCAAGACAAACAATGATAAAATTCTGTTCATGTGTTATTGTTCCTTTAATGGTGAATAAACTATTCGTATTTGAACCGTTTACAGATCATTATAACCGGTCGAAAAGCGTTTGTCAACATGTGCAGAGCGGATCGGGAGCGGCGCCTCGCCGCCAAACCTACTTCAACCTCAAATTCGTCAGTGAATTCGCTTTGACTTTGTAGGTGAACGACGTTCCTGTAACATTGAATTCCGACGTTCTCGGAACGACTTTTTTCGGCTCGTCGAGGGAGTTGCGGTCCGTGTTCTTTTCGGACGTCAAAACGGTTTCTTCAACGGCAAAGTCCGTCTTGCCTGACCAGTTGTCCAGCTTGATTTGGACGTCAACCGGCTCGGTTTTCATATTGACGATTCGAATGAGCAGTTCCCCGGTTTTGGTGTCGCGATGGGCGACAGTAAACAGCGTCGTTTTGTTCCCCGTACTGAACGGTTTCCAGAACGAGCCGTCGGTTGCCGGACTTTGTAAAAACAGTTTGCCGTTTTCAAAAGCGGCAAGTGAATTTTTGCCGACTCGAATCTCGTACTCGTACCAGACGCCTGTTTGATACGGCTGGTATTCCTCGGTTTTGACGTCCAGGAAGTATTTGGCGCCGTCAACCCGCTGAATAACCGCGTCTTTTGTGTTCGCAAACCCGGCGCGATTGATCCAGGTGAAGTTTTGGTTGTCAAAGTAATTGAACCCGATGAGCAGTCCTTCAGTCCCGTCGATTCGTCTCGCCTTGAATTTGAACGTATAGTCGCCGGAGAGCTTTAACCCCGGAACGACGACGCTGTTGGGCGTGGCGATTTCTTTGGTCAGCGGGGCGAAAAGAGCCTTTTCTTCGTCCGGGGAAAGCTTGAACTCTTTGCCGCTGGCGTCTGTTACAACCAAGTCTTTGACTTCCGCCCTGGTGTTCCACGTAGCCAGAATGAGCGTTGCCGCGCGTTCTTCCTGCTGTGTTACAGAAATGTTTGTCGGCAGGACGCGGTCGCCCTTTTGCAGAGCAAACATCTTCTGAACGTAATAGAAGGGCTGACAGAACGTCCGGCGGTTGTCGAAGCCGATCATCTGGACTGTCCAGGTCGGGTCGCAGACGTTGTGGAACCGCGGCGCGTACGACGCCATTGTAACAGCGTCGGCGTTGCGTTCCATGCCGATCATCATCGCGGCTTCGCCTAACGCGTCGTTGAGACATCCGTTGTGTTTCATCTGCGAAACGCCGTATTCTCCGATGTACACTTTGCGTTTTTCGCGAGTTTCTGTATCGTAGCGATCGGGGATTCGAGCAAGCCTTTCAGGAGTGTTATAAAAATGATCGTCCCGAATGTCAACGTCGGCGTCTTTGATTTCAATACAGGAGACGTAGAGCAAATCGGGATACTTCGCCTTGAGGGCGGCGTGAAACGGTTTGTATCGGCGAGCGTATTCTTTGCCATAGTTTTCGTTGCCGATTTCGACGTACTTGAGGTTGAACGGCTCTGGATGTCCCGCCGCAGCGCGCATGGCTCCGTATTTGCTTGTAACAGGTCCGACGGCGTATTCAATCGCGTTGAGAGCTTCGTCGATATAGGGCTGAAGGTCTTCGACGGGCGCCATGCCCCCGTCGCGGAACTCGCAAGCCATGCCGCAGGAGACGACCAGCATCGCCTCCGCGTTGACGTCTTCGCAGAACTGAAGGTACTCGTGCAGCCCCAGCCCCTGATTGGAACGGTATCCCCACAAACTCCAGCGCGACCGCCGCGTTTCCACCGGACCTATGGTCGTTGTTGGAATGTAACGGTTGGCTATCGTACAGCCTTCGACAACGCATCCGCCGGGGAATCGAACGAATCCGGGCTTGAGGCCGCGGAACAGCTCGACAAGGTCTTTTCTTAGCCCGTTGGGACGGCTATTGAACGTCGGCGGGAAGAGCGAGATTTCATCGACGTAAACTTTCCCCGGCTTCGTAAAGACGAGTTCCAGCCGGGCGTCTGCTGTAACGGACCCGGTAAAGACGCATTCGTATTTCGTCCACGCCACCGACGCGACTTCAATTGTCGTTTGTCCCAGAACGGCATTGTCCTTTCCAACCAGCCGAACGAGAACCGGCGTCTTTTGAGCCGATCGGGCGAAAATCGAGAACTTATACTCATCCCCTTTATTAATCGGGATTCCCCAGTAGCCGTCGTTGGACAGAATCGCCTGACCTTTGGGCAGAACCGTCCCGACTGTAACGCAGGCGTAGGACGGGTTGTTTTCGTGAATAGGGTTTTCCGTTTCCAGCGTCAGGTACGCCTCGACGTCGTTGGCGGAAAACTCCCAGTTGGGGAACTTGTTTTCAGAACTGAACCCGACCGACCAGCCCTTGTTCGGACCGACGGCTTTGCCGCCGCGAATGGCGGTTCCTTCCGGAAGACGGTAATCTTCGAAACTGCGGTTTTCTATCAACTCCGCATAAAGTCCGCCGTCGCCGGAATGGTTGATTTCCTCAAAGAACAGCCCGAACATGCCTGGATTGAGCGGAACGCCATCCGCGCCGGCGTCAACAGTAAGATTGACCGTCTGCCCGACCGCCGTGCAAACGGAGAACGTCAAAACCAGCATAAAGGAGATAAACGTTTTTTTCATGGATTGTCTCGTAATTGGGGTTGTTAGAATAATAGAATTCAAAGGCTCCGTCGCCGTTGGATATTATTATAACAAAGATTATTTTAATTACAAGACGCGACGGCAGCGAGGCGCGGCAAAGCTCGCTATAAAAAAGCGAGAGTTCCGCTGACGCTTCCCTCTCGCTTTGCGTTTATGATTGCGTAATTACTATTTACGAGTTCGTTTCCGAACGCACAGCAACCCAGCAACGCCGAGAACCAGCAGCGCCCACGTCGACGGTTCCGGAACAGCGTTGGGATCAAGCGTCCCGGAAAGCAGAATTTGATTTCCTGAAAGCGTAGGAACCAAATCTGTGAAGTAATAGGATTGCAGAGCGATTACAACGTCGTTGAAAATATTCGCTGCGTTATCTGCCGTAAGTAATGTTACATCGGTGAACGTATCGCCGCCAACGAGTCCGCTGGACGGATCCAGGCTGATGTTGATAACTGACCCGGACTCAAACGCAGCGGTTCCATTGACAATCAGCTGGTCAACGACAATCTCGCCTTGTTCGTCTGTGCCGACTTCCAGCAGCAGGATTCCGTTTTTATCCTGATTGTAAGAGCCATTAATCGTCAACGTTCCAACCGAGTTGCCAGGCGACAGCGTTGCGCCGGAACCGACTTCCATCGTACCGTTAAAATACTCTTTCATATCCAGACGTCCGGTCGAAATGAGGAAGCTGGAAGCGTTAACCAGTTCCGTCGCTGTCGTATCGATCTGAAGCGTTCCAGAGCCGGTTTTAACAACGGAGCCGGAACTTGTAATTGCATTCGCCGCGTTAACAGTCAGCTTTCTCGTCTGACCGTCAGAAATATTGAATTCCAGCGTACCAATCTCGTCGACGGCAATCGGGCCGTGAGTAACAACGGCGTCGTCGGTAAGTCTGAGCGTTCCGTCTGTAACAGACGTCTTGCCGGTATACGTGTTGGACGCGGTAAATTCCATTGTGCCAGCGCCAGTCTTTTTGATTTCTCCCGCATTTTTAAGAGCGCCGTCGGTTTTATAGACGGGATCTTCAATTACGGATGAAATGACAAGATCAGAAACGTTATCGTTTACCGACTTGTCTGCGCTGGTAATTTCAGCAACGTTAATGGTTGCAACAGACGTTCCTGCTTCTACGATGTCGCTGATATCGGCAAACGTAATCGTGGCGTTGGGCATGTTCGGAGCCGAACTGAAAAGAACGGGCGCACCGGGCGTGTCGTCGTCATTTCGGGCTACGGTAACGTTTAACAGCTTGAACGCTTTCCAGGTTGCGTTTCCGTCGGAAGCGTACAACTGACCGCCGTTTTTGAAAGTTGGATTCTGGAGGAAGTTGTAATACGCGCCTTCGTTGGAAATCTTGCCTCCGTCAACGACAAAGTTAATCGGGGCGTAATTGTGAGCGTTGGCTAAAACGTCCTGATTGGCAAACACCAGTTCTGCGCCGCTGTTGACGTAAACGTAGCGGGTGTCAGATACTTTTCCAATCGGAGAATTCCCGCTGGAACCTTTACCAGTCATACGGATTGTTCCGCCGTTAATGGTAGCGTTTCCGGTAAACGTGCTTCCGCCGTTGGTAAACGTTTGAGTTCCCGCGCCGCTGGCGTTGACAATCAATTCAATGTTGCTTTCGATAGTTCCAGCATACGACAGATTTTGAGAAGTAATATCGAACGTCAGCGTCGATTTGTTAGTGGTGGTATTGTAAATTCTGCCCTTTTTATTGTTCGCGCCATCGTCCACAACGCCCTTGAATATCTGGCTGAATCCGTTCATGTCGAGATAGCCGTAGTTATACAGAGTTCCGGCGTTGGCTCCGAGGGGTTGCTCAGCCGCCAGACGCGTTTGACCTCTGGACGACGTACTTGCCCAACCGGTTTGGAAGGGTCCGGTAAACGCATCGTTATCAGAGTGGGTTTTCAGAATCAGCCAGCCGGAATCGGAAACCTGCTTCAGTTTGGCAGAACCTGTTACATTCCCGGTAAGAGTAATGCTCTTTTTCCAACCGGTTTTAAATCCGGATTCGCCCTGAACGTCTAAATCGTTTGTTATGGTAATGTTATTGTCGTTGTTCTGAATAAGACCGCCTGAGTAGAGAGTGATCTTCTTGTCGCCGATAAAATTGACGCAGTCCGTTGTTGAGTCAGTCCCGGATTTTCCAACGCGGATGTTGCTTTGAAGCGACAACGCCCCTTTAAACTGGCTGGCGTCTCCGGTAAAGATAACATAGCCAGAGTCAGACGGAACGGTAATATTTCCATTTCCTTTTAACGCGCCTTTTAACGTTACATAATCGCTCCAGCCAGATTGTATATAAGAATCCGAAATTACATTGATCGGAGCGTCGACCGAAACCGTTCTGCCATCGGTCGCGTTACGCAGCGTTCCGCCGTTGAGCGTGATGTCGTTGGGATAGCTGAAACTGGTTGTAATTCGCAGCTGAGCGTCTGTGTTGATCTTGATATCGCCGGTTCCCGTCCAGCCCCCTTTAACGGTTAAAATGCCGGAATTGACAGTAAGGTTTCCATCGACTCGAACCGCGCCGCCGTCTGTTTTAATTGATGAACCGCCTTGGGCGACAATCGTATTTCCCTCCGTTCCCAAAACGAGCGTTCCGCCGGTTGCCGTCATGGCGGAAACTGGAAGCGTATCACAGGAGAACAGAAGCGTTCCCGCTGTAACCTTTGTCGCGCCGGTGTACGTACTGTTTGAGGAAACTTCTACTGTACCCGCGCCGGACTTGGTAAGGCTTCCAACTTCTTTGCTGTTGGGGATGTCTTTCAAAACCGAAGATATTGTCAGCTTGGAACCGTCGGCAACGTCGAACGTAACGCCAGCGTTGGCGCCGTTGCGATACCCGCGCAGAGAAACGCCTCTGCCAGCTTCGGTTGAACGAATCTCAGCGTTTCCGCTGGTAACGAAGACGTCTCCATTGATAATAGTGAACCAGGTGTTGTGTCCGCCGCGCTCTTCAAAGACGCCGCCGTTTTTCAGTTCGATATCTCCGTACGAGGTTAAGTTGTCGGGAGCGGTGGCAATCGTTCCGCCGTCTGCGATAATGCGAAACGCCGGATGAGCTTCTGCGCCGCCAAAGACGTCTACGCCGCCTGAGCCGGAAGCGGTTTCGAGCGTTGCGCCGGAATGAACCGTAATTTTACGAGTTGCAATCGACGGGTCGCCCAACGCCGTAGCGGTATCCGTCGTGCCGCCGGTCTTGGCGTTGTAGCTCATAATAACGGTTCCTGCGTTGATGTCAACATCGCCAGTGAACGTATTGGCGGCAGCCAGAGTCAGCGTTCCGCCGCCGGTAACGGTCAAGGAACTCGATTGGGTTTCAGCAATGGCTGCGGCTTGGGTAAACGTTGCGCCAGGTTCAATGCCGATCGTCGCGTTGTTGGTAAGCGTAATAGCGGCTGCGCTCTTTAAGCTTTTCTTGAATAAAAGCGCGCCAGTTCCGTCCGCTCCGGAGCCTTCAATTTTGAACGACGTCAATTCACGAATGGCGTTGCCGGTGGTTGAGGAGTTCAAAACCAGCTGACCCGTTCCGGAAATGTAAAGATTCCCGGAATTGGAACTGCTGGAACCGTAGATGGCGTCGGTAACCTCGACAACGCCGCCGGTAATCGTCATTTTTGCGGAATCGCCTGCGCTGGCGCGTCCAATCTGCAATATCTTTGCGGTAACGTTTCCGCCGGAAACGGTTACTTGTCCGGTGGAATCCGCGCCAATGCCAATACGAATGGATCCGTTCACGTTCATTTCCCCGCCGGTAATCAGCATAGATGCAACTTCATTGGCATTGTACGCAACGGCGATATTATTGCCGGCGTTGAACGTTCCGCCATTTTGAGTAAACTTGGCTTCTCCGCTTTGGTTGTAGCCGACATACGTATATCCGGAAGTTGTAACAGTACCGTCGTTGAGAACGAACTCGCCGTTTCCGCCCTGGAATCCGATAATCAAAGAGCTGGAATAGTTATTGTTTTTGTTTCCGCTGAAAACGTTGTCGCCGCCGTTGATTGTCAACTTGCCGTTTGCGTCGATGCTGTGCCCAACAAAGACGCAGCCCGTTGCGCTTAAAGAGCCGTCTTCCCCGATAACCGCGTCGCCGTTGAACGTTCTCCCGTCAGAGGTAACGGCATTATTGATTGTTACATTGGCGTCTGATTTGGGAACGACGCCGCCAGCCCACGTCGATCCGTCCGTATACGCGCCCGCCTGGGCTGTTACAGCAGACGACGCGAAATTCAGCTGGTTCCCCAGCGACGTTCCATTCTGCTGAGCTGTATAGATCTGATTGATTTCGTCTAACGACAGCGCCCGATTCCAAATCCCCATTTCGTCTATCAGACCGTAGAAATAATAGTCTTTGTAATCTTCGCCGATATACCATTTGTAACTGCTCAAAAGAGAATCAATTTTCTGAAGTTTGGCGCTGTCGACCTGGGATTGCTGAAGCGTTCCATTTGCAGTTCCGTAATACAGATACGCCTGATTGGTCGTTAAATCTGCAGTAATCGCAGCAAACTGCCACTCATTGGCGACAACGGGAACGTTAGCGTTGAGGTCGATTCTGTCAGTACCGTCGCCGATGTTGTAATACGGTCCGCCCTTGTACTGAGCGTCCAAAACGACGCCGGGGTTTTTACCGCTGTTCCATGCGGAGTTGGAAATCAAAACGCGTTCAGACGTGGCTGCGCTTGACGGGTTAAACCAGCACATAATCGTCATTTTCCCGTCTCTGCCGTCGGCAATTCCAAAACCGGTTCCGTGAGAGTCTTCCAGACGAACGTAGCCGCCATTGCACAAAATCGCCTGTCCGAACAAGCCGTCTTCCGAGATGGAAATGGTGCGGCAAGCCGTTCCAGCACACGTTCCCATGACGTCGGAATAGCTGTTATCAAACCAGTATCCGTGGATAAAGCCTTCTTTGAGGTCCGCTTTGGCAATAGAACAAAACAGAACGCAAATAAAAAGCCCCAGCAGACCGTGGGATAATATGAAGGCGGGGGAGGATAAACTGTTTCGAATATTAGTCATTATTTTACTCCTTCTAAGGTGGGTAAAACTGATAAATGGTTTTATAAACGACTTTTGGGACGGTACACCCGGGCAAAAATAATATCGCTTTTATATATTAATATTATACACTCAATTTTGCAATCGTGAAGCGGTAAATGGAAATTTTATGGAAAAATTTTTAAAAATTGTGAGAATGGAGAAAATAAAAAGGAAAAAACGCATAGAAGACGGTAATAGGAAAGAAGAATAATCTTCCGCTAGAACCGCGCAGCAGTTCAATATTAGCAGCCATCTTTGCGTGAGAATTCTTCGGCGTCAGGGAACTGCAATGTGCCGGGGACGTTCATGTTAAAATATCCGCGAGGGGGAATTGACAATCGATTGCGAATATCGGATAATTTCCTTTTGGCGCCAGGCGCTGCACAAAATATCTCAAACTCGCAACTTAACTACGGAGACCCTGCCATGCGAAAAACCGTTTTAATCGTTTTGACGACGCTGTCGATTTTGTTTGCAGCGTCTTGTTTTGCTCAGTACAAGCCGGGCGACGCGGTTACGCCCCCGGACTATCCCAGTCTGAAAAATCCGGCAATGAAGTTCGGGCTTGTCAACAAGCAGGGAAAGCGATTCGCCAAAGACCCGACAGTCGTCCGATTCAAGGGGAAGTACTGGATGTATTTTTCTTTCGTTCCCCGCGACCCTCAAAAGAAGAGCTACTATTACATCGGCATCGCAACCAGCGACGATTTGACCAACTGGACGCACGTCGGGGACGTGACGCCGCTGCCCGGCAGCGCCCATAAAGATATCGCCGCGCCGTGCGCAAAAGTCTGGGACGGGAAAGTTCATCTATTCTATCAGGCATGGAAAGAGGGAACGCAAAACGCGATTTACTACGCGACGTCTGAGGACGGCTTGCATTTCCAGAACGTTTATTCAACGCCGATCTTCTCTCCCAAAGGCGACTGGACAAACGGCAGGGCGATTGACGCGGACTTTATCGAGTTCAAGGGGAAATGCTATCTGTACGCCGCAACGCGCGACCCGGCAGGGAAAATTCAGAAACAGGTTGTCGCAGTCGCGGAGGATCGAAACAACCTCGCCCCGGATCAGTGGAAGCAGTGCGACCATTGCATTCTCGAACCGACTCTGCCGTGGGAAACGCGATGTATTGAAGCGGCGTCCGTTTGCGAAAAGGACGGGAAACTGTTCCTGTTCTACGGCGGCGGGTACAACAACAATCCGCAGCATATCGGGCTGGCGCAGTCGGACGATGGCGTCCATTGGACGCGCGTCTGGAACGTCCCGTTTATTACCAACGGGCCAAAAGGACAATGGAATTCAAGCGAGTCCGGACATCCCGGGGTTTTTATCGACCCGGAAACCGGCAAGACGTGGCTCTTCTTCCAGGGCAACGACGAAAACGGCAAATCCTGGTACCTGTCCCGAGTCGAGCTGGAATGGGTTGACGGCCTGCCTAAAGTGAAATAGCGACGACGCGCATATCAAGGCAACTCAGAGCCGCAGACCGTTAGGATAACGCATCGACAAAACGGAGAAGCCGCAAATCGAACAAGAACGAAAAAAGCCGTTTTCAATTGAAAACGGCTTGAATCGGGGCTACACGATTTGAACGTGCGACCTCTACGTCCCGAACGTAGCGCTCTAGCCAGGCTGAGCTAAGCCCCGATAATAACGGTTTCACTGTAAATACAGCGTCGGGAAACCTGAATGAACTTGCTTTCTCGTTCAAACATTATGCGGATTATACCCCTTTTCCCTGAACTGTCAATAGGGGGGAGATAATTTTCTCATGCGAAAATAGAGAGTTTTTGAAAAGCAATAACGGAGCTAAGCAAACTGTACAATTCCCTCGGGCTTCGCAACAGTAAGATATTAAGGAATAGAATTATTCGTTCTGATTCGCCGAAGATAAATCGTCATTCCCTGACCGTCTGTTAATCTAGGTAATTTATAACGGTTATTCCGATCTTAACGTGAAACTTTTACTATTAAAACGGAATAACCGATTCTATAAAAAGCGAATGAAGGGTAAAGAGTACGGCTCTTTGCAAACGTCCGAAGTATACGCTGAAATTCTCAATTTTAGCGTAGGGCGATATCCAATCGCTGCCACAAAAGCAATATCCCTGCCTCTGGTTTTAGTCAGACAAGCTAAAACCCTTTATATTTATATTAAGTTAAGATGAACATATCCCGTAATTTCGTATTCCAGTCCTTGTGTTGGTCAACGTTCCTTTTGTGCGTTTGCCTGATTTTCCCGGACTGGTCTTACGGACGCGATAATCCGGTTGTGAAAGCCGCAGCGGCGGCGCGCCCCAGCGTTGTCAATATTCGCGGCGAAAAAGAAATATTCTCTTCCGACGACAACGCCAACGATACCGTTCGACGCGTTAAAGGCATGGGCGCCGGCGTTATTATCGATCCTCGTGGCTATATCGTTACCAATTTCCACGTTATTGACTCCATCAAAGAAATTCAGGTAACTACTGCAGACGGAAAGAATTACGTCGCCCGTTGCATTGCTCGCGACCCGTCTACGGACTTGGCTATTATTAAAATTGAAACCGACGTTCCTCTGCAGACCATTGCCATTGGCGACTCCAACGAGCTGGAAATTGGCGAAACGGTTATCGCTATGGGCAACGCCTACGGATACGAACATACTGTAACCATGGGCATCGTCAGCGCTCTGCACCGTACAGTTCAGGCGTCCGACGTCCAGACGTACGTCAATCTTATTCAGACCGACGCCAGCATCAACCCCGGCAACTCCGGCGGACCGCTTCTCAACATTGACGGGGAGATGATCGGCATCAACGCTGCCGTTCGAGCCGGCGCGCAGGGAATCGGGTTCGCCATTCCGGTCGACGCTGCTTTGGAACGCGTTGCGGACATGCTCCAAAGCCAGACGAATCAGCTCGCCCGGCACGGGTTGACGGTTGCCGCCGTTGTCCTGCCAGACGGTCGCAAAGCGGTTCAGGTCAAAAAGGTTGAGAGCAACTCTCCCGCCCAGCGCGTCGGGATTCATCAAGGGGATTTCATCCGTTCCGTTGACGGCGTTACCGTAACCAATCGCGTGGATTTCGCCTGCGCTCTGGTCGAGAACTACGGCGGCGCGTCGGTCAACATGGAAATTATCCGCAATAACGAACCGTATAAATTTGAGTTGGAACTGCAGGCGCCAGCTGGATTCAGCGGAGACGATCTGGCGGTTTGGAACGTCCTCGGATTACAGCTGACTGAAATTTCTGCAACTGAGTTCAAGCAGAAATACGGTTCCCAGTACCGCGGCGGCATGAAGGTCGTTCGAGTCCGCGCCGGGTCGCCTGCCGACCAGCAGGGAATCGAACCGGGCGACGCGATTATCGGGCTTCACAAATGGGAAACCCTTTCCATGGAAAACGTTATGTACGTTTTGACTCGAGACGATCTGGCTTCCTTCTCGCCGCTGAAGTTTTTGGTGATTCGCAATCAAAACGTCCTCTACGGATCCATGACGCTTACCAAAGCTAACAACAATAACGTTGCAAGCTACTGATTGAGTGGTTAGTTTTAAGTGGTAAGTGGAAAGGACGCAAGCGATTCGCTAACTACTTACAACTAACCACTAACCACTTACCACTAACCACTTACCACTTCTTCCCATGTCTTCCCTTGAATCTGACGTCTTTCGCTGGCTCCAGAGCCGTGGGCTGTGGACGCAAACGCGCGACTCCAATCCCAACGTTGTTGTCGGACCGGGCGACGACGCTGCCGTCTTGGCGCGCCCGACTGGGGACGTCGTTGTCAGTACCGACATGCTTTCTGACGACGTCGATTTTCTCTTGGCGGAAGCGAAGCCGGAACTGGTTGGGAGAAAAGCTCTAGGCGTCAATCTTTCAGACCTGGCGGCGATGGCGGCGACTCCGATCGGTTTTACCGCCTCGGTTGCCGTCGATAAAAACTGGTCGAAACCCGCGTACGGGAATCTGTCTTGTCTGAATTATCTCAAACGTCTTTGCGAGGGCATGCTGACCTTGGCGGACGAGTTCAACTGCCCGCTGATCGGCGGCGACACCAACTGTTTTAGCGGTCCGCTGACGATTTCCATTACCGTCTTCGGCGTGATTCCTCACAACTCGCAAGGGCGGAAAAAGTACGTTCCCTGGACAAGAAACGCCGCTCAGCCCGGCGACGCTATTCTGCTTACCGGCGCGGTCGGCGGAAGCATTCACGGACGACAGTTCACCTTCACGCCCCGGGTCAATGAAGCCCTGTATTTACGGCAGAACTACGACGTTCACGCCGCCATGGACATCTCCGACGGCTTGTCGCTTGACCTGTTCCGAATGACGACCGCGTCCAACGTTGGGGCGGCTCTTGACCTCGACTCCATCCCGATTCACCGCGACGTTAAAAAGACGCATGACGATAAATCGCCTTTGGAACATGCCTTATCAGACGGCGAAGATTTCGAGCTGATTCTGACCGCGTCCCCAAAAACGGCGGAAAAGATTCTCTGCGACGAAACGCTTCGTTCGCTGGGCGCGAAGATTGCCAGAATTGGAACCGTCGTGAACCAGCCTGGTCTGTGGACGGCTGACGGGAAAGAAATCGCCCCCGACGGCTGGCTACATTGAAGAAGTTCTAATACTCTTTCGTCTACAAAGACAACGACGATTATTCTGTATAATAAATCTGATTAATATGCTGTTTATAGCAAGTTTTTTCTTGAAATTTTTATATATCTTCTCTCTTTAGCGCTTTTATTTAATGATTATATGTTATAATGGTAATTAGTAAAATAGTATCAGTGTAGACAAGCTCATAAATCAGAGACTTGGATTTATCACATATTAACCCCAATTTTCATTTACTACTATAACAGGTTTTGTTATGAAAAACGCATATCTTTTATTCGTTGGACTGTTGGTTTGCGCGGCGTCGGCGTGGGCGTTTGCAGACGAGGTAACCGAGGTTGTCATAGAAAACGCAAACAGCGCCAGCGAAATTCTTACCCCCATGAATAATGGAAATTCGGTTTGGGTTAAAGGTACAACAGATTTAATTCGGCTTTATAGCGGCTCAACGGCAGGCGTTCCAAGTACCTCTAAGGGTTTGAAAATCGGCGGCGGAGTCGATAGAACGTCTCAAATCAAGGTTCTTACCACAGACATGCAAAACCTTCCTCTAACAACGGTTTTGCCTAACGGTATTTTGTCCATTTCTAGTACAAGCGGTACAACCGATCATTTTGAGAAAGCCCTTGAGATTAACGGTGGAACAGTTAATGTTGAAAAAGACACCTTCAACTTAAATAAAGGAGGCAATATTTCAATTTCAAGCGGCGGTTCAATAACTTTTACGAAAAAATTTCGAATCGGTTATGATTCCGGTACGCTTGAAAATCCGTCCACTTTTACTCAAACCGGCGGAACTGTTAAAATTAATGGAGAATTCCTTGTCGGACACTACGCTGGCTCTGTTGGCGTTTTCAACATGAGCGGAGGAACTCTTTCCGTCAGCGCTCTTACCTTGGGTAACAACGGCGCATCTTCTGAAAAAGCCGCGGCAAAAGGAACGGCGACTTTTACCAACATTGTAAATCAATCGTTTTCTGGCAACGTAACCGTTGGAAATAGTGGAGAAGGAACGCTCACGTTGGATAATTCTTCCATAAAAACTTCTGGATATTTGTATATTGGAAAAGTTGCAGGATCGTCTGGGGAAGTTACGCTGAAAAACGGCTCGACATTTTCGTCTCCGAGCCATTCTCTTCGTATTGGACAAGAGGGAACCGGCGTTGTTAACGTTCTGTCCGGTTCAACGTTGAACAGTACAGGTCAAGACATTCACATTGCTTATAGCAGTACAGGCGACGGGACTCTTACTATTGACGGAGGAACCGTCAAAGCAAATCATATTATGGTTGGCAGCGCCGGAACCGGCTCGCTTGAAGTTAAAAACGGAGGAACGATTACCCTTGCTTCTTCGAAGGTTCTTTACGTTGGATACGGCGCTGGTACAGTCGGAACGTTCAATATGTCTGGCGCCGACAGCAAGGTAACCGTTGGTCTTCTTCACGTTGGAGAAAATACCGCTAAAGTAGATGACGATAACAAACCCATAGCTAACGTTGCCACTATTTCTGGCGGCTCGTTTACCAGTTCAGGCAATATTCTTATTGGCGCTGAAGAAAACTCTCTGGGTATTCTTAACGTTGAAGGTGGAACCGTTAGTTCTAAAATTATTTATGTCGGCAACAACGGAACAGGCACACTTGAAGTTAAAAGCGGAATCCTTAACACGAACAAGAACCATATTTACGTTGGAAATGCTTCCGGGTCAAACGGAACGTTCAACATGTCAGGCGGCACAGCATCCATGGGTGACCTGCGCGTTGGCGAAAACGGAACAGGCGCCGTCAACATTTCCGGCGGAACTGCCAATGTTGGCTTAGTTATGTACGCTGGCTTTACCGGTAAGGGTACGATTAATATATCTGGCGACGCTAACGTGAATGTTACTGGGAATTTGAATGTTGGTTACAATGGAAACTCGACTGGCATTCTCAATGTTTCTGGCGGAACTTTAACTGGAAGTGGTAATTTTAACGTCGGCTATTCTGCTAAAGGAACAAAGAATGATGATGAGGAGGAAACAATCAAAACGTATGGAGGAACATTGGCAATTACCGGCGGAGCCATTACTGCCAAGGGGCTAACCAATATCGGCTATTCCCCAAATTCAACTGGGTACGTTTCTATTAAAAACGGTTCTTTAAACGTCACCCATTCAGACAACTCGTTCCGTATTGGACGCGAGGGAACAGGCGTTGTTGAAGTTCTTCAAGACGGTCAACTTTTTGTTGAAAATAATGAAACCCATCTTGGCTACTATGGCACAGGCGATGGAACGCTTACCATTGATGGCGGTTATGCTCAACTCAAAGCTCTTCAAATTGGATATGCTTCTGATTCAACCGGCCATTTTGAAATAAAAGGCGGTAAGCTCAATATTACCGGTACTGAAATTAATGTTGGTTACAAAGGAAACGGCTATGCCACGATTTCCGGCGGCGAAGTCAATTCTACCAGTCTTCGCGTTGGTCGAGCAAACGGCTCATACGGTGAACTTACCATTGACGGCGGCGTAATGAACCTGTCCAGCGCCGCTCGAATCAGTCACGAAGCTGGTTCAGAAGGTCATGTGTTTATTCAAGGCAATGGGCAGCTGAACGTTGCCAAAGAGTTGTCGGTTGGCTATAATAACGTTGGTTCGTTAGAAGTTTCCGGCGGCAAAGTTACTGCCGCTCAGGTTAATATCATTAACCCCGAATCATCTTTGAAGCTTTCCGGCGGCGTAATCAACGCTGGCGAGTTGACGGTTAATTCAGGAACCAGCGCCAGTCTTACCGGAGGAACGCTTAACGTTGGATCGCTCCATAATGCCGGTGAGACGACTCTTAATGGAACGACTATCAATTTGAATACTGAAGGATATATCAATGCGCTCGACGGAACATTCAGCGCGACAAGCGGCTCCGTTAAAGTTAATCCTATTAGCGAACCCATTAGCGGTTATACTCATACTGCTGGAGATCAGGTAATAGTAGGAATCTTTAACATTGATACTGTTGCCAACACAGTAAATAACATGACGTCCGTTCCTGATGGTTGGTCCCATAATGTTGTGGATTTTAATAATTACAAAGCAGTGGTTGCTCAATACGGTTCCGAACCGACAGGCGTAAAAGTCTGGAACGGGGGAGAGGCTTATATGAGCGACGATAGCAGCTGGTCTGGTCAAACGACTAACAAAACCGGATTTGTTCTCGAAGGAACAAACAAATTCAAAGACTTTGCCGGAGATCTTGTTATTTTAGGCGGCACAAATACATTTTCAATCAACGCGCCTGTTACGTTAGGACATTTATTAGTTATTGACGGTGGAACAACAACCTATGGAAGCGATAATATTGAAATGAATGGAACGCTCATTGTCAACGGCGGAACATTCGCAACAAAAGACGATAAAAACTTTTTTGTTTCTGGAACGGAATCAAATCCAGCCTACGTTGAAGTCAATGGCGGAACGCTCAATGCAAGCCGCAGACTCACAATCGGCAAAACCGGTTCTACAAGCTCGGATAAACTGACATCAGCTAAACTCGTTATCAATAACGGACTTGTCCAATGCGGTCTCAGCAATGGAGGTTTTTATATTTGCGATTCGGATACACAAAACGTTGTTGCCGAATTGGAAATAAATGGCGGCGCATTGCAGGTTCAAAATAGTAAACCTTCTTACATCGGTTCCAAATATTCGAAAGGTGTGCTCACCATGACTGGCGGGGCTTTCTCAACCGGAGGCGAAGTGAATTTGGCAACCAGAACTGGCTCTACAGGAATAATTGACATTTCCGGCGGTACATTCAATACCACCGGCGTATTGAATATGGCAACCGGAACTGACTCTACAGGAACAATCAACATTTCCGGCGGAACTTTCACAATGACAAATACTCTATCAGTTGCAACTGGTTCCAATTCTAAAGGAAAAATCAATGTTTCCGGCGGCTATATGAAAGTCAATAATATTAAACTTGGACACGCCGGCGCTGGCGAAGACGCTCAGCTCAACATTACCGGTGGAATCGTTGAGATTACCAGCGCTCTGTATGGTTCTGATTCTTCGGACTCGGGAAACGTTACGATTTCCGGAACCGGACAGATGTTGCTCAATTCGAGTTATACTAGCTCCACATACGCCGGCATTCGTGAATTGACTAAATTTGAGATTGCAGGAACTGGAGACGGCTCCGGCGCGATGCTGTTTGTCAAGAGTCTGGATTCCAGCGTTCCAATTACGCTGACTAACGACGCGACTATCGGCATTAACCCCGGCGCTGTGTTCACTCAAAGGGAAGCAATTAACAGCGTCCCCAAGAGAAGCGCAGCACAACCTGCTTTGACGGTTGCTGGCGGCGGAACGCTCGTTTTGACGAATTCCGAACTAGGGTCGTTAGACGAACTGACAGTTGACGCCGATACAACGGTCAAGATTGACAATCCTGGCGATACGACTAACATTCATCTGGCGACTATAAAACTCCACAACGGCGCGCTGGAAGTTGGCGCAGGAACGACGCTTGATCCCGGGTACGGCAATGACGAATTGCCGACTACCGTCGCGATTGAAGGCGATGGAAGAGTTATTTTAAGAGGCGCTCTCTTACTGGACGCTTACACAACCGAAAAAGAGACGGGCATGGACAAGCTGGACTTCACCGGCTTTGACGGGGACATAACGCTTGCCAATCCTCTCAATCTGACAGTTCACCTGAACAACGCCAGCGACTTCCTCGGACAGATTGTAACGCTTGATTGGCTCATAGACGACAATCCAGAAGAATTGTACAATATCGACAACGTCAACCTGACGCTGCTTAACGACGAAGGAATTTCCTTCATCTACTGGCTCAACGCTGACGGTACGCTTACCTTCGGCGACCATAACGCGATTCCGGAACCGTCCACCTGGGCGTTGCTGATTCTCGGCGCCGCCGGGCTGCTCTACTGGCGAAAAAGAAATCGTAAAGCGTAAAACGTTTCTGGGGAGCGGACATTGTCCGCGAAAAATAATGGTTATTTGCTGGCGGGTAATACCCGCCCCCCTTAAATAGATATTATTGTCTATAGTATCTGTTATTATAGACTGTTCTTTTTTAACTTTTTCTATTATTTTTCTCTTTTTATTTGCAAAACTTTTTAATTTTATGTTATAATGGTAAATAGTAAAGTAGTATTAGTGTATATAGGTTTCCTGAAAAAGGTGACGTGTATATATAGCATATTCATTCAATTTATATTTACCTACATATAGGTTTTGTTATGAAAAACGCATATCGTTTGTTTGCTGGACTGTTGGTTGTAACAATGACTGCCTTGGCTTACGCCGACGTCGTAACGCTTCCGACAGAAGGCGCGGGGTCTATTGATTCAGCAACCATTGTCGCTCCCATGTCGCCGGACACCACCGTCTGGGTTCAAAACACGTTCGGAAATGAAATTGAACTCTACTCTGGTACAACGCCTGCTGTTCCTTCCGGCTCTCAGGGCTTGATGATCGGCGGAACGGAGAATACCGCTAAAATCAAGGTTATTACCAACTGCATGCAAAACCTTGGTCAAACAACGGTCATGAACAACGGTACGCTGACCGTTTCCGGTTCAGACAATACAGTCGATTACCTGGACAATAATCTTACCATCAGCGGCGGTTCGGTTCTGGTTAAAAAGAACTTCTACTCCTTGAGAAACGGCGCAAATATTACCATTTCAGACGGTTCTTTGGAGTTTCTGGGCAGATTCCGCGTTGGGTACGATTCCGCAGCCACGGTTGATCAAACCGGCGGAACTGTTAAGCTCAACACGATTTCTTCCGGCGACAACAAATATATGTCAATCGGTTACAAAGAAGGAGCCGTTGGAGTATACAACATGTCCGGCGGAACGATAAACACGCCGTTGGATATTTTTATTGGTCATAATACCGGGGCAGAAGGAACGCTCAATATGGACGGCGGTACGATCAATTCCAGCGCGTCTGTCAGAGTCGGTTCTAATGGCGTCGGAACGATTAACCTTTTCGGCGGAGATTTCATTCAAAGCGCTGGCTGGGCGAACCTGGCTTATGAAGCCGGCAGTAAAGGCTATATGACCGTCAAAGGCGGAACCTTTACATATCAGTCTAACGATTTCCGAATCGGCCGCGCTGGCGACGGCGTATTAACATTAGAATCTGGAAAAATCGACCTCGGTTCAAAGAATCTGGTTATGGGCTACTACGAAGGCTCATCCGGCAAGTTCACCATGAGCGGCGGAACTCTTATCGCTAACGGAATCGTCCTGGGCGAAAAGGTCGCGACGGACACCAAACCCGGAGCTGACGGAACGGCAACTTTCACCGGCGTAACTCAAACTTTTGCCGGCGACGTCAACGTTGGAAGTTACGGAACTGGTTCGCTCACGTTGAATTCAACAAAGATGTCTAACGACGGAACTTTCTACGTTGCAAACCATACCGGCGCTACTGGAACTGTTAAAATGACCAACAAATCCAGCATTACTTCCAAAGGCGACATTACCGTTGGACGAAGCGGAACTGGAACTCTCACAGGGGATGGCGCTTCTCTTGAAAGCACAACCGGGTACATATACATCGGACAGAATGAAACAGGGAACGGAACCGTTACGTTGACAAACGGCTCGTCAATAAATCTTCCCGCTCACACCTTGCGAGTTGGTCAAGCTGGAACCGGCGTTCTTAAGATGTCGGATTCTTCGTATAACGGTCCCGAGATTTTGATTGGCTTTGCCGCCACGGGCGATGGAACTTTCAACTTTGACCGCGGAACTATCAGTTCAAAACGAATTCTCGTTGGAAACGCCGGTACAGGAACTTTCAATGCGAATAACGCTGATATTACTGTTAGAGAAGGCGGCTTCTACATCGGCGGAAACGAATCCGACGATAAATACAAGGGAACTGGAACCGCCAAGCTGTCTAATACGACGCTTAATGTTAATGGCGATATGGGGATTGGTAATTACGGAACAGGAACCTTGGTTGTGGACGGTACAACAAACGTTTCTACTAACGGATACCTGTACGTTGCAAACCATACAGGTTCGACTGGAACGTTAACTCTGCAAAACGGCGCGAAAGTATCCGTTCCGGATCATACTGCTCGTATCGGGCAATCCGGAAAAGGCGAGATGAATGTTTTGTCGGGGTCAACGTTCGACAGCTCTGCCAGAGACATTCACCTGGGGTACAATGCCGCAGGCGATGGAACTCTTACCATTGACGGCGGGACCGTTACTTCCAAAAAGGTTATCGTTGGCAACAGCGGAACCGGCAAGCTGGAAGTTAAAAGCGGAACTCTTAACGCTGGAACGTCTCACATTTATGCAGGCAATAACGCTGGGGCAACCGGAACCGTCAATATTTCCGGCGGTAACGTAAAGGCTGGCGACTTGCGCGTTGGTGAAAACGGAACCGGCGAAGCCAACATCACTGGCGGCGCCATCACGTTGACTTATATTATGTATGCAGGTCTTTACAATAAGGGGACTATCAATGTCTCCGGCTACAATACTACTATTGCAGCTGACGGCAGTATTATCGTTGCCTACGACACAAAATCCAAAGACGATCCTGAAAATAAAGGCGGCAGACTCGTTATCAGTGGCGGTACTGTTACAACCAAGGACGACATCCTTGTCGCCAACAAAGCGAATTCTACCGGTACTCTTGTAGTTAACGGCGGAACTTTGACTGGAAAAGACGAGCTCCGCGTTGGCGACGCCGGCGACGGTAAAATGACCGTCAATGGCGGAAACGTTGCTGTTTCCGGATTAGCCAACGTCGCGTACGCTGCCGGGTCAACCGGGGATCTTTCCATTAAAAATGGATCAGTAACTCTTACCAATTCCGGCGCCTCGTTCCGCATTGGCCGCTACGGCGAAGCATCGGTCGAAGTTCTTGAAGGCGGCAATCTTATTGTTGAGAATAATTCAACCCAACTTGGCTACTACTCCAGCGGCTATGGAACCCTTACAGTTGACGGTGGATACGCGAAACTTAAAAAACTCGATATTGGGTATGCTTCTGGAGCAACCGGATATTTTGAAATGAAAGACGGAAGGGTCGAGATTCTCGCCGTTACAGACGGTAATGAAATCAACGTTGGTTATAAAGGTTACGGCTACGCCAAGATTTCCGGCGGCGAAGTCAACCTGGTCAGCCTTCGCGTTGGTCGAGATAGCGGCTCGTTCGGTCAGCTGACCATTGAAGGAGACGGCGTCATGAACCTGACCAGCGCCGCGAGAATCTGCGCCAATGCCGGTTCTGAAGGTCATGTGTACATTAAAGACAACGGTCAGATGAACGTAACCAAAGAATTGACGATTGGTCAAAATGCCTATGGTACCGTTGATGTTTCCGGCGGTCAGCTTAACGCCTATCCGATTAATATTAACAATGGCGCATTGACTGTTTCCGGCGGCGTTGTTCGCAGCAATCAGATTCTTGTTGCCAATAGTTCGTCAATGACTCTTTCCGGCGGAACTATGAACGTTGGCGATGTAAACGTGTATTCTGGAACGACTGCTGAACTCAATGGCGGAACGCTCAATGTTGGGTCGTTTGTCAACGAAGGGTGGACGTCTCTTAATGGAACGACGATCAATTTGGGAAATGGCGGCATTATCAATTCGACTGGATCGTTCAATGCTGCAAGCGGCTCCGTTATCGTTAATCCAACCAACTATGCGTATACCGCAGGCGACCAGATTCTCATTGGTCGTTTTTCAGAATCTTATACGGCTGACGCAATTAAAGGTATGACAACCGTTCCGGAAGGCTGGACGACGGCTGTAGTTGATATCAACGGATACGCAGCTGTGATCGCTCAATACGGTTCCGAACCAACAGGCGTTAAAGTCTGGAATCCGGGAACAGAGGCTAATATGAGCAGCGCCAGCAGCTGGTCAGGCGATACGTCTAACAATACTGGATTCGTTCTCGGCGGAACGAACAAGTTCAAGGACTTCTCTGGAGACCTTGTTCTTGTAGACGGTACAAATACATTTTCAATCAACGCGCCTGTTCCGGCAGGACATTTATTGGTTAATGACGGCGGAACTACAACCTATGGAAGCGATACCATTTCAATGAAAGGAACGCTCATTGTCAACGGCGGAACTTTCCAAACCAAAGACGGCAAGACCCTTGTCATTGCTGGTACGGAAGACGCTCCAGCGTACGTGGAAGTCAATGGCGGCAATCTTATTACAACCCGCCGTCTGACAATCGGCAACGTCGCTTCTTCGGATAAAACTAAACCCTCTGCCAAGGTTGTTATCAATGGCGGAAACGTCCAGGTTGGCGCCGACAGCGGAGGTTTGCACATTGGCGAAATGGAAACCGCTGGTACGGTTGCAGAGTTGGAATTAAACGGCGGCGTATTGCAGGTCAATAACAAGAGACCGTCTTACTTCGGCAGCGGCGCGAATTCTTCAGCCAAGTTCACCCAGACTAACGGTAAATTCACAACCGACGGTCCTCTGTATTTGGCGTCTGGAGACGGCGCTGCAGGAACGATGACTATTTCCGGCGGCATCTTTACAACGTCAAACACCATTGACGTTGCGACAGGCGCCAATTCTACAGGAACTGTAGAAGTTTCGGGCGGATCCTTTACAACGACAAGTACGTTGACCATTGGAACAGGAACCGACGCTACAGGCATTGTCAACGTTTCTGGCGGCAAGCTTACAGCGAAGAACATTAAAGTCGGTCGCGCTAGCGCGGGCGAAGCCGCTCAGCTCAATATCACCGGCGGCATCGTTGAAGTAACCAGCGCCATGTACGGTTCAGACAGCTCGCCTTCCGGAAACGTTTCGATCTCCGGAACGGGACAGTTGCTGCTCAATTCGACCTATTCCAACGCGGATTACGCCGGCATTCGTGAATTGAGCGCTCTGGAAATCGCAGGCGCTGGCGACGGCAACGGCGCGATGAGATTCTTGGAGAGTCTGGATTCCAGCGTTCCGATTACGCTGACTGACGATGCGACAATCGGCATTCGCGCAGGCGCTACGTTTACTCAAAGAGCTGCAATCAACGCAGTTCCAAAGAGAAGCGCTGAACAACCGGTTTTGACGGTTACAGGCGGCGGAACTCTGAAGTTGACTGAGTCGGAAACCGGTTCCTTGAGGAATATCGCTCTGGACAGCGCGCAGCTGCAAATGGCGCCTGACGCCGACACCGCTCACTTCGGATTCGCGTCCGTTGACATGTCAGACAATTCGTCTGTCGTCTTCCCGGCTGGCAAGACGATTAATATCGGAACTCCTGACGACACAGAAGCCTTTACGACAGCGGTTTCAGGAACAGGCGTCTTCGTGATTGACTCCAATCTCTATCTGGATGCTTACACAACCGACAGAGGGACGGGCATGGACAAGCTGGACTTCAGCGGCTTTGACGGGAATGTGGAGTTTACCGCTCCTATCAACCTGACAGTTCACCTGGACGACGCCTCTGACTTCCTCGGTCAGGTGGTAACGCTTGATTGGCTCATAGACGCTCCAGAAGAATTGTACAATATCGACAACATCAACTTGACGCTGCTTAACGACGATGGCGTTTCCTTCATGTACTGGCTCAACGCTGACGGATCAATTACCTTTGGCGACAGTAACGCGCTGCCAGAACCGTCAACCTGGGCGCTGCTGATTCTCGGCGCTGCGGGTCTGCTGTACTTCCGAAAGCGAAAGCAGAATTAGGCTGTCTGAGATTTGTCTCGGATTATTCAACATTGTTCAACTTGCCGTAAGGTAAGACGTTAATTAACAAAACCACGGGAACGCTCCCGTGGTTTGTTTTTGTCTAAAGGATTGTCGATATTCAATTATTGGTTCATCATATTTTCGTCTCTTAGAACGAGAAGTAGCTGACAAAGTCAACGCGATCACAGACGGAAACGCCGGCGTCTGCTCCAGCCCAGCCCGTTTCAACATGGCTGTATTCCAAGCCAATCCACCACTGTTTTGTGATGTCATGCTTGATATTGGCAAACAGGCTGTGGTTGAGCGTTCGAGCTCTGAGCGCTGAACCCGGCGCAATCTCATCTATGCGGCCTTGCGGGTCGTCGATCAGGTATCCGACGCGGAGCTGAGTGCAATCGTTGAGATTAAACCAGAGGTTAATCCACCCGCCCTGAGCGGCGATAGATTCCGGAGTATCATCAAGGCTTCTCATAACGCCCTGATTGATTCCGCCCAGGAACATGGCGAGGTTTTCGCCTTTGAACAGTTCGCCCTGAACGCCGAATCGACAGGTTATTGGAATATAGGCGTCAAGGAACATCCCCCACGTTTTGGCGCTGTAGTTTGTATCTTCGGCGCCGGCATTAATTTTGCCGTATTGCAAGTCGCCGATATGAGCGGCAAATCCGATTTCCATCGGCTTTTGAGGGCAGCGTCGATAGCCAATCACAGCGGCAATTCGTCCCTGAACGATGGGCCAGGAACCGTATTTTAAGCGATAGTCATTTCCCAGCAAACCGTTGGAATCTCCTGCGAACGGGGAGCTGACGCAACCCTGCAATTTCCACTGGAAACATTCTGAAATGTTGAGATAGCGTTCCAGTCGGAACTGGGCGCGGCGATAGCCGACGTTGCCTTCCATCCAGCCGGCGGAATACATCAGCGTTCCCGGCATCAAGGGAGAAACGACGTCCCACGTCTGACCGAGCAGCAAACGAGCGTCTTCTGAAACCGCTTCAATATAGCAGTGACGCAAATGCACCGTCGTTTTGTTGTCGAAATCGATTGTTCTTTGAAGGTCAAATTCCACTTTGCCCATTACTTTGGAGCCTTCCCAGAGCGACAATTTTTTGGCTTTCATGTTGAATCCCAAAATCGTTCCGCGGTAATCGACGTGAGCCTGTTTGCCCGTATTGGACGGCGCTGTTACAAAAAACGGAGCGGATCCGATTTGCGTCGGCTTGGTTTCGTAGGACATGCTTGCCCATAATTTGGCGTAGGGAATTATCTGGAAATCGCCGGACGTCCAGGCATGCTTGTCGATCTCGCCCAACATTTCCGCTCGAAATTGCTGATAATCGAAGTCTTCGCGGAACATCTGCGGATTCGACCCTTCAACGACCGGCTCCATTGGCGCGACTTGAGGATTAGTTGCGAGTTGCGAGTTGCGAGTTGCAAGAGGATAATTACTACTGCCTACTGCCTCTTGCCTACTGCCTAACCCTACCGCCGGTTCCTGAGCAAACGGATTCGTCGCCGGTTCAACAATTGCCTTGACGTCCGCCGGAACAGAAGTCGGCTGCGGAGCTGCGGCAATCGAGTTGGCATTGACTGCTTTCGGCTTCGGAATCAACTGGTAACTATAATTTGGTTCGTAGATAGACGGATCCGGAAGCGTTGAGCGCGGAGCTGCCGGAATCGGGGTTTGTTCGGGCAGATAAAATCCAACCTGCTCGATGGAATTAGTTGCCTGATTCTCGCTTTTAACCTCTTGCTTCTCTACTTCCGGAGCCGGAATTAACGCCAAATCGACGTCGTTGGCCGGTTCCGGAAATTGAATATCCTCTGGACTGTTCGGCATCGCAGAGCTATTGGACGTCGTCTGCTGACCTCCGACGGAGTCGAAAAGCGTTGGCATGGGAGTGAACTCGCCTCCGAAAGAACGAACGGACGCGAAAGCAGCCAGAACGACAAACAGGGTAAAAATTCGATTTACGCTATGCATGATTTGACATTTATAAAGTTAGGGGATACAGGGAGCTAAAAGCTGGATTCATTCCAGACTATTTCACTGCTCCTTACTCCCTCTATCGTCCGCCGTTAAACTCAACTTAATCGAAATAATCGATTTTATCGGAAAAATCGCTACATTTTATCTATTTTAATTTTTACTGCAAAAACAGTCTTGTATTTTGAGTGAGAAACGGGTAGAATTAATGAAAGGCAGTAGGCAAGAGGCAAGAGGCAGTAGTTTAAACCTCCCTACTGCCTACTGCCTACTGCCTATTGCCTTAAACCATTCCCTAATCCCTATTCCCAACTCCCTACTCATCATGCGTACCATCACACTCACCCTTATCGCTTTGCTGTTCGTCAGCGCCGCTCAGGCGGCTGTTCCCCCGGAATGGGGCGAGCTGACATTGGTTCAGGAAATCCGCTGTTCAGACGCGGTTTCCGATTCTGAATTGTTTACGGAGTTCCCTGCCGGCGCGTCCAAGGTCGAGACGCTTTGCGGACGTCCGTGCCGGGTTCTGCCTCCCAACGAAAAATCGCCGCAGTACATGGCGTGGAAAGTCGGGAAGGGCTTGAACCTTCAGCCGGGGAAGGCGTATATTTTGTGCGTCGAATTTCCCGAAGACGCCAGCCGGGCGTTTTTCGTTCACAACGGCGGGAACGAGACGATTAACGGCGTTTCGACCGGAACGACGGTCGGCGACGCCCTGATGGGTCGGTACGTCAACACGAACCCGGAATCGCTCAATCTGCCCTTGTCCGGACGTCTGGAAACGTGGTCGGGGCTGTTCTGGCTTCACGACCGCTTCTGCCCGATAACGCGGTATCGAGGCGCCGGCAAGCGAGAACTCAATCCGGAAGACGGGTTTTGGGTTATTCTGAGCCAGCTGCCGGGATATTTAGATCCGCTCTCCAAGGGCGCGGCGGCGGCGACGATTCGTCTGTATGCCGTCAAAGACGAGTCCAAGCTGACAGCGAAGATAAACTATCCGCCGGAGGATTTGCCCAAACGTCGTCTGTTCTGGCGAGAAGAGATGGCGGACGGCGCTGTTACAATGGAAAAGAACGCTGAACAGCGTCAGCCGGTTTATCGCGGCGTTACCAACATTCCCGACTGGTACGAGTACAAAATGAAATGGTCGAAGACAATGGGCGTCAACGTCTTCTGCAAAGACCTGCTGGAATTCGGATACAATCAGGGTTGGAATTCCGAACCCTACGGCGGAAACGCCTGGATTTTCGAGCCGCTTAACAACGACCTGTGGGATCATCTCGTCGCGCTGGCAGCGCAGTACGACATGCCGATTCTGCCCTATTACGAGTACTACGGCGCCATCGGGGGCGACAAGTCAAAGGCTCTCGGGTCGCAAAAGCGCGCCAAGCGTCTTTCCGGAGGCGACAAGTACACGCATATCTGGTGGTGCGAACGCGCCAACGTCGACGTCGCCGACCCCGACACGCTGAAAGACTTCCAGAAAATCCTCGACCTGACGGTTCTGAAATACAAAGACGGCGCGGAAACGGCGGACGGGAAAAAGGTTTTCCCGAAATTCCTCGGCGCCTGGATTCGATGCCGACCGTCAAGCGTTCCCGTTTCGTTTAACGACAACAACCTCAAACAGTTTGCGTCCGAGGCGAACGGCGGCAAAGCCGTTACAAGAGAGGAAATCCAGAAGGACTCTCAACTGCTCGACAAGTACAGAATCTGGTGGTTCTCGAAACGCGCTCAGTTTATTGAAAACGTTGCGAAGTATCTGCGAGAGAAAAACGACCCGAAGTCGTTCGTCCTCTTTACCGCCGACAGTTCCGAACCCGGCTGGCCGATTCCTTCCCAGCTGGCAGGCGAAGGAAAAAAGGACTCCTGGCGTTACAAGATGTGCGTCGTCAACGACAACCCGGAATACTGGGAAACGAAAGTTCAGGAAGAATGTTACGAAAAGCGGTACGTCAAACAGCTGCCCTTGACAGAGGTGTTAGAGAAGCACATGTACCCGAAATCAATTCTGTCCTGGCAGATGGACTGGGGCGGACACGAAGTCGGACATTCCACGCCGCCGGCGTACCCTGCTGGGATTAAGAACTCGACCGATGCCATGTTCTCCTATACGTTCAATAAATTCTATTCCGCCGACGAGGACATGGAGCAGTTCCGCTCCCGCGCCGGCTTGACCGCGATTCGGCATTTCTGCCTCAACGAGAACGAGATGAACGCTGAAATTGACGGGAAAGCGACCGAGATTCTCGGCTACTTCGTCGCGGACGTCGAACGCGCCGGTAAGTTCAGCGTCCTGGCGGAAGTCGCCGCCGTTGCTAAAGGCGACCCAACGCAAATCGGGTATCTGTGCGGCAACACGTATCAGCGCGGATTCCCGGACGTCTACCGGAAGTTTACTCAGGCGTTCCTGTCCCTGCCCGCCCTGCCAAGCGTCTTAATTCAAAAAGAAAAGTACGGTCAGGAATGGGTCAGAAAAATCGACGCCGGACAGAACCGCGTCTGGTACTCCGTCTGCAATCTCGCCTATACAGACCAAAAGGTCAAAATCGACGACCTCCCCAACGGCGTTTTGACAGACTGCGTAACCGGCGAGAAATTCCGCGTCAACAACGGGACGGTAACCATCCCCTGCCCCGCTGCAAGCCTGCGATCGTTTAAGTGGGAAAAATAGGAGTAATAAAGGCGAGCCGGGAACGTGAGTTCCCGGGCAACCGCTTTAGCGATTAAAGTGCGGCGTCGAAAGACGCCGCCTTGTCCAATGACCCGCTGACCAACTGCGATAAGCCCGGATCGCGGCAGTCCCCTGCCGCCGAAGAAATATATTAACCACAAAGAACACAAAGAAATGAAAGGCGGATCTTTTAGGCGAGCCACGGGTGTTAACCC
>JAFZAL010000192.1 GCA_017557195.1 Thermoguttaceae bacterium | reverse complement strand
CGCTCAAATTCTGCTGAAAAACAACGTTCTCCGGCGCCTGATCTGCCAACTGCTTACGGATTTCCAGAGCCTTCTCGTACCACACCCTCGCTGCGGCAGAGTTTCCGGCGGCATTCTCCAAGTCGCCAAGACGCTCGTACGAAATACTCAAATCCTGCTGGACTTCAACGTTATCCGGCGCCTTCTCTGCCAACTGTTTGAAAATTTCCACAGCCTTCTCGTACCACACCCTCGCTGCGGCAGCGTTTCCGGCGGCGCTCTCCAAATCGCCAAGGTTACTGTACGAAACGCTCAAATTCTGCTGAAAAACAACGTTCTCCGGCGCCTTATCTGCCAACTGCTGGCAGATTGCCATAAATTTCTCGTACCACACCCTCGCGGCGGCAGCGTTTCCGGCAGCTTTCTCCAAATCGCCAAGGTTACTGTACGAAACACTCAAATTCAGCTGGGCAGAACCATTATCAGGAAACGTTTTAGCTCGTTCTTCACACATTTTATAACGTTGCTGGAAAACCACCCTCGCCTCATTCATTTTTCCAAGCGAATTGAGTATACCCCCGGAAGTTCCAAGCGCCCACGTAAGGTTCAAATCGATATTCTGCTCTGAAGTTTCCACTGTCCACTGTTCCGCCAGAGCCAAGCAGAATTCAAAAACCGGCGTGATGTTCCACGAATTCTCAGACGTACACCAGAACTTCTCGTCTTTATCAAGTAAAGCTTCACATTTTCCCCGTATTTTAGCAATAATTTCTTTCTGGACGTCTTCCGGGATGTCCTTCTTTACTGTATCCGCCACAAGCCGATGAATACGGGCGATGTTCGGCTCGCTTTCCAAAGGCGTCAAAAGACCGTAACCGGTCAGCTCGTTGAGAATATCGATTCCCTCGTCTTCGTTCAGACCGCATAATTCAGGGAGCCAGCTCAGCGCAACAGCGTCTGGAGCCATCAAAGAGGCGAACTCCAAGGCTTTACGAGTATTTCCTGAGATGGCGGAAAGCGTCGATTCCATGACCGCCGAAACCGTCTCCGCTGCGTGCCGCGTCAAGTCGCCGACCTTATCCGCCATCTTCTGGAATGTTTCGCCATGATTTTTGACAAGCCGTTCGTATTGAGACTGATACGTTACATCGGGATTTTGGCGATTTTGATATAAATACTTCCCCGTCAGTTCCACGACCAGCGTGAACCCCGCCAGCAATTGGGCGATTTTTCGCGCCGCTTCCGCTTCTGCTTTCGCGTTCTCATCTGCTTTCGCTTTTGCTTCCGCGGATGCGTCCTCAGCCAACCGAACGCCAAACTGACGAAGGTTGCTCAGGAGTTCAACAGATTCGTCCTCGCTGAGACGTTCAACCGATTCAGAATAAATGCCATCAAATGCGCTTGTATTCTCACGCGTTGTAATAATCACATGGATAAAATCTGGAAGATTGAGTTTGAGCAGCTGAGTAATCAAATCCAGATTGTTTACGTTATCGAGAATGAGGAGAAGATGCGCGCCCTCAGTTTTGAGATTGCCTGTACCCGCATTCCGATCAATGGCTTTTCTCTGTTCCGCTTTCAGATTATCAAAAAGAGCCAGAAGCTGCTCTTCGTCTGTTCCCTTGAGTTCCCATTTATACTTAGCCAAAATGCCGCAGGTCAAAAACGCGTCGTAAATGGAATTGCAATTTTCGCAAGACTTAAAGAACCGTCCCAGCTGATAATCCCACCCAAAGGCGTGCCCGTAGGTGAGAGCCAGCTCGGTTTTACCAAACCCGCCCAAACCTGTAAGCGCGGTAATGACTTTGCCAGACTTTGTAGTGAGGTAATCGCGCAACGACAACAGGTTTTCCCGTCGTCCGACAAAATTCTCGTTGTACCCCGGATAGGTGTCGTACGGTAAATTCTCAACAATCTCTTGATGCCGGACTTTATCTTTGACCTCGTCTCGCAGCGTTTTCAACACGTTGTCGATTTCCGCGATGAGAAAATCGTGCATGTCAAAATTTTTGGACTGGTAAGCCTGAATCTGACTCAGCCAGTTCGGGAAACGAATCTGAATATTTGCCGGAATCTCAGGCGCCGGTTTTATTGCAGAATCGAATACGCCGACATTACTGATAATCATCGGCGCAGTTCCTTCCCCAAGCGTACAGCGGTGCATTTCGTGCTTCATCCACCAGTCGAACTCTTTGGCGCAGTACTCGCTTTTGAAATAATTCGGCGACAAAAGCACGATGAGGAACCGCGAACTGGCAAGACCGGCACGGATTTTATTGTCCCAGTGCGACATATCAGGGATTTCGGTTTCGTCGAAAAAAACCCTTATCTTTCCGCCGAATATCCGCTTATGATCCTCTGAACCATTCTCAAGCTTCTCCACGAACTCGTTAACGAACCCGGGAACGCCGTCTGGAAGCTTGTTGTCATTGTGGGCATAACTGATAAAGTAGTCGTAATTGTATTGCATGATTAGTCTATGTAAATGAATAGGGAAAACAGGGTTTATATTAACAAATTTCGAACCTCAAACCTGTGAATTGTCAATCAAAGGCTGAATGATTTGCAAAACCAGATCAGTTTACTATTGTTCATTGGAAGAATTGCGTTCCAAATTAATAACGATGGTTTGCAAAATAGCCGCGAACTGTTTGACGCCAACGTTTCCCGGCATCTTGTCAACCAGCGGCTTGCAGATTTCCAGAGCCTTCTTGTACCGTTCAAGAGCGGCAGCTGCATTTCCGACGGCTTGCTCTATATCGCCAAGTTGTCCATATAAAAAACTCAAATTATGCTGGCTCTGATAGTCCTCTGGCATTAAGTCGACAAACTTCTGAGTAATATCCAGAGCCTTTTCGTACCAATCTCGCGCGGCGGTTATGTTTTCGGCTTCTTTCTCCAAATCGCCAAGCTTTTTGTAAAACACACACAAGCCATGCTGATATTCCGTATCCTCCGGCATTAGTTCAGAAAGCCGCTTCCAGATTTCCTGAGCCTTCTCGAACCTCGACAGCGCAGCGTTTACGTTTCCTGCGTTTTGCTCTAAATCGCCAATTTTATTGTGCAATACGCCGAAGTTTTTCAGGTTTGTCACATTTTCCGGCGCTGTTTCGTTAAGACGCTGGTAGATTTCCAGAGCCTTCTCGAACCATGACCGCGCTGCGTCAGCGTTTCCAGCCGCTTGCTCCAGGTCGCCAAGTTCGTTGTACGAAAAACTCAAATCCCGCATGGCGTCGGGATTATTGGGCGCCATGTCAGCCAGACGTTGTCGGATTTTCAGAGTATTGTTGTACAATGTCCGCGCGACGTCGAAGTTTCCGGCGCGATTTTGTAAATTGCCAAGCTGTTCGTACGAAAGCCCCAACCCCCGCAGGACGTCAACATCGTCCGGCGCCTTGTCAACCAGACGCTGGCGGATTTTCAGAGTCTTCTCGAACCAACTCCACGCGGCGGCAGCGTTTCCGACGGCATTCTCCAAATCGCCTTGACATTCATACAAAACGCTTAGTTCCAACTGAGCGTCAAAATTATTCGGCAGCTTGTCAGCCAGCGGCTGAGCAATTCTCAGAGCTTTTTCGTAACATTCCCGCGCAGTATCAGCGTTTCCGACGGCTTTTTCCAAATCGGCAATCCGCTCGTACAAAACGCACAAGTTTTTCTGGATGCCAAAGTCCGCCGGCATATAGTAGGCAAGCTGCTGGTAGATTTTCAGAGCCTTTTGGAACCATATCCGAGCGGCGGCTGCGTTTCCGACAGCGATTTCCAATTCGCCAAGTCGCTCGTACGGATTGCTCAAATTCTGAAGGACTTCAACATCATCCGGCGCCATGTCAGCCAGACGCTGGCGAATTTCCAGATCCTTCTCGTGCCACGCCCGAGCGGCGGCAACGTCTCCAGCGGCGAACTCCAAATCGCCAAGTCGATTGTACATAGCGCTCAAATCCTGCTGAGCGCCGACATTATTTGGCGCCATTTCAGCCAGCCGATGGCGGATCATGAGAGACTTTTCGTACCACGTCAGCGCGGCGGCGAGGTTTCCTGCGGCTTTTTCCAAATCCCCAAGCCGTTCGTACGGAACGCTCAAATCTCGCTGAATGCCAGCGTCATTGGGCGACTCGTCAGCCAGCCGCTGAAGGTTTTGCAGAACCTTCTCGTACCACATTCGCGCGGCAGCGGCGTTTCTGACAGAATTCTCCAAATCGCCAAGCCGACTGCACGGGACGTTAAATTCGCGCAGAACGCTGACGTTCGACGGAAACTTTTTGACGCGTTGCTCGCAGATTTCAAAATCACGCTGGAAAAGCTTTATTGCTTCATTCATTTTACCAAGAGCGCTGAGTATATTCCCGGAATTGCTAAACATCCATGTAAGATTCCAATCTATTTCCTCCTCGGAAGACTCTACGGTCCACTGTTGAGCAAGAGCTAAACAGTATTCAGAAACAGGCGTAACGTTCCAGGAATTCTCGGATGTGTACCAGAACGTCTTGTCTTTAACGAGCAATTCGTTACATTTTTCCCGGATTTTAGAGCTGATTTTCTCCTGGACGTATTCTGGGATTTTCTGTTTTACAGTTTCCGCTACCAGTCGATGAATGCGGGCGACATTCGGCTCGTTTTCCAATTGAGCAGCCAAACTATAGCTGGTCAACTCGCAAATGACGTCGTATTCGTCATCTTCATCAAGTTCAAGCAACTCATGAATCCAGCCAAGAGCCGCCGCGTCTGGAGACATCAAAGACAGGTAGTCAAGAGCTTCGCGTGCGTTGGGAGATAATGCCGACAGCGTCGATTCCATTACCGTTGCCACTGTCTGAGCTGCGTGACGCGTCAAGTCGCCGGTTTTTTCTGCCATCTTAAGAAACGTCTCTACATGATTGGGATTTGAGACCAATCGGTCGTACTGACTCTGATACGTTACAAATTTGTTTTCCTTGTTTTGCGCCAGATACGCTCCGGTTAGTTCCACAATCAGAGTAAAACCAGCCAACAGTTTTGCAATTTTCCGCGCCGCTTCCGCTTCAGCCGGATTGTCAAACACGCGCAGATTGCTCAGAAGTTCGACGGACTCGTCCTCGCTCAGGCGTTCAACCGTTTCAGTGTGAATGTCCGTATACGCGCGAGTATTCTCACGAGTCGTAATGACGATATGGATAAAATCGGGAAGATTCAGTTTGAGCAGCTGAGCAATCAAATCCCGATTGTTGACGTTATCGAGAATAATAAGCAGATGCGCTCCCTCTGTCCTGAGATTTCCCGCCTCTGTATTGCGACGAATAATCTTGTTCCGTTCTTCTTTCAGATGGTCAAAAAGGAAAAGGAGCTGCTCTTCGTCAGTTCCTTTGGGTTCCCAACCATATTTTTTCAAAATGCCGCAGCTGAGAAGCGCTTCAGAAATCGAGTGACAATTCTCGCAAGGTTTAAAAAACCGTCCCAGCTGATAATCCCACCCAAAGGCGTGCCCGTAAGTGAGAGCCAGCTCGGTTTTACCAAACCCGCCCAAACCTGTAAGAGCGGTAATGACTTTGCCAGACTTTGTAGTGAGGTAATCGCGCAACGACAACAGGTTTTCCCGTCGTCCGACAAAATTCTCGTTGTATCCCGGATAGGTGTCGTAAGGCAAACTGTCTACGATCTCTTGGCGCCGAACTTTATCTTTGACCTCGTTACTTAGGGTTCTCAACACTTCGTCAATTCTCGTGATGTGAAAATCATGCATGTCAAATTGACTGTCAGACTGGTATGTCTGAATCTGTTTGAGCCAGTTTGGGAAACGAATCTGCAAGTCTGGAGAAATATCAGGGGCTGGTTCTATTTTGGGATCAAACACGCCGACGCTGCGAATAATCATTGGCGCAGTTCCTTCCCCAAGCGTACAGCGGTGCATTTCGTGCTTCATCCACCAGTCGAATTCTTTGGCGCAGTACTCGCTCTTGAAATAATTAGGCGACAAAAGCACAATGAGAAATCGCGAACAGGCGAGAGAGGATCGAATGCGATTGTCCCAGTCGGACATGTTGTTAATTTCCGACTTGTCAAAAAAGACATTAATATCCCTGCCAAACATCATCCGATTTTCCTTTGAATCCAGAAGTTTCTTTACAAACTCGTCAACAAAACCTGGCTTGCCGTCTTCGGATACGTTGTCTTTGTGAGCGTAACTGATAAAGTAGTCGTAATTGTACTGCATGATTTTTCTCCGTTGAGATATAATATATTATTATTCTGATTTTACGAAATCAAAGAAAGAAAACAAGAGTGAACATACGTTCATATACATTCACTCTTGATTTGCGCTGTTTGCCAGACGCTTTTCTGAACCAGCCAATTGTCCAGACGGGAAAGAAGATTTATTCAGTCAAAGAGACAAATATTCCATAATGTAACAACCTTGTTTTAATGGATGAATTCATTTGAATCGAATTCATAAACAGCGCCAACTTAGTAAGCGCCTTTCCAACATGTGGAAAGACGCTTTTCTTACCATCCAATTATTCTTGACGCTCTTTACCACGGTTTAGGGGGAAGCCGTAAATCTGACATTAAATGATTTGATAACGGTACCTTCCCCGCTTGAGACGGGAGGAAAACCAACCTTTGGAATTTATTGCTGCCAATTGATTCCTGGTCTTATTCAAATTCCTCTGGATCTCGTTATTCATTGGTAATTGGTCAGCCAGTCTCTGATAGATTTCCATAACTTTCTCGTACCATTCAATTGCGGCGGCGGTATTTCCTACGGTTTTCTCCAAATCGCCAAGTTTGTTGAAAGAAGCGCCTAAATCGAGCTGAGAGTAAATATTATCCGGCATTTTGTCGACCAAATTTTGGCAGATTATCCGAACCTTCTCATACCATTCACTCGCGGCTGAAATATTTCCTGCGATTTTCTCCGTATCGCCAAGACGGCTGAATATAATGGATAACGTTCGCTGAGCCATAATATTTTCCGGCATTTTGTCGGCTAGTTTCTGCCGGATGTCCAGAGCCTTCATATACCATTCTCTCGCAGCTTTAGTATTTCCAATAGATTGCTCCAAATCGCCAGGAAATAAATACGAAGAGCTTAAATTATACTGAACCTGGATATCATCCGGCATTTTTTCTGCCAGACGCTCGTAGATTTCCAGAGCTTTCGAGTACCATTCTCTTGCGTCATTGGTATTTCCGATAGCGCGCTTCATATCGCCAAGTTTCGAGTACGAAGCTCCCAGTTCGTACACTTCCGTAACGTTTTCCGGCATGGCGCCGAGATACTCCTGACGGATTTTCTGAGCCTCCTCATACAACTGTCTTGCGGAAATGATATTCCCGACGCCTCTCTCCCTTTCACTGCGAAGTTCAAAGATATTACTCAAATTGGACAGTCTATTGAGCGAAACCTGAAGATCCTGAGAAATACCATTGTTATTCGGAAAGGATTTGGCGCGCTGTTTGCAAATATGACAGCATAACTTGAACATTTCGGAAGCTTCATTTATTTTATCGAAAGTTTCAAGAATATCCCCAGCAGCGCCTAACATCCAGGTAAGATCCCAGTCAATTTCCTTCTCTGAAGTCTCCACGCTCCAACGATTTGCATATGGTTTAAGGAATCCAAAAACAGGGGTAATGTTCCAGACATTTTCTAATGTAAACCAGAAAGAAATATCTTTGTGAAGCAAATCGTAACATTTTGCCCGGATTTTAGCAATGATTTCCTTACGCTCTTCTTCAGGAATATCGCGATTAACAGATTCCGCTACAAGAGGGGGAGTATAAGCGATATTCGGATCCCCTTCCAATGGAATAAGGAGGTTATATCCTGTCAACTGGCGACGGATTTTTCTGCCTTCTTTTTCATCAAGTCCAACCAGTTCTGGAAGCCAGCTAAGCGCCACTGCATCTGGAAGCATTTGAGCAGCAAAACTAAGGGATTTGCGTGCATTGGAGGAAAGGGCAGAAAGCGTGGATTTCATCACTGTCGTTACAGTCTCTGCTGCATGACGCGTCAAACCGCCGAACATCCCATCGCCGACATTATCTGCCATTTTCTGGGACGTTTCTCCATAATTATTGACAAGCCGTTCATATTGAGATTGATACGTTACATGTGGGTTTTTGCGATTACTTGCCAAATACGCTCCGGTGAGTTCCACAACCAGAGTAAATCCCTGCAACAGTTTGACGATTTTTCGCGCCGCTTCAGCTTCTGCCGGATTGTCGAACGAACGCAGGTCGCTCAGAAGTTCGACTGATTCGTCCTCGCTGAGACGTTCAATCGATTCCGAATAAATGTCAGCAAAATCGTTTGTACTCTCTCGCGTTGTAATAATCACATGGATAAAATCGGGAAGATTGAGTTTAAGCAGCTGGGAAATCAGATCCAGATTGCTGACGTTATCAAGAATGAGGAGAAGATGCGCACCCTCTGTCCGGAGAATCCCGTTTTCGACGTTCTGATCAATGATTTCTTTCCGCTTCGCATTCAGATTGTAAAAAAGAGCATAAAGTTGCTCTTGTTCTGATCCCTTGAGTTCCCAGCCGTACTTTTCCTGAATCCCGCAAGACAATAATGCATCATATATCGAGTTGCAATTCTCGCAAGACTTGAAGAATCGACCCAGCTGATAATCCCACCCGAAGGCGTGCCCGTAATTGATAGCCAGCTCGGTTTTCCCAAACCCGCCCAGACCGGTAAGAGCGGTAATGACTCTGCCAAGCTTTTCAGTCATGTATTTACGCATGGACAACAGATTTTCCCGACGTCCGATAAAATTCTCGTTGTATCCAGGATAGGTGTCGTACGGTAAATTCTCTACAATCTCCTGATGACGAACTTTGTCTTTGACTTTGTCGAATATATCTTTCAGCGTTCTATCAATTTTTGCAAGGCACAAGTTACTCATATCAAAACCGAAACCATACAGGATTCGTCGAATCTGCTTGACCCAGTTTGGATATCTTACCTGCAATAATTGGGGAATTACAGGGAGTGGATCCACTTCATAACTGGACAAATGCTCGACAGAAACTATCAACATTGGTAAAGCGCCTTCACCCAAGAGACAACGACGCATTTCATGCTTCATCCACCAGTCGAACTCCCAGGCGCACTGCTCACTTTTGAAGTAATTCGGCGATATAAGCATGATAAGGAATCGCGAACGAGCCAAGCCGTTACGAAAAGTCTGGTTCCAATCAGACATATCATGAATTTCTGTCTTGTCGTAAAAAATAGATACTTTTCCACCAAACATCCTCTGATGTTCTTTGGAATTTCTCAGTTTCTCCACGAATACATCGACAAACCCCGGATAACCATCTACTGATTGATTGTCCGCATGAGCGTAACTGATATAATAGTCATAATCATACGCTCCGCCATGGGCATTACCATTAGCCCAATCATTTTCCTGCATGCTGTCGATCTGTTGCTGCGGGACTTCCTGAGCGCTCTGTGGACGTGTATTCTCGTCGCGAGTCTCCATATCATCAGCTTTATCGCTCGAAGAGCTCAAATCATGCTCTGGTTCGATCTCTTTTTCGGTGTCATGGAGTATCGACTCGAGTTTCTGAACCTTCTCTGTCAAGTCTTGTGCGATGTTGGCATTTCCGGCTGCTTTCTCCTTCTCGCCGCGAAGAGTGAGGATTGCAAGCAATTCATTAAGATAGTCGCGCGATATACGAAAATCCTGATCGACGTCAGTATTGCCAGGAAAAGAATTATGACGCTTAATGCAAATTTTGAAACATAAAAGGTATGCCTCATAGGCCTCGTTTATTTTTTCGAGAGATTTAAGAATATTCCCGGCAGTACTTATCATCCAGGTAAGATCCCAGTCAATTTCCTGCTCTGGATTCTCCGATGCCTCGAGCGCTTCGCCTACCATTTTGAGATATTCTGTAACAGGAGTAATATTCCAGTAATTTTTTGAGTCAGACCAGAATTGCCCACTTTCTTCAAGCAAATTACTGCATTTGGCTCGGATTTTGGCTATGATTTCCTTTTGTTCCTCTTCAGATATCTTTAGAGTTTCAGCTACTAAACGGTGAATTCGGGCGATACTCGACTCTCCCCCTAATGGCATGAGGAGAGTATATCCGGTCAACTCGTCCAAAACTTCGAAGCCCTCATCTTCATTAAGACCAACCAGTTTCGGAAGCCAGTCGAATCCAACTGCATCAGGGGACATCAGAGCTGCAAATTTAAGGGCTTTGCGAGCGTTGTCGGTAAGAGCTGAAAGCGTGGAGTCCAAAACGACCGAAATACACTGGGCATGATGACGCCGGAGTTCCTTCGTTTTGTCAACCATCGTTTGCATCGTGTTCGAGATGTTGGCGCTTAAGCGTTCATACTGTTTTTGATACGTCACTCGCGGACATTTTTTCAGGTACGAACCGGTCAGTTCGATTGCCAGTGTGAAGCCATCCAGCAGATTAGCGATTTTTCGCGCCGCAACCGCTTCCTGTGGATCGTTTCCGAACGAACGAAGGTTACTCAACAGTTCAACTGCCTCATCTTCGTCCAAACGATCCACCGATTCGGTGTGAATGTGTGGAAATTCGTTAGCGGATTCTCGAGTCGTTATGATCACATGGAAGAAAGAGGGTAATTTATCCAGGCGTTCCTGAGAAACCAGTTCTAGCCGGTTTACATTGTCCAGAATGAGGAGAAGATGAGTCCCAAGGGTTCTGTCAATCCTGTTGCCTTCGTTGTTCTTCTCCTTATTGCGCTCCTCAATGCTTTTAATTTTATTTTTAAGTTCACTATACAAAATTGTGAGCTTCTGTTGGTTCGTGAGTTCCTGTTGGTTTGAGTCGTCCCCAAATTTTATACCGTGTAATTGGGCAATTCCGCAGGTGAGAAGCACGGTATCAAGAGAGTATTCATTCTCACATTTGGCAAAGACAAGCCCCAGTCCATAATCCCACGCGAAAGTATGACCGTAGGTAAGCGCAAGTTCCGTTTTACCGATTCCCCCCAAACCGTTGACTGCTGAGATGGCTGTGGTAGACATTGTACTAAGCGATTGACGCAGCAAACGAAGATTTTCACGTCGCCCGACGAAGTTTTCGTTATACCTCGGATAATCTGCGTTGATTGGGGATTCCTCAGCAACTTTCTGTTTGAATACCTTATCGTTTATTGCCATGCGCAAGGCTTGCAGCGTCTCATCGATTTTCGCACGCTGTAAATCGTGCATGTCAAAGTTACGAAACTGATATGCTCTGATCTGCTTAATCCAGTTGGGGAATTGAGCCTGTAAATCTGGCGGAATTTCAGGAAGCGGGTCCACATTGTCATTAAATATATTGTTGACATTGCGGATTATCATAGGAGCAGCGCCCTCCCTTAGGAGGCGACGGTGCATTTCATGCTGCATCCACCAGTCGAATTCCTTGGCGCAGTAAACGCTCTTGAAATAATTGGGCGACAAAAACACGATGAAAAATCGTGATTTAGCCAAGCTGGAACGGATGCGGATATCCCAGTCGTCCATATCACGAATTTCATCCGTGTCGAAGAACACCTTCACTTCCTCGTCGAACATACTCTTGTGTTCACTGGAATTTCGCAGTTTTTCTACAAATTCATCGACGAAACCTGTATTTCCGACCTTTAATTTATTGTCTTCGTGGGCGTAACTGATAAAATAATCATATTCGTATTCCATGATTTTCCTCCGATGATTCAAATTCTGCATTTACTTTAAATTTACGAAAACACAAAAAAACAAGAGTGAATAAACGTTGATAGATATTCACTCTTGATACGCGCTTCGCGCTAGGTATTCTTCTGAACCAGCCAGTCGCCCAGGCGGGGGAAGAGCTGCTGGATTGCAAAGAGAAGTCGGGCTTTCCAGGGCATGACGAGTTCCGGAAGCCCTTTTTCTGACGCCTTGAGAATGGCGGCGACCAGCTTTTTCGGGTCGAGCTTTTTGACTTTAACCCCAGCGCCGGGACGACGCGCTGATTCCGGCAAGTCTTCCAAACCCTCTAACGGATAGAGTCGTTCCGTCTCTCTGGCAATCGGACCGGGGCAGACAAGCAGGACTTTCAAGCCCTGCGAGCCGAGTTCCAGTCTTAACTGCTGAGAGTACGCGGCGACGGCGTGTTTGGACGTCGGGTACGCGCCCGTCCAGCGTGACGCCGATTTCGACGCCAGCGACCCGATGTTGATAATTCGTCCCTGCGTTTTGAGCAGTTCCGGCAAGAAGGCGTGCGTTACACGAACCAGAGCGAAGAAGTTGAGCTTCATGACCTTCTCGAACTTGTCCGCCGTCCAGTCCAGCATCTTTCCGCGATCCGTTCTGCCAGCGACGTTGACCAGGACGTCAACTTTGCCGTACTTGTCCAGAACGAAACTCTTGAGTTTTTCGACGTCCTCGTCTGACGTAACGTTGCACGCCAGACCAGCGCAGTCGATTCCTTCCTGCTGAAGCTCTGTAACAGCAACGTCTACAATTTCCGGTTCCAGCGCAGCGATGACGACTTTTCCGCCAGCCTTTCCAAACGCCTGAGCCAGTTCTTTGCCCAGCCCGCTGGAACCGCCGGTGATTACGATGACCTTATCTTGCCAAAACATAGGGAGTAGGGAATGGGGAATGGGGAGTAGGGAATGGGGAGTAGGGAGTAGTGGTTAGTGGTAAGTGGTTAGTGGTAAGTGGTTAGTAGTTAGTAGTAAGTGAAAAGTTTGAAAAACGCTTGCGTCCTTACCACTTACCACTTAATACTTACCACTGTTTTCCGCTTGCGTCCTTACCACTTACCACTTACAACTTACCACTCAAAATTTAGCGCTTAATTCTTTAAGTATGGCGTCAACGGCTTCTTCCAGCGACATCCCGTAAATGGAGGCGCCGGCGGCTTTGACGTGTCCGCCGCCGCCAAAAGTTCGCGCCAGTTGAGCGACGTTGTAGTCGCTTTTACTGCGGAAGTTTGCCTTGACGTACAGTTTGCCTTCGGTATTGATTTGTTCTGAAAGCAAAATCGCGACGTGAACGCCGGCAACGGTCAGAAACTGGTTGATAACCCCTTCCAGATCGCTGTGCTTGGCGTCATAGCGTTCAAAATCAGAACGTTTTGCGTACGTGAGAATTACTTTGCTGTCGAAATACTGCTGAGCGTTGTTCATGTAAACGCCCATCATTTTGAGCCGGGCGAACGGGAATTTCTCAAACAGGGAAGCGTACAAGACCGACGGAACGGCTCCGGCGGCGACCAGTTTTGCTGTAACGCTGAACGTCGCGTCTGTAACAGACGGGAACCGGAACCAGCCGGTGTCTGTACAGATGGCGGTGAAAAGCGCCTGCGCCGCGGAGGGCGACATCGGGACTTTGAGTTTGTCAAACGCCTGAGCGATTAGCAGCCCCGTCGAGTCCGCCAGGGGATTGGAAAACAGCGCTGCGTTGAAGGAGTCCCCAACGGTGTGATGGTCAACGATAATCAGCGGAACGCCGGAATCGACAATCGGGTCTGCCGCCTTGTCAAGCTGAGAGCGCGACGAGGTGTCAACGACCAAGACCGCATCGAAGTTCTTCCGAATCCAGGATGCCGTACAGCGAGGCGTCCACGGTCGGAACAGTTTCCCTTTGGGATCCAGAAAAGTCAAATTGCCGGGCGTAGGCGAGACGTTGTATATCTTCGCTTTGCAGCCGAAGGACTCGACGAGTTCCGCCGCCGCCAGTTCGCTGCCCAAGGCGTCTCCGTCAGGGTTGACGTGCGACGTTATAAGGACTCTTTCCTTGTTTTCCAATGCGGCTTGAAACCGCTTCCATAATAGTCTTTTCATTTCGTTTTGATTTGGGTTTATTTGATTCCAAACGCGGCTTTATAGGCGTTGGCGATTTCAGGATGATAGTCAAAATTGATTCCGTCTTCGTTACAGGGAACTTCCAGAGCGTTCATGTCGTGAACCAGCGACTTGATTTCCTCTTCGGGGGAAACACGCGGCGGGACGTCTCTGCCCAGCGGCGTCAGCCAGGCGTTGAGCGTGTGACCGCCGTCAACGAGCAGGTCAACGCCGGTAACGTAGTTGGACGCATCGGACGCCAAAAAGACAACCGGTCCCGCCAGGTCTTCCGGACGTTCCATGTATCCCATGGGAGTGAGGGAGCGGATTCTCTCTCGGACTTCCACCGGCGTGCTGGCGTGCATGGGCGACAAGATATAGCTGGGGCTGATGCAGTTGACGTTGATGTTGTGACGTCCCCATTGAGCGGCGAGAGCGCGCGTCATTTCGACCACGCCGCCTTTGGAGCCGTCGTAGGAGGCGTTGCAGTTGGCGATGCGCGCGGACATGCTGGCGGTGTTGATAATCTTCCCGCCCAGCGGTTTTTTATCAACCTTGTTTTGAGCGATAAACTTTCTGGCAGCCGCCGCGCAGCAAAGCCAGGAACCGGTAAAGTTAACGCCAATCACCTTTTCCCAGTCGCTTAATGGATAGGATTCGTCCGGTCCAAGAATCCCAATTCCAGCGTTGTTGACGGCAATGTCCAGACGTCCAAACGTTTCGACGACTTTATCCGCCATAGCGTCAACTTCAACCGGATTGCGGACGTTGCAATGAATAAAAACGCTTTTCACGCCCAGAGTGCGAATCTCTTCCGCCGTCTTTTCTCCGGTTCGGTCGTCAATGTCTACAACGGCGACGTTGGCGCCGGCTTTTGCCAGGGCGATTGCGTACGCGCGCCCAATTCCGACGCTCGCGCCTGTTACCCAGGCGTTTTTGTTTGTCAGGTCAAATTGTTTTTTCATTGCAGGAAATCTCCAGATGGGGTTAGGTCAACACGTTGTCACGAGCCGGACGCCGAAGCGTTTCGATAATTTCCGGCATGATTCCGTACGCGCAGGCGAGGATTTTAATCGGATGAACGCATGGTTTGGTAGATTTATGCTCCATTGCAATTCGACAGCTGGAGCAATCCGTTGTTGAAGCTTGAATGGCAGGTTTGCGGAGCTGAGTAATCAACGGCATTCCAATCCTGATGGAGTTATAGTAATTCTTCGCCTGAATTCCATAAAGCCCCGCCATTCCGCAGCAGCCGGCTTCAATCGTTTCGACTGTTAAACTGGGAATGAGGCGAAGCAAATTGACTGTCGGATAACCAATATTCAAAGCGCGCAAACGACACGGGGCGTGGTAGCCGAGAGTCATGTTGATTGGCTGAAATTTCAAATTGAGCTTGCCGTTGAGATGCAGCGTCCAAAGGTATTGGCTCATGTCGTAAATATTGTCAGAAACCAGTCGGGCGTCAGGGTCTCTGTCCAGCAGAGCCGGATATTCGTACTTGATACAGTACGTATCCGCCGGTTCGACGCAGACGATATCGCAGGAATCTCGAATCGCGTCAGCCAGAATGTTGACGTTGTGACGCGCCAGCGCTGCGGCTTTGTCTCTCATTCCCATCGTCAATGCGGACAGCCCGGACGGCTTTTGATTGACGCTGCAAACGACTTCAACGCCGTTGTACTGCAGAACCTTCATGACGGCTTCAGCCAAGGCAACGTCGTGGTAGTTTGCAAATGCCGAAACGAAGAAGAAAACCCGCCTGGCTCCGGATTCAGGGTTATAGTCCTGATATCGAATGTCAAATTGCTGATATTCGTCCAAAAAAGAACGAGCGGGAATCGGCGGAACTTTTCTTGCCGACGAAATCCCCAGCGTCTTTTCCAGAATCATCCTGCAAAACGGAGATTTGAGAACAGCCGTGGCAAAAGGACGAGTCGCAATCGCCAATCGGCTCAGCTTGTCAAACTGGGCAATAAGTTTGTCGGAAAAGCCCAGCCCCATGGCGGAAACGTAAGCGCTGCGCGCCTGAAGAATCATTTTGGGAACCGGCGTGTGAAGCGAACACTCAAACTGGCACGAACGGCAGTTAAAGCAGCTGTCGATAATCTCTTTAACTTCGCTGGAAAGCAGCTCCGGCAATTCCAGCTGTTTCAGCGCAAAAGCGCGAATCAGGTTAGCCTTGGCGCGTGGCGAAATCGTCTCTCGCAAATCCTGACGAAACAGAGGACAGGCGCGGCGCCCGGCATCCTGACTGCGGCACGAACCGCAGTCGTTACAGGTAAAGCAGTCTCGAAAAACCTGTTCCTGACGCCAGTCCATTTGAAGCACCGTTAAATCCTCAAGCTTTTCCGGTTCAGACTGACGTTTTACTGAATTCAGTTCGGATTGTTCTGACTGTTCGATTTCCTCTGGAGTTTGAGACTGCTGAGAATTCTCGGACGACGCAGACTGCTTGTCCTTTTCCGACTTCCTTCTTTTTTTTGACTCTTTTGAGGAAATGAAACCAGGTTCAACGACTTCCGGAACTTTTCTGGCTTCTGTAATTTCCTTTGTCGTTTTGGAATAATCCGCTCGCAGATTGAGCGTTAGCGGGGAATCGTCCGGCGCGATAATCTTTCCAGGCTGGAAAAGAGAATCCGGGTCAAAAGCGAGTTTGATGTCTCGATAGACTTCGTAATATTCTCTGCTTTGCTGTTTAAGATAATACTGCCGACTGATTCCGCTGCCGTGTTCTCGACCGATGTATCCGCCGTATTTCCACGCCAATTCATAATATTTGGAGGCAAACGACAGCAGCTTGTCGCGGTCTTTCTGTTCGTGAAGGTTCAAAAACGGATGAAGACACATCTGTCCCTGCGGAGCGTGACAGTAAATCGACGAACTGATTTCCTCGGACTGCATCAACGCGAGCAGTTCCGCCAGAAACTCGTCCAGCCGGTGCGGGTTTACTGTAACGTCGTCTACGTAAGAAACGGGTTCGACAAGCCGCGTTTCGTTGGGGGTTGGCTGAATGCTGTTGCGTATTAGACGGTATATTTCCAGCTCGTGTTCGTCGTATGAATAGTTTTCAGCAAACGCCCAATTGTTATACAGACACAAATGCTCGTTAAGCGTTCGCAGCTGGGCGCGAACGTCAACCTGCGTTTGAGCGGAGCAGAAAATCAACAGAGCCGCTTCCGCTTCCGGAGGAACAAGCAGATCGATTCGGGTATCCGTTTCCGAAACCAGATGCAAGTGACGTCTGTCCATCAAATCGCAGGAATCAATATTCAGATGAATGACGTCCTTTGCCGCCAGGGCGGCTTTGCGAATTGAGTCAAAGAAAAACAAAACCGCCGTTGTGTGATTCGGAATTGGCTCAGCGCGCAATTCCAGCTCTGTAAACGCTGCCAGCGTCCCCTCAGACCCGGCAAGCAGACGCAAGTAATTAATACTGCCGTTTCGCAGAGCCGTCAGATTGTAGCCGGCGTGATGGATAGAGCTTCTTTCCGGCGTGGCGTCGATAAGAGCCGCATGCTTTTCGTAGACTTTTTTTAATCGCTGCGTCAGTTCCGCCAGCGGCGAGCCAGCCGGGGCGTTTTGAGCGCAGTCTTTATCAAAATGAACCAGATTTCCGTCGGCAAGAACAGCTTTGATTCCAGTCAGAAGGCTGGCGGGCGCGCCGTATTTGAGCCAGCTTCCGCCTGCTGAATTGACGGCTATCTGTCCGCCGATGGTTGACGCCAGCAGGTTGCCGCCGTCTGGACCGAAGGTTAGCCCTAACGGACGAAGACCAGCGTTGATCCGCTCTCGAACTGCGCCGGGCTGAACGCGAATGATATTGTCTTGAATGCCGATTACGCGGCGCATGAATCGGGAGAAATCCAGGATAAGCCCCGTCCCGAGCGACTCGCCAGCTAGAAAACTGCCAGCTCCGCGGGGATGAACGCTCAGACCGCGGTCTCGGGCGTAGTTGATTACCTGAACCACGTCTCGCCAATGACGAGGACAAACAACCCCCAGGGGAGTTACTTGATGAATGCTCCCATCGGTTGAGTACAGCAGCGTTGTCGAATTGTCGCAATCGACAGTTCCTTCGATAACGCCGCGCAAGTCGTCCTGAATACGTTCGCGCTGACTGTCCATTTAACTATATATTATTATAAATTATACGTATCGGTTATTGTATACCAAAAGTCAAGAGAAAGCAAGGGGGGCGGGCAGAATTCGAAATGCGGAAAGAAAAACTATTCTTACCCCTTGACGCGTCCCCATGGCATGATACAATAATAAAATTGAATAACATATTCTCAAAAATTCAAAAGGAGATTACATAATGGATATATCGAAACGCAACTGGTTATGTTTTCTTTACGGCTGTTTCGCGCTATATTTTACGTTCATAGGTTTTAAAAGTTTTTGTACTCTTCTTTTTAAGTATATTTTGGGAATACAAACGCCATTGTTTAATAATGAACCCGCCCCGTATGTTTATATTTCCACTTCATCTCAGCATCAACTGGTTATATTGATTATCTCTTTAATCATCATGGCGTTTGCCGTGTTATTCTTTATTCCCTGGTCATTGAAAATGTTTAATCAAGCCAGACTATACTCAATACGTGCAAAAGAGTTAAGCTCGTCAGACATTCCGCCTGGATTCCCCTATGTCCTGTATCTTCACAGTTCTGATACACAGTTGAAAACTTCATTATTGTCAGAGAACTCATCTCAAACTGAAGAAGAGATTATTGTTCATTCCCTTTCTCCAATCGGTAAAACGGTTGCTATAGGCTGTTCCGCAAATTCGATCCCGCCGTTAGGAGGATGTTATATTAATGTTTCAGACGAGGAATGGCAAAATACCGTAATGCAGCTTTCTAAAGATGCAGAACTGACAGCGATTCGCATTAAAGATACTGAAAATCTCGGCTGGGAAATTAAATATGCAATAATGAATATTTCCGATTTGCAAAAACTGATTTTTCTTATCCCTGATATTGAAAAAACCAATCTTGCCTTTTTTGCCAGGCTGGAAGAAACAATCCTGAATTGTCGTCCTGACGATGTTCAAACTTCCTCTTGCTTTTTTAATAAACAGGGATGGGGAACTGTTAGTTCTATTATCTATTTTGAAAAGCAAGATAACAATACGGATAAAAAAACAACCTATACCATGAAACAAAGCCCGATTCCGCGTCGAAGAATTTGGAATCGTTTTGGAAATCTCTCGTCCGCATTCCAAAAGGCGCTGTTTCCAGTATATAAACATTTTGGCAAACTAAGATTCACGAAAAGGATTTGTAATTTTTTGTCCACATACAATTTTTACATTCTAACAGCAATTATTATTTGTTCATTCTATTTGAATTGGAATTTATATTTGGAACAATGGTTTCAACAACCATTTACAACGTCATCGGCGGATTATTCTGAAGCGATACACAACGCTGAACAGAGATACCCTAAACTTGCTAACATGTTAGCGCAAAGAGCCCATGAAAGGCAGCGAGGTTATATGTTAGAAAATGGACATTTGGGATGCAAATATTTAAGCGATCAAGATTTGATTGAATTTGTCGGTTTAGATTTACAGGTTTATAATAATCTTTTTAATAGAAAAAGCGATATCTGCGGAATGGACTTCGCTATTGCTCAACTTCCAAAAGAGGACGCAATAAAATATAATAATTATATAATAAAATCGGTTCTTATGGTTCTTAAGCTTGACGATCCTGAATACACGTCAATTACTACGCCAGAAGAGTTTCAAAATGAATTGATGGAGGCGAGGTCTTCTTTAACAAAGGAACAAAATGAAACCGTCGATAAATTTTTATCATCATATTCTGATTACTCGAAGAAACAATTTTATGAGTACATAGATTTTATTAGTAAGCTGCCAGATGATTCGGTAAAAGCGTTGCTTTTCAGAGGGGGGTACATTATGAGATTCAAAGATATTGAACAATAACCTGGCCCCATCCATGCATTATCGGGAGAGTTTTCCGAGAATCGTTTATTGAATCCTATATTATGTAACAATTTTAACGAAATGTGTAAAAAAACGACAAGAACATCCGGTCAACGTAAAAGCGTTCTGTTTCATTTCGACAAGATTGTTGCGGCGCGGCGCCGGACAGGAACGTATTAAATTGGAAAACAAAAAAAGTTGTTGTCATTCCCTAAACTTGCCCTCGCAGCAAGTCACAATAAAAAGTTGAATATATAAATTATTAAAATACAAAAGGAGATTACATAATGAAACCTGAGAAGCGACGCTTATTTTGCTGGTTGTACGGTTTATGCGCTTTTATTGTTGGAATCATTGGCTTGATATTGCTTTATGAGATTATTTCTCTTGTATTAGAAAAGGAAACGCCATTTCTGAGATTATCTATCCCATATTATTATGCACCTATTCATTCTCAAGAACAAATTTGGGGAATGTTAGGCGCTATTCCCACCATTGTGATTATGTCAATAATCTTTATCCCCTGGTCAATGAAACTGTTTAATAGAACGAAATTATATTCAATACGTTCAAATGAGTTAAGTTCATCAGACATTCCTCTTAAATTCTCCTATGTCTTATACCTTCGCAGTTTTAAGGCAGATACTTCCAAAATTATAAAGTTCACATCTCAAACTGAAGAAGAGATTCTTGTTAACTCCCTTTCTCCAATCGGTAAAACGGTTGCTATTGGCAGTCCCAAAGATGAAATTCCTCCGCTGGGGGGATATCGTATTTATGTTAAAGACGATAAATGTCAAAATTCCGAAATAAAGTTTTCTCAAAATGAAGCGCTGATAGCAGAATGGCAAAATACCGTAATAAAGCTTTCTAAAGATGCAAAGCTGATAGCGCTTCGCATTGGCGATACTGCAGGTCTTAGCTGGGAAATTCAGTTTACATTAATGAATATTACCGATTTGCAAAAATTGATTTTTCTTATCCCAGATATTCAGAAAATCGATCTTTCCTTTTTTGGTAAACTGGAAAAAGTGATTCGGGAAAAACGTTCAGACGATGTTCAAATTACCCCTTGTTATTTTAATAAACAGGGATGGGGAACCGTTAGTTCCATTATCTATTTTGAAAAGCAATATAACGATTCTGATAAAAAAACAACCTATATCATGAAACAAAGTCTGGTTCCGCGTCGAACAATTTGGAATCGTTTTGGAAATCTCTCGCCCGCATTCCAAAAGGCAATGTTTCCTGTATATGAACAGTTTGGCAAATTGAGTTTCAAGAAAAAGTTTTGGAATGCTTTATCCACATACTTTTTCTATATTTGTACAGCTATAATTATTATTTGTTCACTCTTTACGAATCTGAAGCAAACGCCGAAGCAGTCAGTTACAGCGTTTCTGCATACTCAAGCAATTCACGAAGCCGAAGAGATATATCCTGGAATTGCCAAGACTTTAGAAGAAAAAGCGCAAGCGTATAAGAGCGGTTACATTTTTAATGCTGGATATCTGGGGAGCGTATATTTAAATGATGAACATTTAAACGAATTTATTGCATTAGATTTACAGGTTTATAAAAAAGTTCATTCTGAAAAATTAAGTATTGAAGAATCTGTTGCTCAACTTTCCAAAGACGATGCTGTAAGATATAATAATTTCATAATAAAATCTGCCCTCATGTTTCTTCTGTTTGAGAAGCCAGAATATACAGTATTTTATACTCCAGAAGAGTTTAATAAGAAATTGTCAGAGGCGCGTTCCTCTCTAACAGAGGAACAATATAAAACCGTCAATGATTTTTTAACATCAAGGACTGATACTGCGAATGATTCTTATATTGACTATTTAGAGGTCATTAATACTCTTCCAGACAAGTCGATTAAAGCGTTTCTTTTCAGAGGTTATTTCTTGAACCGCCCTGACGATAAACAATAACCAGGACGCTTTTGTACGTCTTCGCACCGCGGATTAGCTCCCATCGTGTGGGCGGCTATTAATATTGGACCGCTAATGCGGTTCTAGCGGAAGCGTTTCGCGCTGCGGCCTATTCCCTATTCCCTACTCCCTATTCCCTACTCCCTATTCCCTACTCCCTATTCCCTACTCCCTATTCCCTACTCCCTATTCCCTACTCCCTATTCCCTACTCCCTATTCCCTACTGTCTAAAAAAATCTCCCCCCCTCTCTTTACAAAATCGGGTCGTCGTGTAAAATATTTTTATCTTGCAATCGGGGGGGCTGAAGCGTTCGCGGTAAAACGGTTTCAGCCGGACGCAAGACGGCGTCTTTCCCAGACGTCCAATCTTTCCCCATGCACTCCAACCCGATGGAAATCATTATGTCAGAACGCATTGAACACGAATGCAGCGTTT
>JAFZAL010000191.1 GCA_017557195.1 Thermoguttaceae bacterium | reverse complement strand
GGACTACTCCGTCCACCTGGGCAGCGGCGTCTGCCATCAAAGCGCAGCCGGGATGCTGGACATCGTCGCCGTCCATTCCCAAACCCGCGGACGAATGTTCCTCCCCTTCGCCGACGACGACCCCAAAACCGCCGAGATACTATCCAAAATCCTGCTCTTGGCGAGGAAATAGGGGACAAGTCTGTGGAAAACCTCACGCGGAGACGCGGAGGAGCGGAGGATGTTCGCAAAGTTTTAAAAACTATGCGTTCTTTGCGTTCTTTGCGGCTTACAATCCTTCGGCGCTCAGTCCGCGTCATGTCTTTGTTTTCAGTCGCAGCGCGTTGAGGACGACGCAGATGCTCGACAGGCTCATGGCGGCGGCGCCGATCATGGGGGAAAGCGTCCAACCGAAGACCGGGTAGAACAGCCCCATGGCAATCGGGATTCCGATAATATTATAGAAGAACGCCCAAAACAGGTTCTGTTTGATGTTGACGACGACCGCCCGGCTGATTCGCAGCGCTTCCGGGACGCAGTTCACGTCTGGACGCTGCAAGATGACGTCGGCGGATTCCACCGCAATGTTCGCGCCCGTTCCCAGGGCGACGCCAACGTCCGCCTGAACCAACGCGACCGCGTCGTTGATGCCGTCTCCAACCATGGCAACGACGTTTCCCGACTTCTGCAGAGCCGCAACCGATTCCGCCTTCTGACCCGGCAGGACGTCGGCGATCACCGTCTCGATTCCCGCCGCTTGCGCAATCGTCTGAGCGGAACGCTGATTGTCGCCGGTGAGCAGGACAACGCGTCGACCGCTTGTCCGCAATCGACCAACAGCGTCCGCCGCGTCCGCTTTGAGCGTATCGCAAACTGAAATTAGCCCGACAACCGCGCCGTCTTTCCCCATCCAAATTGGACGCAAGCCGGACTGAACATACTCTTCCGCCTTGTCCTTGACTTCTTGCGGAACCGCAATCTCCCGTTCTATCATGAACCGTTCAGACCCCAGCGTCCAAACGCTCCCGTTAACCGTTCCAAAAACGCCTTTGCCGGGAAACAATTGAACGTCAGACGGCTGGGGATAACTCAAGCCCCGTCTTTTCGCTTCATTAACAATAGCAGCCGCCAAGGGGTGCAGAGCGTCGCTCGCCCAGAATTCCAAACTCGCAGCGCAGCAGAGCAGGGCGTCTGCGGTAACGGCGCCGGTTGTGAAGACGTTTCCGACAGACGGCGCGCCCTGGGTTATTGTCCCGGTTTTGTCGAATACGACGGTATCAACGCGGTCGAACGATTCCAGCGCGGCGGCGGACTTAAACAGAATCCCTCGCTTTGCCGCCTCGCCCAGCCCAACCATGACGGCAGTGGGAGTCGCCAATCCCAGCGCGCACGGGCAGGAAATAACCAGCGTCGCCACAGCGCACGTCAAGGCGAACTCAACCGTCTGCCCGGCGGCAAGCCAGTATGCAAAGGCGAGAACCGACAGCGACAAAATCGTCGGGACAAATACGGCGCAAACCTTATCCGCCAGACGAGAGAGCGGGGCTTTTCCCGCTGTAGCGGCTTCGACCATCTTCGCAATTTGAGCGGGAGTAGAGTCCGCGCCGACTCGAACCGTTTGGATTTCCAGAACGCCCGACTGGTTGACCGTCCCGGCAGAAACCTCGTCTCCCGGGCGACGTTCCACCGGCAGCGGCTCGCCGGTCAGAGCGGACGCGTCTATATCCGATTCCCCGCGGAGAATAACGCCGTCAACCGGAATCGACTCGCCCGGCTTGACGACAACCACGGCTCCGACCTGAACGCTCTCGACGGGTACGTCTTCAATCTGACCGTTAATTAATACGTGCGCCTGACGGGGCGTCAGCTTGAGCAGGGCTTCAATCGCCGACGTCGTTCGCTGTTTCGCTATCCCTTCCAAAGCGCGACCAACGGAAATCACGACCAGAATCATCGCCGCCGACTCAAAATAATAATGCCCCGAAGCGGCGGGGTTTACAATCCGGTTTATCAAAACAAAGACGGAATATAGAATCGACGCCCCTGACCCCAGCGCAACCAGCGCGTCCATGTTCGGGCTGCCGCGCCACAGCGACGCCAATCCCTGAACAAAGAACTCGCGGTTAATTATCAAAATCGGAATCGCCAAAACAAGCTCGACAATTCCAGCAACTCGCATATCCTGCAAAAAAGCAGGCATTGGCGCCCCCAACATCGCCCCCATCGCGACGTACATCAACGCAACGAGAAACGCTATGGAAATCCACAGTCCCCAGCCGGCGGCTGACAGCTTTTGAATCCAGCTGGGGGCATTTTCTAAACTTTCAACCTGCTCAGACTCAGCATTTTCAGACGCCGCCGGTTCCTCTGGCTTTTCCTGAACAACTTCAAACCCCGTCTTTTCGACGATATTAATTATAAGCGCATCCGCAGCGCTGGGGGAGAGGGCGTTCTCGTCAAATTCCAGGCTGAGCATATTGGTCAGAATGCTGACCGCGACGTTCTGAAATGCGGGTTCTTTCTTCACCGCCAATTCCAGCCGCATGGCGCAGCCCGCGCAGTGCATTCCGTTTATTTTGTAATTCTTTTGCATATCTTCTCGATTGGATTATATCCCGCAGCGTCAAATAGCTATTTTTTTATCGATATGGTTATTGTATATCAATTAATTATTAATTCAACCCCCTACGCCCTTTTCAGACTTTTCGTTTTCGATATAATATTTGGGGACGTCTGATAACATACCCCTAACCCTTGGAGTTTTTCATGTCTGACACTATAGAAAAAATCGTGATTATCGGCAGCGGACCGGCTGCGTGGTCTGCCGCTATTTACGCCGCCAGAGCGAATCTGAATCCTGTCGTTTACGAAGGTTCCTATACCGAAGAAAACCGGCTGGCAAATAATCTGCCGATGGGGCAATTGTACACGACAACGGAAATCGAGAATTATCCCGGATTTCCCCATGGGGACGTTGGCGCGTATTTGAAATCCGCTATCGGAGAAGAACGCTCGTATATGCTGGCGCCGCATGCGGAAGGAGCGTCCATTACAGGACCAGAACTGGTCGAGCTGATTCGTCAGCAAGCAACCAATTTCGGAACTCGCATCATTCCCGCTGAAATCGTTGATCTGGACGTAACTCAGCGACCGTTCAAGCTTACAGACAACGAAGGCGAAACTTGCTTGGCTCAGACAATTATTATCGCCACCGGCGCCAGAGCAAACTGGCTGGGGCTGGCATCGGAAGAACAGTTCAAAAACCGCGGCGTGAGCGCGTGCGCCGTATGCGACGGGGCGTTGCCTCGGTTCCGCAATAAGCCCTTGGCTGTTATCGGCGGCGGCGACAGCGCAATCGAAGAAGCGCTATATCTGACGAACTTCGCCTCCAAAGTATACCTGATTCATCGTCGAGACGAGTTCCGCGCGTCAAAAGCCATGGCAAAGAAAGCGTTCGACAACGAGAAGATTGAAATCCTCTTTAACAGAGTTCCTGTAGAATTTATTGGAAATGACACAGATGGTTTAACGAATTTAAAATTAAAAAGTACTACAGTTAAAGACCAAGAAATGACGATAGATATTTCCGGAGCTTTTTGTGCTATAGGGCACACGCCAAACACAGCGTTTTTACAAGGCAAAATCGCCCTGACAGAAAAACGTTACGTTCAGCTTCCCTACCCGCACAGAATGGCAACCAGCGTTCCTGGCGTCTTTGCCGCAGGCGACTGCGCCGATGATTTTTATCGTCAAGCAATCACCTCTGCAGGAACAGGAGCTATGGCAGCGTTAGAAGCAGAAAGATTTCTCGCTGCTGAAGAATAAATACCGGTTTTTAGACTACCCCAAATTACATTAAACAGGAGGTCAAAGCGAAAAATCGTTAAAATCATCAAAAACCGCAAAAAGAAAGAAAAAAAAGTATAATTTTGAAGAAGATTTGTAGTAAGAATCGAAAATATAGATTATATTTTTAGTAAAGAAAGCGAGAAGATAAGCGTTAAGCTTATATGGCAAAAAGAAAAGGTGAGAAAGTAATTCGGAAAAGACTAATCGCCTTGAATTTAGACAAAATCCGGAAAATTTTGAAAAAATTCGCAAATTTTGCCGCCTACTCACTTGACAAAACTTGAAAAAGTAGCAATAATAGGCAAATGACAAAAGAATAAACTGAAAAGTTTATTCAAAAGTCAAAAAACAGTTAAACGAGCATGCACTCGTAAAACTGGTAAACTGGTCAGGTAAAGTTCCAATAGAATACGATAAAGAACAAGGTACCTACCACCACAGGCGCTCACACAACAGGGTATTGAGAGCGTCGCGTAAATGGCTTAGCGCCAAGTTAAAAATTTTATTTTTGTTTTACGTTTTGGAGGAATGATCATTATGAAACGTTTCGTAGTAGCCATGATTGCTTTGGCTTTGGTTTCCGTTAGCGCCATCTCTTTCGCTGCTGATTGTGCTCCGGCTTGCGCTCCGGCTGTTGCCGCTTGCGAAGCTGCCACCCCGGCTTGCGACGCTGCTCCGGCTTGTGATCCGGCCCCGGCTTGTGCCCCGGCTTGCAAACCCTGCAAGAAGTTCTGCTTCAAGAAGATCCGCTGCTGCAAACCCGCTTGTGCTCCCGCCGCTTGCGAACCCGCTTGCGCCCCGACCGAAGCTGCTTGCGAACCCGCTTGCGCTCCGACTTGCAAACCCTGCAAGAAACCGTGCTTCAAGCTGTTCCGTTGCTGCAAACCCTGCAAACCGGCTTGCGCTCCCGCTTGCGAACCGGCCTGCACCCCGGCTGAAGAAGCTTGCGCTCCGACCGAAGCTGCTTGCGAACCCGCTTGCGCTCCGAAGTGCTGCAAACCCTGCAAGAAATTCTGCTTCAAGAAGCTCTGCTGCAAGAAAGCCTGCAAACCGGCTTGCGCTCCCGCTGCTTGCGAACCGGCCTGCACCCCGGCTGAACCGGCTTGCGCTCCGACCTGCGCTCCCAAGTGCTGCAAACCCTGCAAGAAGTTCTGCAAACCGGCCTGCGTAAAGAAGGTCCGTTGCTGCAAACCCTGCAAACCGGCTTGCGCTCCCGCTTGCGATCCGGCCCCGGCTTGCGCTCCTGCTGCCGCTTGCTAAGTTAAGCTAGTTAATCAATTTTTGATTGTCGATTATCATTAGTAACTGGTACATCTACCCTGTGATTAGGCCAGTGAATCAAGGAACCCCGTTTATAACGGGGTTTTTTGTATTTCGAATATCCTTGTTTCTCTTGAACTCTCTTTATTTATTCGTTCTCTTATACCCCAGCTTGACTTTTATTACAAAGTCGCTATAAATACATCTTATTACTTTACATTTTATTAAGTGTTATTAAACGATGTCAAACGAGACTATTACTTTCGATTCTCACTCCATTGACGACACCTACAAGTTGGGTGCGCTGCTTGAACGTTTCATCCCTGACGGCGCAGTTGTATCCCTTATAGGCTCTCTTGGAACCGGTAAAACCACGCTCGTTCGCGCTATTGCTGCAGCAGGCGGCGAGAATCCACAAGACGTTTCCAGCCCCACGTTCGTGCTGATTCAGGAATACACTGCCGGTCGTCGTCCAATTTATCATTTTGACGCCTACCGCATTGCTGACGACGACGAGTTTCTCGAACTCGGTCCAGAGGAATACTTTGATTCAACCGGCGTTACTTTCGTCGAGTGGGCTGACAGAGTTATTAATTGTCTTCCAGAGAGTTTTATTCAGATTTCCGTTGAACACATCTCAGACTCCTCAAGACGTTATAAAATCTCTGCAATCGGCAGTCAATATCAGAATTTTCTTAAAATTCTGGCTGATAATTCAAATTTTCTTTGAAAGTTTTACAAAAACCGTTGCATTTTTCCAAATGGTCTGATATAATATATTTAATATCGTCTGGAATTTCATTGGATTTATTCAAAATTTTGATCTAGCAGACTTTTTAAATTCAACCAACGAGGACTACCAACATGGCGTTATCAGAAATTGACCGCAATTTGCTTGACCGCTGTCTCCAGCAGAAGCCGCGCGCATGGGAAGATTTTGTGGATCGTTTTATCGGACTGATTACCCATGTTGTGAAGCATACCGCGCAATCTTCCTCTCAAACTTTTACCTCAGAGGATTATGGCGATTTTTGCAATGAAATCTTTATGACCCTCATTGAAAACAACTATGCCGTTCTTCGTCATTTTCGCGGTCAGAGTTCTCTGGCAACTTATTTGACCGTAGTAGCCAGACGAAAAATGGTAAAGCTGCTCAATAATCGTATGGATTCGCTCGTTCTTTCCACTGACGTTTCAGATTTCGACGAGGACGACGCGTTGAATTACCTTTACGACCGCGACGAAGTAGAGAATCTTCTTGCGGAACTTCCACCTGTCGAAGCGGCGATTGTAAAGCTGTTTTACCTTGAACAAAAGCAGTATAAAGAAATCAGCGCGGAATTGAACATTCCTGAAAACAGCATTGGTCCGATTTTACATCGCGCTCGTCAGCGTCTGAAGAACAGGTAGTTTCCATTAGTTTCGATGTTGCTTACTTATCAAACTCTTGATTCTACCAACCTGGAAGCCCTCCGCTGGTCTGAAAGCAATTCGTCTTCGCAGGACGTTTGGTTTTCCGCAGCGGAACAAACCGGCGGACTTGGTCAGCGCAATCGTTCCTGGATTTCTCCCATAGGCGGCGTATACGTTTCGGTATTGTATTCGCCGCCGCAGTTTTTATCCGACTATTCCCTTTTCGGTCTGATAACGCTGGCAGCGGGAAACGCCGTCTATGAATTGGTCAAAGACGTTTTATTGGAAAACGACGCCGACGTCAGCCCGTTAAAAATTCACTGGCCCAACGACGTTTACTATAACGCGCGAAAATTATCCGGCATCCTCACGCAAAGCGCCTGTAACGGGAAACTTATCACCGGGATTGGAATTAACGCCAATGCGTCCTTTTCCATTTCAGACGCCTTGGCCCCAATTTCTCTCAGAGAAATACTTCAAAACGAAGTCGATTTGAGTATAATAATCAATAGGCTTCAAAACAGCTGGAACGACCAGATTCGTCAACTCGCCCAAAGCGTTCAAAACGGATCTGACGACTATGTTCGTCAAACGGAACGAAAACTCGCCTGGCTGGGAGAAGCCGTTACCGTAACGCAAACAGACGAGTCCCAGCAGCCAAACGTCTCCGGCGTTTTGATCGGTTTGACGCCCACTGGCGCACTGAGAATCCAAACAGCAGACGGCGAGCGAGTTCTCGTTTCCGGCTCGGTGCGAGCGACAAGTACCTAGCGCTTAGTACTTAGGACGCAAAGCGATCCCCGCACACTATGCACTATGCACTATGCACTATGCACTATGCACTATGCACTATGCACTATGCACTATGCACTATGCACTATGCACTAATATTAAATCCCCACACTTCATACTGACTATATCCCCCATGACGCAATTTTTGACCGCTGTCGGCATTTTCCTTTTTTTCTTTCTGGCAATTGGGCTTGTCCAACTGCTGGGATACAGAAACATGATGTGTTCCTGCAAGGCGCGGCGATACGTTCAAATGCGTCAGCAGGGAATTAAAGACGCGCAAAAAGCGCAGGATGCGCCGGAGTTGATTACCTCAATAGAAACGATTGCGCCGGATAACGTTTCAAAAACTCAATCTCAGGAACCCGAACCATGAAAATTGCCGTTTTGAGCGACACGCACGGAAACGTTCGTCCGGTTTCCGAGGCGTTGAGCATTTTGGAAAGTCTGGACGTCAAAACGATACTCCACTGCGGCGACGTTGGCGGCGAGGCAATTGTTCAAATGCTCGCCCCGTTTGACGCTCATATTGTCGGCGGCAATACAGACGAATGGATTTCTCTGGAAAAGGCGGTTAAAGCCGCCAATCTGGACTGGCAGGGCGAATTCGGTTCCTTCCAGGCGGAATCCGTTAAAATCGGGTTTACTCATGGACATCTTTTTGACCGAGTTGAAAACGAGGTCAAAAGCGGCCGCTGGAATCTGATTTGCACCGGGCATACTCATATTGAGGACTACTCCATTGAGCCGAACGGGACGCTGCGGCTCAATCCCGGGGCGTTTTATCGGGTTCCAACGCCCGGCTTTGCGATTGTAACCGTTATTGGCGATAAAATTAACATAGAGCATATTCATTTATAATCGGGAAACTTGTGCAGTCGCCCTTGAAATTCCCTTCAAAAACGATATAATATTTTTGTTATTAACGAGTTGAAGAATTTACTCTGTTCAACATAGCGTTAGATTTAGCGGAGACAGCAGTGTCATCATTTTACGTTACCGAAGGACCAGACCGGGGGCGCCGTTACGAACTTCTCCCCAACCGCGTTGAAACCATTGGGCGGGAAGAGGGTAACACCGTTCAACTTCACGATACGGAAGTATCGCGCAAGCACGCTCGAATTATATACGATAGCGGACGCTTTCTGATTACAGACCTGAACAGTTCTAACGGAACGTTTGTCAATCAGGTTCGCATTTCGACAACCGCCATAAACAGCGGAGACAAAATCGAAATCGGAGCCACCTGTTTGCTCTTTACGCAAACGCCCAACATACCCCAGGACGATTCCGGCGCGTCAAGCATCAGTTTTGAACTGCCCTGCGACGACCATTCCCAAATCGTCCAAACGATGCGTCATTCCGAAGGCGAACGCGCGTTCACCGTTCAAGACCGTCAATCGTTCCTCAGTTCTTCCCTCGATAAAACAGAACAGGCGGAAACCTATTTGCGTCTGGTTTACGAAACCGCCTCCGCCCTCAAATCGACCGGTTCCATCGACGACCTGATGGAGAAGATTCTCGATTTGATTTTCCAGTGGATCAATCCGGATCGCGGCTGCATTATCCTTTCAGACCCGCACACGCACGAACTTCAGGTTCGCTGTTTTCGGGTTCGAGAACAGGGCGTCAGCGAGAAAATGGCAATCAGCCGAACAATTCTGGACTACGTTACCAGCAAAAACGAAGGCGTTCTATCGAGGAACGCCATGAACGACGCCCGTTTTGAAGCGGCCGCCAGCATTCTCAGCCAAAAAGTCAAAGAAGCAATCTGCGTTCCGCTTGACGGGCGATACGGCGTCGTCGGCGTCATTTATATAGACACCGAAGCCAACGACAGCGCTCTGTATAATCCGTCGCACAAAAACACGTCTCAAATCAAAACCGCCCATTTTGACGAAAGCCACCTCAAAATGATGGTCGCGATCGCTCATCAGGCGGCAATTGCCATTGAAGACATCCGTTTCTATTCCGCCATGATTCAGTCTGAACGACTGGCGGCTATCGGTCAGACGGTTGCGAACCTGTCACACCACATCAAAAACATCCTTCAGGGCGTCAGCGGCGGGAGCTATTTGATAGAATCCGGGCTTAAAACCCACGACGAAAACCTCATTTCCAAAGGCTGGAAAATCGTCGAACGCAACCAGGGAAAGATTTCGTCTCTGGTCATGGACATGCTCACGTTCAGTAAAGAACGAACGGCGGAACCGGAACTGGACAACATGAACGACGCCGTAGACGAAGTCGTCGAACTGATGAAACCTCGAGCGGAGGAATTCAACGTCAATTTAACCTGGGTTCGAAACGAGCAAATTCCCGATTTTTATTTTGATCGGAATCTGATTAATAGAGCGATTTTGAACCTCGTTACCAACGCCATCGACGCCGCCGCGGAACACGTCAGCCAACTGGTTGCAGACGCTCAGGGCGATGCGGAATCGTTAAAAAACATTCCTCAAGGAGCGGTAAGCGTTACCCTCGCCTGGGGAGAAATCCCGAATAACGTTCGCATTTCCGTTTCCGACAACGGCGCAGGCGTTCCCGCCAATCAAATCAACAACATTTTCACGCCTTTTGTCTCCACAAAGGGATCTAAAGGCACCGGGCTTGGCTTGCCGGTCGTGAAAAAGGTCGTTACAGAACACGGTGGAACCGTTACTTGCGTCCCGCTGGAAAAAGGCGGAACCGTTTTCCATATTGACCTGCCGTTCCGAAAAGAACTGGACTCGGACGGAACCGAGGATGATGAAGGCAATAGGCAGTAGGCAGTAGGCAGTAGGCAGTAGTTGGCGCTACGCGGCGCCTCGCCGCCGCAACTCGCAACTCGCAACTAACACGATATGAAATACGTTATTATTATTCCTGACGGCGCGGCAGACGAACCGATTCCCGCGCTCAACAACAAAACGATACTTGAAGCCGCCAATATTCCCTGTCTGAACAAGCTGGCAGGGCAGGGGCAAATCGGCGTCGCTCATAACGTCCCGAAGAATCTTCCTGCCGGGTCAGACGTCGCCAATTTGAGCGTTTTGGGATTCAACCCGTCGCTGTACTACACCGGACGCGCGCCGCTGGAAGCCGCTGCGCTGGGATTAAAGCTCGGTCCGAACGACTGGGTTGTCCGCTGCAATATGACGACCATTATCAACCAGTACATGCGATCCTTCTCTGCTGGACATATTTCTTCCGAAGAGCAAAAAGAACTTCTTACCGCTCTGCAGGAAGCCGTCGTTGGCGATTATCCGCCCGGCGCGATGGAGTTCATTTCCGGCGTCGGCTATCGCGGGCTGCTCATCCTCCGCGAAGTTCCGGGATTCACCGTTCCACTGTCACAAAATACGAGAACGTTCGCGCCTCACGACTATACAGACCAGCGCGTCTGGCATGTCGGGCCGCAGGGCGCCGGCGGGGAACTGTTGCTGGAACTGATGGATAGATCCATTGACGTTTTCGCCAACCATCCCGTCAACAAAAAGCGAGTAGAGCAGGGCAAGCCGCCGGCAACCAACGTCTGGCTGTGGGGTCAAGGGCAGATGCCGGTTATTCCCTCGTTCAAAGAAACGTACGGTAAAACCGGCGCAATGATTACCGCCGTTGACCTGCTGCGCGGAATCGCCAACTCCATCGGGTTTGACAACATTATCGTTCCCGGCGCGACCGGGTTTATCGACACCAACTTCTCCGGCAAAGCAGCCGCGGCGCTCGAAGCCCTCAAAACGCACGACGTGGTCTGCGTTCATCTGGAAGCGACGGACGAATCCGGGCACGAAGGCAGCGTCGAGCACAAGATTCAAGCCATGCAAGACATCGACTCCAAAGTCGTCGCCCCGATTTGGGAAGCGCTTTCCAGTTCCGGCGAACCGTTTAGAATGTTCGTTACGCCAGACCACCCAACGCCGATTCGCACTAAAACGCACTCATACGACACCGTCCCGTGGCTGATGGTCGGAACAGGCGTTCCCGCTTGCGGCGCTGCGACTTATAACGAAAAATCCGCCCTCGCAACCGGGCAATATCGAGAAGAAGGCTGGAAGCTGGTAGGCGAACTGCTGTCGTAAATTCTTATCAAAAATGGATGGACAACAAGATTTAACTGTCGGTTCGCCAACTAAAATTCTATTTACCTTCGCTCTGCCGTTTTTTATTGCCAATCTTCTTCAGGCAATGTACATGGCGGTGGATTTGCTGGTAATCGGTCAGTTTTGCACAGGCGCACAGTCAACCGCCGCCGTCGCCAACGGCGGTCAGGCGATGATGCTGCTTATGCTCTTTGTTATCGGTTTGTCAACCGGCATGACGGTTATTATCGGGAAATACTTCGGCGAGAAGGACTACGAGTCGATGCAGCGGTTTATCGGCTCTTCTTTGACGCTGTTTTTTCTCTTAACGCTTGTCATGACCGTCTTGGCGTTCGCGCTGGCGCCGTTACTGCTAAAGTTTATCAACACGCCTCAAGAAGCGTATAACGGCGCGCTGACGTACATCTATATCTGTTCCGCCGGGCTGATTTTTACCATCGGATACAACGTTCCGTCCGGGATTTTGCGCGGCGTCGGGAACTCGATTTATCCCATGATTTGCGTTGCCGCGGCGTGCGTTTGCAACATTATCGGCGACCTGGTTTTAATCGGCGTCTTCCATCTGGACGCAACCGGGGCGGCGATTTCGACCGTTGCGTCTCAGGCGATCGGAGCCGTCTTGACGCTGGGCTATTTGCATTATCACCCCAGGATTTTTCAGTTCCATTGGAACAATCTAAAGCTGAACAAATCGCACGTTACAAAACTGCTGGCAATTGGAATGCCGATCGCGATTCAGTCTATTTTAATCGACTTGTCGTTCATGATTATTTTCGCAATCGTGAACGAATTCGGTCTTAACGCCTCAGCCGGTTACGGCGTCTGCGGACGTCTGAACGGGATTATTCTCCTGCCCGCCATGTCGATGGGTATGGCGATGGCTCCCATTACGGCGCAAAACATCGGGGCGAAAAAGCACGACCGCGCCTTGCAGTTTTTCAAGCTGAGCGTTTTCTACTCGACTCTGATTGGCATAGGGCTTTTTGTCTGGATGAGGTATTTTCCAGCATCGGCGTTTTCCATCTTTACCAGAGACCCAGACGTTATCGCAGCGGGATCGGAGTATATGCGTTCGTTTTGCTTTGAGATTCTGGTTTTGGGATTCGTCTTTTCCGGCAACGGCTTTCTCAATGGCAGCGGGCACACCCGCATGTCCATGCTGATGAACGTAATTCCAACTTTTGCAGCGCGAATCCCGTTCGCCTGGATTGCCAGCCAGATGGCAGGCGCGTCCCTGTACAGAATCGGCTTCGCCTCCCCGCTGGCGTCGTTTATTACCGTTTTCCTCATGATGGGATACATCGCCACCGGCCACTGGAAACAGGAACGGTTCTGATTAATGCGTAATGCTTAATGCGTAATGCGTAATTACGGCGGCGCTTTGGGGTGTTCCTAACTTATTGAATTAAAATATCTTATGCGTTTCTATATTAGCGCTCGGCAGAACGACATGTTTCTTCTATAACACAAATTAACAAATTACTCTGACATATTTGCTTCAAGTATAAAACTTTATGTCACACCTAAATTATTACTAAGTATAGAAAAGAAGGAATTGAATTGTATTCAATTTTTACGCGTTTTACCCATTTTATTGAAAGGGGAATTTTTATGATGGAAACATTGAAAAGGTTGGCAGGCAAAGCGCTGCCGTGGACGTTTTGGACAACGATTGTCTGTTCTGGGTTGTTCGCGCTGATGTCGATCTTAATTGGGATTGGGACGTACAATCAACTGGCTTATTACAAAACAGAAGGCTTTTATGCTGAATACATGGCAAAAGATTTTGTGATTGAAGGCATAGGATACGCTTCCCCGTTTATTACCGTTGGTTTTTTTGCAGGACTTGTTGCGTTGGGATGCGGTTATTTGTCTCGTCAACTTAAGCGATCAATTGTAGCGGCGTCCGCTTACGTTGTAAGTTATATCCTATTGTTGCTTGCAGGAAGCGTACCGTTTTTAAGCGTTTCCAGTTATGATAACGCTTTGAGCGCCAAGCCTGGTTACACTGAAACCAAGGAAATTGAGGAACTGTTGTGTTCAATTAGAAATGTTACGATTAGGAGTAAGAGGCTTGGTAATATTTCTGAATCGACTTTTAATCAGGTTAAAAATAGCGTTTTGGAACTTCACGATTACAATCGTGAAACCGTCAAGATGATTTGCGCTGGCGCTGATGCATCAACAATTGAATCCCGAAATCTGAATGTAGAACGACAAGCTCATCTTATTTACCAGAAAGTGAGGAATAACACGGGATCGTCTGGGAATAGCAATTATGACGGAGGCTATGACGGAGGGTATAACGGAAGCAACAACGGCGGATACAATGGCGACTATAACGGAGGCTATAACGGCGGCTATAACGGCGGTTATCAAGACGATGATTTTTAATCGTCTGATATTTTTCCAGACGTTGTACATCATTGCCTTTTTTCTGAATTAGAAAACAGTACATAACAACAATTGAAGAGTTAGAAAATGTGGTATTATATCGAGAATGGTCAAAGAATGGGTCCCGTCTCATTTGAAGAGATTGTCAACCTGATCAATCAAGGCTCCATTAAGGAAACGACGTTTGTTTGGCAATCAGGAAAGATGCGTCAAACGGCGGGCATGTCTCCAGAACTGCTTCCTTACCTTCGGAATGCAAATAACGCTTCGCCTGGGAATTATTCGTCTGTTAGACAGAAAGCGGCAGGCGTTTCCGGAGGCATTTTCGGAAAGCTGAAAGAATCCACCGGCGTCGGTCAGATGGAAGGTTTTTCGTTTTCTGAGATGTTTTCTGAAATGTTCAAAAAACATACGGACGAAGAAATGGAAAACTATTTTGGCGTAGGTTTTCCTGAAACCACTCCGCCGTTGTCTCAAGTGAGCGCGTCCTGGCCGAAACCGTGGTTCTTTATGCGTCTGATCCTGTTTGGTCTTATCGGTTTCTTTCTTTTATGGTTTGGTTGCACCAGATGGGAAAATCTGAAATGTGTACCAGGAGCTATTCTCTTTGGCTCTTTTGCAATTCCGTTGGCTAGCGTGATGTTCTTTTTTGAATGTAACGTATTGAGAAACGTCTCGCTTTATCAGGTAATCAAGCTGTTTCTGTATGGCGGAACTTTTGGTTTTCTGTTTGCTTTGATTGGATTTGACTTTATGCCATTTGTCCAGCAGCTTGGATTGTCTTCAGCTGGACCTGTTGAAGAGCCCGCCAAGTTGTTGGTTTTGATCCTTATTTTGAAGATGGGAGGATTGAAAAACAAAAATTATATTCTCAATGGACTGCTTTGCGGGGCTGCTGTAGGAGCAGGTTTTGCAGCTTTTGAATCTGCCGGGTATGCATTTGATGATTTTTTTGGCAGTCTTGAATATAGCCGTTCATTTTACTTTGCATTTGACAAAATGTATGAAAGTCTCGTTATGAGAGGATTACTTTCACCATTTATGCACATTATTTGGACAGGTATGTGCGCTGCCGCGCTATGGCGGGTTAAAGGCGATAAAGAATTTGAATTCTCAATGCTTTTTAATCCTCTCTTTTTGATTGTTTTTGCAATTGCAGTTGGTCTTCACATGGTATGGAACAGCCCATTCTTCTATATGTGGGGGTTGTACCCGCGCAGTTTTGCTTTAGGAGCAATAGGTTGGTTAGTCATTTTCGGACTAATGGGATTAGGTTTGCGTCAGGTAAGGCAAGGCATTCAATAACTGGCGAAAGCTCTGCTCAATGATCTGGCGTAAAAGGACTCCGAGGACGGAGTCCATCCGGGGGAGGTTTTGGCTTCGTCGTTTTGGTATGCACCCTTCCCCTCGCTCGCTGCCCCGCTACTTCCATTTTTTGGGGTTTCTAGTATAATACTAATCGTGGAAGGCGTCTTTGCGGTATTCAGACGCTTTCCGCGGTACTCTAACAAGACAAAACAATATGCTTAAGAATTGCTGCACAATTATATCTTTGGGCTGCGCCAAGAACCTGGTCGACAGCGAACAGATGCTCGGAAAGCTGGAACAGGCGGGGTATCCGATTACTCACGACCTCGACGAGGCAGACGTGATTATTGTCAACACGTGCGGATTTTTGGCGTCGTCGCGAAAGGAGTCGTACGATACGATTGACGAGGCGCTGACCCGCAAACGCAACCGACAGGCGAAGCACGTCATCGTTGCCGGCTGCCTCGTTCAGACCGATAAAGAGGTTGTGCTGGAAACCTGCAAAGACGCCGATATTATTCTGGACGTCTTTTCCCGCGAGGCGATTCTGGAGGCTCTGGAACGTCTGGACGCTGACCCGAAAAACGCGTCTCAAATGAAGCTTCCGATGTTCTACGAGAATTATCAGCCGGATACGCTGCCGGCAGACGAGACGCGTCACGCCCTAACGCCTGACCACGTCGCGTTTATGAAAATTGCCGAGGGCTGCAATCGGACGTGTTCTTTTTGCCTCATTCCGAAAATTCGCGGGCAGTATATCAGCAAGCCGATTGAACAGTGCGTAGAGGAAGCGAAACGTCTGGCGGATTCCGGCGTCAAGGAACTGGTTTTGCTGGCTCAGGACACGTCTTATTACGGGGCGGACTTGTACGGCAAACCGCAGCTGGCGCAGCTGCTTCAGCAGTTGGATAAGATCGAGAATCTGAACTGGATTCGGCTGATGTACCTGTATCCGCTGGCGGTAGACGATTATTTAATCGACACGATTGCCGGGGCGCAGCGCGTCTTGCCATATATCGACATGCCTTTGCAGCATATCGACAACGAAGTTCTCCGACTGATGCACCGCGGCGTTTCAGGCGACAAAACCCGCGCTTTGCTGGACAAAATGCGTAATAAAATCGACGGTCTTGTCCTGCGAACAACGTTCATTTCCGGGTTCCCCGGCGAGACGAAGTCGGCTCATAAGAGCCTGGTCAAGTTCCTTAAACAGCAGCGTTTCAATCACGTTGGCGTGTTTGAATTTTCACCGGAACTGGGAACCGAAGCGGCTCAGCTGCCCGATCAGGTGGACGAAAAGACGATTCACGAACGCTCTCAGGAACTGATGGACGTTCAGGCGGAAATCAACGTCCAAAACAACGAGGAAATCATCGGAAACGCGGTCGAATGCGTTCTGGACTACGAGCTGGAAGACGCCCCCGGCGTGTTTATCGGCAGAACCTGGATGGACGCTCCGGACGTCGACGGCGTTGTCTATGTTACCTATCCTCAAGAAGATACGGAAGGACCGAAAAAACGCCCGCTTAAAGAAGGACAGTTTCTCAACGTAAACATCGTTGATCAGGAAGAATACGACCTGATTGGAATACCAGAATAATCAGTAGTTAGTTCCTTAACGAAATTGCAAATTTTGAGTTCAAAAAGGCGATTATTTTTCGCCTTTTGTATTTCGAAATCCAAATAATTTCCTAAATTCCTATTGCTTAGATTCCATTAATTGTTATAATAGGGTTATAGAGTGATTTGAATTCGCTATTTTACCCTGATTCGTTATTATCATTTTCAGATAATCAAATGGGGTAAGATGGAGTTTATTTCAGGCATGTTTTCCTGACGCGACGTTCCGTTCGCGGCGTTAACATTTATCCCTTTAATTGGAGTTTCCAGTGACCCGACAACATTTATTTTCCGTCAGTCTGTGCTTTTTATGCACAATGCTTTTTAGCGCAGCCGCGTTTGCTCAAATTGATCTGAGCGTTCCCATGGATCGCTATTTCCCGTACTATACGGCGCAGTTTACGTCCATTCCAGACGTTAATCGTTTGTCAAGCCAGTTTGATCAAACCGATTTGGGCGTTCTCGCCGCTCAACCCAATATGAAACCGTTCCACGATTCGATTTCAGAACAGGTTTCCAGCGGACCGCTTAAAGATCGTCTTGGAATTACGCTCAACGATTTACGCAACGTAGCCAACGGCGAAGTCGCTTTCGGAACGATTTATCCCAATAAAGAACTCCTGGCAATTGCTCTGATGGCAAATATTTCCAACCATGCAGCGGAAGCCAACCAGCTGGTTAACAAGGTCAGCGCCAACGTTCAGCAGAAAAAAGGACGAGTGGTTCGTCAACAATCAGGAACAGCGTTGTTCGTTCAGTTGGATTTTGTCGACGACAACGGCAAAAATCAGAAAATCGTTTATATCATTGACGGCGACCTGATGGTAGTTTGCGATAATCTTCAGATTGCCAAACTGCTCTGGCAGAAGGCGTCCAATAACGCAGCGGCTGCGTCAGTCAAGCCGATTGCCGCCAGCGCGTATTATCAAATGATTAAACGCCGTTCGTCCGAAAAGAACGAATCGTTCACCTTTGTTCAAATTGACCGTTATGCAGAAGCGGTTCAACTTCTTGACGACAAATATTCCGCTGGAAATCTTACCAGCAAAAGCCCAATTGACAGCATGAAGAAATCGGGGCTTATCGGCTTCCGCGCCACTGGCGGATCTCTTCAGCTCAAACCGGCGGCTGGATTCAACAGATTTGTCAAGGGTTACGTTTACGCTCCCAAACCGTGGACGGGGTCCATGAACATGTACGAACTTGTCAACGTTCCCTGTCCGGAACCGCCGGCATGGATCAGCTCCAGGATTTCAACATACACCGCAATTCAGGGAACTCCCGAAACCGTTTTTGACAACATCGCGCCGTTCTTTGACACCTACTTCGGCGAAGGCGAACAAGGCGTCTGGGCGGACGTTGTAGAAGGTCTGGAACAAGACCCGATGGGACCGCAAATCAATCTCAAAAATGATCTGGTTCGTTATTTTGACGGTCAGCTTATCGTTATCAGTCAGGCGTTGGAACCGCTCGGACCGGATGCCGAATGCACGGCTTACGCTCTTCGCGTAAAGGACGTCAACGCAATTCGTTCTGCCTTGAATCGTCTGTTTAACGGCGACCCAACGATCAAACCCGACAAAATCGGTCAGTTCAATATTTGGCAATGCGTCCCGAAGCAGAAAAAGGGCAGCGCGATGAAAAACTTTGAAATTGGAAAGCCAGCTCAAAAAGAAAAGCCCGAAGGACCGATGGCGCACGCCGCTATCGCTGTTGAAAACGGTTATTTGATCATTGCTTCCAAAAAAGAATTTCTGTCTCAGCTGCTTAATCCAACAGATCAGCCGCTCAAAGATTCCGTTGGATATAAGCGAACAATGGCTGTCGCCAAACAGCGCTGCGGCAATTCCGCCTGCATGTGGGTTTACAGCCCGACGGAAAACAATTATCGTTTGAACTACGAACTGTTCAAAGCCGGCAAGTCGGTCGAAAGCAAAACCATGCTCAACAGAATTATCAAGGCGATTTCCGGAACAGACTCGCCGAAGACAAAGCAGCAGACGCAAACAGTCGACGCCAGTACGCTGCCGCCGTTTGATCAGATCAAAACCTATTTCGGAACTTCCGGCGGATATTCCAAGATTGAAGCCGACGGTTTCAGTTTTGAAGAATTCGTGTTGTCTGTTCGCCAGTAAACGTTTTTCAGACAATTTGGAAAAATGAATAGATGCGAGAAGCAGGACGTCAACCGCATTGGCGATCCTGTTTCTCGCCTTTTATTAACTCTGGTCGGTTTGTCCTGTATTACCTGTTACAAAACGCTGTCATGAATTATCAACGTTCCTCAATCGCAACGATTTCCCATTCCGTCGTTCGACGTCTGTCGCTTTCCTTTGTTATGGCGTTATGCCTGGCAATGGCGTTATGCCTGGCAACAGCCGGATGCTGGAAGACGCCCAATCAGGACGCGCCAACCGCGCCGGAATCCGTCTCGCCGCAGACGTCAGTTGAAAACGACGAGGGGAACGACAGCCCGGCTGTAACAGCCGACGCTCCGTCAAATCCTGACGTCAGTCCGGCAAATCAGCAGGGTTCTGATAATAACGAATCGGCTCCCGCGCCAGCGGCAGCGGCATCCGAATCAGACGACAGCGTCCCGGTTCCAGACGACGTTTCCGATTCTGACGACGTTGCTTTTCCTTTTGACCGCAAATTAACGCCTGAAGAAGAAGCGAAACTGGACGAGGCGATCAAAAAGGCGCAGGAATTCAATGCCGCAGACTATCAGGAACCGGAATTGACGCCGGAACAGGAGGCGGAACTGAAGGAAAAGCAAAAGCAGGCGGATTCTTCCCGAGCGGATAAAGACGCGTTCTTGTCGATTGCGTCTGAAACGCCCCGAAAAACGCTTACTCAGCAGGCGATTGACAACGGGGCTGTCGGTCAAGAGGGCGATTATCCGGATTCGGTTCTCGACCCCAATTCTCCAGATTACGACTGGAAAGCCGCTGTCAAGGCGAAGCCGTTACTGGTCGATTTGGGCGACCCGATTGTCGACAATCCGGACGATTTGGTTCGACTTCACCCCAATCAAAATATCTGGTTTGATAAAAAGAACAAAACCGCCGTACTCCATGGCGCGGTTGGACTCAATCGCGGGGCGTTAGAACTGTTCGCCTGCACTGGTCGTGTAACGCGAGACCGTTCGTTCAAAGATCGCATTTTTGCCGACGGTCCCAAGGCGCACGAGTCTGTACTGGTTTTTGACATTATTCCCCATTTAATGCACGCGGCGCTGTTGGCAGCCGGGGCGCAGCCGGGCAAGCCGGCGGTCTTTTCGCCTGAATTCATACCGCCGTCCGGAACCCCGATTGAAGTGATTGTTCGCTGGAAAGACGCTCAGGGAAAAGTTCAGCAGACGAAAGCCGGGGAATGGGTTTTAGATGAGCAGACTAAAGAAACGATGAAAACGCCGTTTGTGTTTACAGGGTCAATGTTCATGGTAAACCGAGAAGGGCGGCGAATGTACATGGGCGACGCCGATGGAGAGCTGATTTGCGTTTCCAACTTCGCTTCAGCCGTTATGGACGTTCCGATAGAAAGTTCCGGCGACAACGATTCCAGACTGTTTATTGCCAACGAGGCAAAAATCCCGCCCTGCGGAACGCCTGTTACGATGATTTTGAAACCCATTTTAGAGACGGACTCTGCAGAAGTCCCCAAAGAATAAGCTCAACAGACGTTCAAGTCTGGAAAAGCGGCTCTAAATTCTGAATGTAACCAGGATTGTATTGGCAATAACGGCAACAACAAGCGCAATGGCAGACAGAATTCCTGTTGAAACCGTTCCGTAAATAAACAGCTTCGCAGCGCTGGCGTCTCCAAGAACGGCAAATAAACCGGCTCCAATCAAGCTGAAAAGCGCGGCGATTAGCAGAAAAATAAACGTTACGATAGAAACTGCTGAAATTACAGCCAATTTTTTCGGGTTCATAATATTAAAACGAGTAGTATTGTTGTCAATTAAAACGCCATTGCTGCATTTAATTATTAAATGAAAGTCAAGACGCAGCAAAGTTAAACAATCTTCCGGATTGTTTTATTACAGGGCTTTATCAGACAATACCGTATTTTCAGTTTTCGCACAAGACCAATTTTTAAAAAACAGAGAAAATCCCGGTTGCAGTTTGTTTTGAACTGTGTTATATTATATAGTGGTAAGTAGTTAGTAGTTAGTAGTAAGTTAGATGAGCGCTTGCGTCCTAACCACTAACCACTAAAAACTTCTTACTAACCACTGACGTGCGCTTGCGTACTTCTCACTAACCACTAACCACTAAAAACTTACATAAATACTGCCATGAACTATAAACGTCTGATATTATTGTTTTTCGCAAGCCTGATCGCGTTCAGCTTCGCCAACGGGGCGGAACTGACGATGAAAGACGGGCGTCTGCTCAACGGGAAACTCGGAACGCTGCATTCGATTGGCGAAGAGCCGGAAACGGGACCGAATGTGGAAGCGCAGACGATTGTCTTTCTGGACGACAACCTTCGCCGGGTTTACGTTCCTCGCTTTCAGATTGCCAACGTCAATCAGGACGACCCGCTGGACGTGTCGGTAAAGTTTCTTCTGCCGCAGCGGATCAGGGTTTCTTCCAACGTTGTCAGCAGCGTGGGCTTTTTCTCGAAGAAAACGCCTTTTGACCAGTTTGGACGCCGAACGCTGACGATGGCGACAGCCCGCGGTCCGGTTGAAGTCGTTCAGGGAATTACAGAGTTGACGCCGGAATACGTCAAGGTGGAAGGCATCACTCACACGTGGGACATGCGAATTTCAACCAGCAGCATCCCCACGCCGGTTCTGGACGCGATTCTTCAGCGGCAGGTCTCGCCTGGCAACGTGGACGGCATTATCAAAGTCGCTCGGTTTTACATCCAGCTTCAGCAGTATCACAACGCGGTTCGAGTCATGAAAGCGGCGTTGGCGCAGCCGGATATCAGCCCGGAAGTAAAACAAAAATTCGAGGAAACGTTCCAGGCGATTAAGCAAATGGAATCCCGTCAGTTGCTGGAGGAACTCAACGCCCGCGAGGACGCCGGTCAGTACGAGCTGGTTTCCCGGCTCCTTGCCAACTTCCCCGTCGACGGCGTTTCGTCTGAAATCCTGCAGCAGGTTCGACGCAAGATTCAGGATATCGAGCAAATCAATCAGCAAAAACAGGACATTCTCGACAACCTCAAAAAACTGTATCAGCAATTGCCCAGCGGAGAAGAAAAGACGCGTCTGGCGCCGATCTTGCGGGAGATTGTTCTGAATCTCAATCGCAACACGCTGGATCGAATGGCGGCTTTTGAGCAGACTTTAGACGACAATTCCCTTCAGCCGGACGAGCATATTTCTTTAGCTGTCAGCGGATGGCTCATGGGCGCCGAGTTCGCTACCAACAACATCGCCGTCAGTCTGTCAGCGTACCGGGTTCGCAATCTGATTGAACAGTACATGTCGGCGGAAAGCGAAGATCAGAGAACGGAAATCTTCAAACAGTTCAGGACGGAAGAAGCGTCGTCCGTGAGAACGGTTTCTCATATTTTGAACGTCATGGAGCCTCCGGAAGCCGTTGAGGCGAATTCCCGCATTACAGACGACTTTTTCCGAATAAACTGTCGAAACGTCTTTGACGATTCCGAGCTGGAATACTTCGTTCAGCTCCCTCCGGAATACGACCCGCACCGAAAATACCCGACTATTGTAACGCTTCACGGCGAGTTCTCAACGCCGCAGATGCAAATCGACTGGTGGGCGGGCGCAGTGAACGAAAAGGGAACCCGAAACGGTCAGGCGGGACGTCAGGGATATATTGTCATCGCCCCCGCCTGGACGCCGGAATCAACGCGATCGTACGATTATTCCGGGACGTCGCATGGCGCTGTATTGGGCTGCCTTCACGACGCCTGCCGGCATTTTTCCATCGATACAGACCGCGTGTTCCTGACCGGATTTTCTATCGGCGCAACGGCGGCGTGGGATATCGCTATCGCCCATCCGGACTTGTGGGCGGGCGTCCTGCCGGTCGGTCCGATAGCGGACAAGTTCCTGTTGTTCTGCGGGTACAACGCCCGTTACATGCCGACGTATTTCGTTTTCGGTCAGTATGACGGCAGCATCATCGCCAAAAACGCTTCCAAACTGCTCAACGGGTACTTCATGCGGAATTTTGACATTACCATGGTCGAGTATCAAGGCCGCGGACACGAGGATTTTCAGGAAGAGATTCTGAGAATGATGGACTGGATGAAACGGCGCAAACGCGACTTTTACCCCTCCAAGTTCGAATGCAAGTCGATGCGAACGTTCGACAATTTCTTCTGGAATATCGAACAGTCGAAATTCCCGCCCAAAAAGATTGCAGACCCGGTTCGCTGGCCGCCGGAACGCGGCACGACCGCCGCGATTACCAGCTGCGAAATTCGAGGCAAAGCCAGCTTGATTGTTTCGACGTCCGCGTCAAATGTAACAATCTGGCTCAATCCGAATATTGTCGACTTTGACAAAAAAATGACCTTCCTGATTAACAGCAAAAAACAGACAACCGTTTTAACCAACGGGGGCAAATCCGTCAAGCTGTCAACCGAGTACATCGAGCCGGACTTGAAAATTCTTCTGGAAGACGTCCGAACCCGCGGCGACCGCCAAAACCCGTTCTGGGCTAAAGTGGATATTTCGAGATAAGGGAGACGGCGAGTGTAACAATTCTTCCACTCCCTACTCCCTATTCCCTATTCCCTATTCCCTAATTCCCCTTTAGCGTTTTGCTCATGGATTCGTTGGTTAACGTCTTGGCAGCGCACGAACTGGCAAGCCAGGAGATAATCAGACTGCCGGCGGCGGCCGCCAGCCAAACTCCGCCTGTCCACGCCAGGAGAGACGAGTTCTTGAACGTCAGCGTTGCGCCGACCGTTGCCGCAATCGCGGCTATAGTGCCGATGTTGATTCCGTGACTTAACGGTCGAATGAGTTCCAGAATCGCAATGCGTCTGATATGCGGGAGGCTGAATCCCATGGAATGCAAGTTTGCCAGTTCTCCATGAGAAATCAGCAGACTTCGGCGCAGAATCGGGGAATAGCATAAACAGCCCAGTCCCAAACCGACCAGAAGCCAAACCTGAGTCAGGCGAATCCAGGCGTTGTGAACGTCCATTTGTCGATATTGACTTTCAAAAACGGATTCTATTTCCGGTCCGTAGGCTTCCAAACCTTCTTGAAGAGCCTGACGAACTTCCTGAATCTTTTCTTCCGGACAATCGACGAAGAACATTCTGTATCCGCGAATTTCCGGGAAGAAACGGCGGACGTTTTCGTCGCTTGTAACAAGGCTGCCGTGGAACATATCGTTATCCATAACGGCGACAACGCGCCCTTGAACCTCGCGTCCGGGGCGGTCGTCGAGCAGCAGTCTGGAATCCAGTCCTTTGAGATGATATCGGTTTGTCATCGTTTGGGCGTCTATAATAAACGGCATAACTCGCGTCATCATGGCTGCCTTCTTTTTGATGGCAATAACGTCCGGATCCTCAGTCTGAAACTCCTGTTTGATTTCTTCTTTTTGAACCATCGGGAATGCGAATTCTTTTCGCCATAAGGCGTCCCATGGGAACGACGGAACCATTGCGGTTTTCCAGGCGAAAAGCGGGTTGTTCATCATTCGGGACGAAACGCCGATTATTCTCGGAACGCACGGATAGTACAGGTTGTCCAAAGACGCGTCGTCGCCGTCGCGGAGAAGCGCCTGGTCAATGACAACGTCTTTGAGTATTTCCTGATGTTGAGCGTTAAACCCAACCGCTTCCCGATCCGGCGGAAGGTCAATATTGCCAATTACAGGCAGAGCCGTTTTGACAATCAGACGATAACCGCCGTTGTCGCGAACGGTAATAAAGTCGGTTCGGTCTGTTCTGTACATAAACAGCGACAGCGACGGTATAAGAAAAACCATCAGAGCGCCGGTCGCCATGATAGAAAACGAGCGTCCGGGATGTCGAATAAAATTGGACAAGTCGCTGGCATACGTTGTCGACGGTTTGCGCTTGAGCTTGTAATAGTAAGACCAGATTCCAAACGCAAGCGCGACAGCGGCGGCAAAGAAAATAATCCGGGGAAGGATTTTCAGCGATTCCAGATTCCAGGTCATTGGCGCCAACGCAACGCCAAAAAGGATTAGCCAGAATATCAGCTGAAGCGCCGCGCTGGCAAAGCCGCCTCTGGAGTTGGGATCGTAAGGACGCGGGAAATCAAAAATTCCCTGAAGACGATGAATTGATCGCACTTTATCCAGATTGCGGATACTGATAATTGTAACAATAAACGTTACCAGCCATCCGATTATTGCACCGGGAAGCAAATCTAAAAAGTTCAGGCTCACGCCGATAAACGGAACTCCAATAATATCCAAACCGAAAAAGTTGAGATATACAACGGCAAACGCAGTCAGAACAATCCCGACGCCTATGCCCAGCGCCGCGCCAACGGCGCTGATTATCATATTTTCGTAAATAAACGATTGCCGAATCTGCGTTACATGCCAGCCAACGGTTTGAAGTATGCCGATGTCTTTGCAGCGATAATTCACGTTCAGCCGCATATATAAAACGGTCAAAACCAGAGAGAAAAAGAGAATCGTCAACGAGATGCAAATAAAGAACAGTGCAAAATCGTACGCTCCGATAGAACTCAATGACAATTTGTCTTTCAGAGGTATGAACGTCCAGCCGACTTCCTGCGGAGCAGGCGCCAGATCGCTGGAACTGGGCGGCGCCAAGCCCCAAACGCGAACGGATGAAATCGCCCCCGCGCTGTTGGTAAACAAATCTTTGGCTTCTTCCAGGTTGATAAAAAACCGGGGAATCGCGCCGTATAAATCCCAATTCTCTTCGTCTTCCGGCTTGATAATCCGATCGTCAACAGGGAACGACGTTTCCCAGTTGTGAATGCTGTTTTTATCGGAAATGCCTTTGATAAACGGAACCCAGGAATGATCGTAGTAAAGCGGCTCGTCTTCTAAGATATGGCTGACTTTGAAGACGCGTTTTTTCAAAACGGACTTGCCCGCCGTTGCATCCGGGGCGTAAAATTCCATTTCAATCTCATCGTCTACCGCCAGTTCCAATTCTTCTGCCGCCAATTGAGTTACAGCAACCTGTCCCTGTTTAACAAGCGGAACGTGAGCGTCGTCCGTCGCCGCCAGGAAAGAGTAGGCTATATATGGTCGGTCTTCTTTTTTAACATTCTGTTTCTCAACGGTTGCTTTATTGACAAGCGTTGTCATGATGTTTGACAGCGCAACCCGCTTGTTGGGATAGAGATTGTCAATCCGACTCATCAAAGCGGCGCGTTCCTGCTCAGAAAACGAAAGGCGGTTGGACGACACCGTCCAGAAATCCATATCAGACGTTCTAAACTGAAAACCGTAATCGTCAAGAACAGGATGGTAATTGTACGTAATTTCGGAATCGGAAAGAATAATATTGGCTCGTTCTTCCAATCCCATTTTTTTCTGAAGCCAGTTCAGCGAAACGAAAACGTTGACAGCGGGAAGCTGTGACGCCTTGAGGTTCAAAGACGCTATTGTATTGTCTGGAGCGATATGTGTTACAGTAACAGACAGCTGCGTCATCGTTCCGGCGCGTTTGGCAAAAGGCGAATCCAGAGGTATTGCCTGCGGGGATTCGACTGTTAAAATCAGACCGTCTCCGATTTTCAGGTTCAAGACTTTCGCAACGTATTGACTTACGGTCGCCTCGCCCGGCTTCGGGTCGTGAAATTCCGGCTTGCCGGGCGATTCCAGGTGAGCAAACTTTTCGTCAACTCCCCATAGAACGCAGGATCGAACGTCGCCGACGGGCAGCGTTTTGAATTCGTCTTTTTCATTAACATGCGAGATTAACGCTGCGTCAAATTTTAAAGCCGCCGCCAAAATAGCAGGCGGTTTGAGATAGTTACTCTTTTCGTTGACGATTTTTTGTCCAATGGCGATATCGCTTGCCAGCTGAGTGCGAAACGTAGTTGGAGCCGGCAGACAGGTTTCAATGCGTCCAAGACGGCTGTCAACCTGATGCGTCATACTTTTAACAAACGAAGTACTTAAGCACAGCGCGCAGACGAAAATGCCCGTTAACATAGCCGCACACAGCGTCGGCGCCAAATTGGCGCGCCAAAAATACTGTGACGTTCTTGCTGCAAGTTTGTAGGGAATCGGAGCTTTCATTGAAACCTCCTCCGAAATGCGTCCAGTTTTTCGCCTTCGTCCGGCTTGGATTCCGACTTCGGCTGCGGCGACTCAACGTCCTGAATATATTCGTCTTCGTCCAGGCCCAGAGCCGGCGCTGGTTCAGAGGAGTTTCGGATATTGAGAACAGTGTCGTTTTCGTCAACCCCGTATTTACGCCGTCCGGAAATCGTCCATCTGGTTTTATCCAGCTTTGCCGTTCGGTCGAATTTCTCTTTGAAATCTGGAGAGTCTGTAACCATCACGAGCATGGAACCACAAGACTTTTGCGCCGCCAGAAAATCGTCGATAAACGGCTCTGCCGAACGCGAGTCCAGACGTCCTGTCGGCTCGTCTGCCAGAATGAGCGACGGTCGTTTAATCATCGCTCTGACGGCGGCGGCTCTTTGACGCTGTTCCGGACTGAGCGATTCCGGGTGAGCGTCCTGGCAGTTGCCGATTTTCATCTGCTCTAAAAGCTGCTTCGCAAACGCAACGTCCGCCTTGAGCGGCAGCCCGGTTGCCAGACACGGAATAAGCGCGTTTTCCAGAATCGTCAGCTGCGGCAGCAGATACGCCTCGGAAAAGATAAACCCGAGATAATCGCGGCGAAATTTGGAAATCTTGCTGCGGCCAAAGGTCAGCGGGTCGGTTTCGCCGATTAAATACGTGCCGCTGGAGGGCGTTTCCAAACACCCAAGAATATTGATTAACGTCGATTTACCCGAACCGGTCGTCCCCACGACAAGCAGGTTTTCGCCCCTGTCGAGTTCAAGACTCACGCCGGTAAACACCGTCTGATTGTTGACGCCTTCTTTGTACGTCTTGCTTAAATTGCGCGCAATTAAAGACATTGTAAATTCGTAATGCGTAATTCGTAATGCGTAATTATTGTCAGGACGCAAGGGGTTGAAAGTATATCTTCCCCTGCTAACTAATCCTCACAATATATCTCTCCTTATCAGATTTATCGATATTTAGACGTTTTTCGATGAGAAATAATTCACTCTTTATACTATAATATATAGAAAATAGTTCTCAAAATTTGATAGAACTAAAATAATCGTTAAACTTAGTTGCGAGTAGCGAGTTGCGAGAAGCGAGAGTTTTTTAACACGAAATACACGAAATAAGCGAAAGAGACGAAAAGTTTTTTTACAATCTATATATTTTAAAATTTTCGTGTTATTTCGTCATTTTCGTGTTTTTCGTGTTTAAAAAATTGATAATTCCGCATTACGCATTACGAATTGAACGGCTCGAACCCCCAGCCTGCCAGGCGTTCTTTGCGGAATTCTTTCCACGTTCCGTTGACGATGGCGTCTCGGGCGCGGCTGACAAGTCTCTGGTAGTACGTGATGTTGTGAATCGACAGCAGAATTGGGCCGAGCATTTCGTCTGCGGCGAACAGGTGCCGAATGTACGCTCGGCTGCGTTTGCACGCCGGGCATGGGCAGGTTTCGTCGATCGGACGCGGGTCTTCGATATACTGAGCGTTTCGCATTCTCATCGGGCCGTTGTCTGTAAAGGCGAACGCGTTGCGGCCGTTGCGGGTCGGCATGACGCAGTCGAACAGGTCGACGCCCCGGTGGATGCATTCGATTAAATCGCGCGGCGTCCCGACGCCCATCAGGTATCGCGGGCGGTCTGTCGGCATGGCGGGTTCTGTAAATTCAATGGTTCTGTACATGTCTTCCGGCGGCTCGCCAACGCTCAGACCGCCGATAGCGTAGCCTTCAAAGCCGATTTCCGCCAGCTTTTGAGCGGATTCAACGCGCATTTCTCGAGAAAGCCCGCCTTGAACGATTCCAAACTGTGCCTGATCTTCCCGGGTATGGGCGTCTCGACAGCGTTTCGCCCAGCGAATCGTGCGCTCAAAGGCGTCGCGAATGACCTTGTCGGGATTGGGCAGCCCAACGACGTGATCGAGAACCATGGCGACGTCCGAACCGAGCGCCTCCTGAATCTCAACCGAGCGTTCCGGAGTCAGCGTCAGCGCTCGCCCGTCAATATGGGAACGGAAATACGCCCCTTCCTCTTTGATTTTGAGCAGTTTTGCCAGAGAGAATATTTGAAATCCTCCGCTGTCGGTGAGAATTGGTCCGTTCCAGCCGCAGAATTGGTGAAGTCCGCCGAGTTTGGCGACGACGTCTTCGCCCGGACGCAGCGACAGATGGTACGTATTCCCGAGAATCATCTGAGAACCGGTTGCTTCGAGTTGGCTGATTTCGATTCCCTTGACGGACCCGACCGTCCCGATGGGCATGAACGCCGGGGTCTGAACGATTCCGTGCGGGGTATGGAACGCGCCGCGCCTTGCTCGGCTGTTGGCGTCGACTGCTAAAATATCAAAGTTAAAGTTAGGATTCATGGTAATCAGTGTATTATATATTCTTATTTTGTCAAGGAGTTAGAAGGCGTCGCAGTCCCCGACGCAAGCGCTTCAAGAAATCTATTGCCTACTGCCTATTGCCTACAGCCTACTGCCTATTGCCTACTGCCTATTGCCTACTGCCTATTGCCTACTGCCTATTGCCTACTGCCTATTGCCTACTGCCTACTGCCTATTGTCTACTGCCTACTGCCTCAAAATCTCTCTTGACGGGATTGAGAAAAATCCCTATACTCCCGCCGACGACCCTTGACTTGGGCGAGTATAATAAAGTTGCGAGAAGCGATTATTGTTTATACTTTCCTCAATTTCAAGCTCAAGGCAGTCATCATGGATAAAAAAGCGTCGCACCGTCCGAAACAGGCTCATTATCCCGGTTCAAGCGAAAACGTTAAACCGTCCCGAATCGCGTACTGGGAACGACGGAACCGTCAGAAAAAACGCGAAAGCCGCGTTCCGCCTTGCGAGCTTGCTCTGGAAGATCTGGAGAACGCTCCGTCGCCAGATGCGTTGGACGACTCGGCTCCGAAACAGGTCGAACGGCGGCAGTTTGTCGACTCCTATGCGGAGTTGTCGCCGGAAGCCCGAGAGCTGGCTTTAGCGATTGACGCCTATAAAATCCATTTTCATCGCCGGTTTATCAGTCATGAAGAACTGCTGACGGTTATCCGTTCGTTGGGGTATCGGCAGGAGTTCGGACCATAACTTCAGGAGGAAGATTATGAACGCGCAGGAAGCGAAAAGCAAGAGAACAAACTCGAAGGAATCGTTTGAAGAACTCTTGCATCCATGTCGGATTTCTCACTCAATCCGAACGCCGTTTGGGCGCGTTACATTTTCGTCTTTTTGCCTGTCGATTCTTGTCTTGTTTACGTCGATAAGCGGAGCGCAGTTCCCCCAGCAGGGACAAATCTGGAAAGAGTACAACATCAGCGCGTACACTCAGGGCGTAACCAACACCAGCCGCCCGGAACAGGCAATTCTCGACGCGATTTTGCGTCAAACAGGGCACAACGTCTGGTGCGGCGCAACGCCTGGATTGCTTAACGTTACACCGCACCACGTTCGCGTTTATCACACTCCGGAAATTCAGGAGCAGGTTGAGTCGATTGTCAACCAGTATCTTCTTTCCGGGAACAGAACAATCACGTGGCAGTTCCGCGTCATGACGGTTAGCAGCCCCGCCTGGCGCGCTCAGACGGCTTCGTTTTTGCGGGCGGCGGAAACGCAAAGCCCCGGGTCGTCCGCCTGGATTCTCAATCTTTCAGACGTCCCCAATCTGGTGCGAATTCTTCAGGATCGATACAATTTGCAGCAGGTCAATTCGCCTGTTGTAACAGTTCATAACGGTCAGCCGGCAACGGTCAATCTGACTCACCCACGGCAATACGTTCGAGGCGTCTATCCGGATCCCGCCGGCGGCGGTTTTCGCACTGCCAACGGTCTGGTAGAATCCGGCTGCAAGCTGGAATTCACGCCCCTTGTAACGGGAGACGACCGCATCGTCGACGCTCTGGTACAGGTTCATATCGACAACCTCGAGCGGGTCTACGACGTCAATTTCCCAACGCCGACCGGCCGCCGACCGGGTTCATTTAAAATTCAGACGCCTCGCATTGACCAGTTCCGATTTCAGGAACGATTCATGTGGGCGGCAGACCGAGCGCTGCTGATTTCTGTTGGAATTACGCCTTCGCCCATCCCGGAACGCAACAACGTTCCCGGCATATCGCCGCTGGGCGGAGATCGCGTCGAAACGCTCATTCTGATTGTTCGACAGCAATAAGATCAACCAAGCCGCCAATAACAGCATAAAGACCGCGGCATTCTAAAAAATCCCTCTTCAAGTCCTCACAGAACTTGACGGGGAATTTTTGTAAATTTTACCTAATTGTTAAAATTGATACAATCGTTAAAGTTGATAAAATCGATTTAACAGGACCCAAAACCTGGAATTTTTTATTTTTTATTCGAGAAATTTGAATTTTTCATTGAAAAAATCCAATTTTCATGTATCATTATAATTAGCGTTATTGGAATAATCGCTACATCTGGATTAATCGGCGCGAACGGTATATATGAATTGATTCATACAATCCGTCCGCGCTAAAAGTCCGATTATAACGATTGTGCCGATAGCGCCGACACTACGCCATGATTTTGAAACACGAGTTATCCTGCTCCTCCTACAGACTATATCGTCCGAGGTTGTCGGGAACTTCAGCTTTTCTTTTTGCACCTTTGAGTTTACACCATGAGAAGAAGTAAGGACGCCAGCGCTTCGCGCGCAGCGGGGCGTTTTAGGACATTGCGCATTGAAGACCTGGAATCGCGCCGGATGCTAAGCGTGACGCAGCCTGTCGATTTGACCGGGCTGGAAAGCGATTACAGTTATACGTCGTACGCTAAAAGCGGCGTTATGAAATACAATTCCGTCGTTGACGATTTAATCGGACTGACGGAAGTTCAGCAGAAATACAATCTCTCAGGGTCTGGTCAGACGGTGGTCATCGTCGATTCCGGAATTACGGCAGATCACAAGGCGTTTCGTTCCGGACAAATTGTCGGCGGCTGGGACTTCGCAGAGAACGATTCCAACCCCTCAGACGAATCTTCTTACGGCGGTCATGGAACTCATTTAGCCGGCATTTTAGCTGGATCGACAACCAAATACACCGGCGTCGCGCCCGGCGTAGACTTGGTCGTCCTGCGAGTGTTTGACAACAACGGCGTCGGTTCGTTCGAGCTGATTGAACAGGCGCTGCAATGGATCGAAACCAATCTCAATTCGTATGACAACCCGATTACGGCTGTCAACCTGTCTGTCGGTTCCGTTTCGAGCAATTCGAATTCAACGGACTGGAAAATTCTGGACGACGAGCTGGAATCGCTCTACAATTCCGGCGTGTTTATCAGCGTTGCCGCCGGGAACGACTACAAAGATTACCCGACTGCGGGCGTTGCGTACCCGGCGTGCAGTCAGTACACGGTTTCCGTCGGCGCGGTTGACGGAGACGGCGATATTGCGACCTATTCCCAGCGAGATTCCAACACAATTTTCGCGCCCGGTTACGGGATTTATTCGTCCATCCCGGACTATTTAGGCAACAACAACAATCGAAGCGACGACTTCACCCGCATGACAGGCACGAGCATGGCAACGCCCGTTGTTACCGGCGTTTCCTGCCTCCTGCGAGAAGCGTACGCCAACATGGGCTATACGTCTGTTACACAGCAGGACATCTATTCCGTCATGACGTCTACGGCGGACAAGGTCTACGACGCCCTCACAAAACAAACGTACAATCGAATCAACGTTCTCAAGGCGGTGGAATACATCTATTCCCTCGACGCCAATCAGACTTCGACCAGTACAACAACGCAGACGAACACAACACAGACAAATACCAACACGTCGACAAATACAAACGTCAATACGAGTACAAACTCAAATACGAATACCAACACCTCGACAAATACCAATACGTCAGCAAATACAAACGTTTCGACGAATACAAACACAAATACGTCGACTAATACAAACGTCAATACAAATACGAATGTCAATGCCAACGTTCAGCAGACGTCCAGCCGGGCGAATCTGCCGGACGGCGTAACGGTTTCTGGAACGAAGATTCTCTTTACGGGAACGTCGGGGGCGGACTCGCTTAAAGTGGATGCGTCCGGATCGCAGTGGAAATTTACGTTCAACGGGAATACGCTTACGTACTCGTTTAGTACAATCAAATCGGTTCAGTGCAACCTCGGCGCCGGCGCGGATGCGTTTGAGTTTATCGCCTCGGCGGGAACCGATTCGATTCGCTGTTATCAGGAATACACGCTTATCAACGGCGATGGCTACGTCGTCAAGGCGTTCGGCGCGAAAACGACTTCAATCAAAGCGGACAGCGCCGATTCCGTCGTCTTCTACGATTCCGCCGGAGACGACAATCTGGAATTGAATCTCAAAAACCGCACCGCAACGTGGACGACCGGCGCGAATACGTGGTCAGCGTCCGGCATGAAAGAAGTCAACGTGTCACAGACTGTCGGCGGGCGCAATTCCGCTGTTATTTACGATTCCGCCGACTACGACCTGTTCAGCGTTACAGAAAACGCCGTTGCCTATAACGGGACGACGTTCCGGGCGTATCTGATTGGAATGAACGACGTCGTTTTGAAGTCCGTCAACGGCGGAAACGACGCGGTTCGATACACAGCCGGAACTTCCGCTGCCACGCTTACCGCTCAGGCGGGCGCGTCGACGTTCAAAACGAACAACGTGACCTGTTCCGCTTCCGGGTTTTATTACACCTACGCCTACGCAGGAACCGGGTACTGCGCCGCAACGCTCAAAGATTCAGCGGACGCGTCCAAGCCGGACTACGTCATTGCCGACGTCAACCAGACAAAGATGTATTCGTCCAGCTACATGACGATTGTAAACGGATTCCAGAGCGTCAAGGCGGTTTCGTCCGACTCGTCCTCTTCCGGCGTCGACTCAGCGTCGATTTACGGTTCGCAAAGCGTTGCCGAGACTGTTACAGCAACCAGCGCAGGGACAACCCTTTCCGACGGTGCGCGATCTGTTACAATTTCCAACTTTGCTTCGCGCCGCATTGGACGTCTGACTGAAGCTGACCGGGTCGCCATTCACGACGCCGCCTTGCAAGGATACCTCGCCGACAACGCCAACGGGAAATACTCGTCGTCGCGCTATTCGCTGTCGTTCAACTAGAATCAGAAATCAGGCGCATTGATAAGAACAGGAGAAATTGGGAATGCCGACGTTGACCAGCAGTCTTTATCGCCTGTTCTTTTCGACCCGACTGAGGGCGACTGTTACAATTTTGTTTTTGCTTGCCGCTCTTACAGGGTTCTGTTTCGTCTCGTATGCTTATTTTATAGAATCCCGCACTCTCCAGACGGTAGAGTATACCGTCGTTTCTCCCGATTTGCCGTCCGAGTTCGACGGGACGGTTATCGTCTTGATTACCGATACACACCAGGGACGCTGGGGAACGTTTGATCTAAGGAACAAAGTCGTTGAGCTGACGAAAAAGGAAAAGCCGGACTTGATTCTTTTCGGCGGCGACTACGCTGATAAAAAATACTACAAAGTCGAAGCGCTGGCGGAATCGATGAACGCTCTTTCCGCGCCGCTGGGCAAGTTCGGCGTCCCGGGAAATCACGATTACGTTCATCTGGATATGGAAAAGGTCATGGGAATTCTTCAGGAAAAAGGGGGAATCGTCAACCTGACCGACAAAGGCGTCTGGCTGGAAAAGAACGGGCAGAGAATCCGCCTGTTCGGAACGGACTACGTTTGGAATCGACGTTTTCCGCTGCAGTTTCCTTATTACGAAATGAACGACCGGACGGAAGACGAGTTTGTTGTTCTGCTGACTCATTCCCCGGACCTGTTCGACCGCTTCGACCCGGAACATCAGCGGCGCATCGACCTGGTTTTAGCCGGGCATTCCCATGGCGGACAGGTAACGTTTTTCGGACTCTACGCCCCGATCAGCATGCTTCGCAATCGAGCGTATACTTCCGGGCGCATCGACGTCGAACATTTCCCGTACAATAAAACGTCAACGATTATCACCTCCAACGGCGTCGGCACGACAGGCGTCCCGTTGCGCTTTTTCTCCCCGCCGCAAATCGTCAAAGTTACGCTGAAAAAACAGTAGGTCGGACTCCCTTCTCGGATCGCGAGCGAAGCTCGCCTTATAAATTTTTTAGCCGCAAAGGACGAAGAGTTATTTTTAAAACTTCGCGAACTTTGCGAACTTCGCGTGAGGCTTTTCCGGGAACTTACGCACCCCAACTCGCCCCCCGTCTTGCAATATATTTAACTTCTATTACAATATCGTTATGAGTTCTATAGACAACCTTTCTGCCGGATTTGCCGCAGGCGCGGAGAGACGATTTGATTCTCAAACGACGTCTCACGGCCGCTGGGGCGAAAAGCTTGGTCGAGACGCGGGCGCGTCGCTGGAATTTATGGACTATCGCGCCTACGTCCCCGGCGACGATTTGCGTCACATTGATTGGAACGCCTACGGCAGAACGGATCGGTTGATTGTCAAGCGGTTTGAAAACGAGATTCAGCCGCACGTCGACATTCTTCTCGACACGTCCCGATCGATGGCAATTACGCCTCAAAAACAGGCGGCGGCGGAATATCTGACCGGGTACTTTATGGGCGCGGCGGAGAATTCCCGATTCTCCTGTCAGCTGTGGCGAATGATCGACGGCGTCTTTGACCGCTCGTCGTATCGTCAGTTCATAACCGAGCAAACCGCGCCGATGGCGTTCGATTCGACGACTTCTCTGGGAGCGACGATTCTCGAATCCGGTCCGGACTGGAATCCGAAGACGTTCAAAATTATTCTCTCCGATTTCCTTTGGGAAGAAGACCCGTTTGCTGTAACTCGTCGGCTGGGGTCTGCCGACGCCTGGGCGGCGTACGTTCAGATTTTAGATCGTCAGGACGTTCATCCGGACTTTACCGGCGACGTTCGCCTGACGGACAGCGAAACGGACGCTATTGCCATCCGCCGCGCTGACGCCGGGCTGTTTAAGACGTACGAACAGAACCTGAGCCGACATCAAAACCAATGGAACTCCGCCTGCCGCGCCGTCGGGGCCGTCTGGGCGGAAGTTGTCGCCCAGGAACTGAGCAACGTCTATGCGGCGTTAAGCGGGATTGTCAGCTGACCCTCTGAAGATTATTAACCACGAAAAAAGGCGGAATCGACGTAACAATGGAAGGCGGTAACGGAGCGTCCAACGGATGCGAAGTTACGCTTAGGCGAGCCGCGGGTGTAAACCCGTGGGCATTAGCGAAGCGAACGTTGTATAACAAAACGACGAAGCCGAAAACCTCCTCTGGATGGCGTCTGTCTCGGGCGCCTAACTTGACGGCTTTGCCGTCAAGAAAAAAGCGAGAGTTCCGCTAACGCTTCACTCTCGCACTCCGAAATTGTCACATTTTCGTATTTCTTATTTTCGTTTCCGCCAGTACAGCAGCCCCGCTGCGCCGAGAATCAACAGCGCCCAGGTTGACGGTTCCGGAACGGCGTTGGGATCGTAAACGCCGCGAATAGAATAACCGTCGCCGGATTTAGTAACCGACCAATCGGTAAACGGCCAGCCCAAGACTAAAGCGTCAGAAATCGCGTCTGTTAAATCGTCGTCTTCGCCTACGGCTTGAATCAGAACTTCAAAAGTATCGCCTGTCGTAAACGCGCCCATATTCGCCAGTTCGAGATAAATAATCGCGCCGTCTGCGATGTTGAAGTCGCCATTTACAATCAGCTGGTCGTTGGCGTCGGCCGATTGACCGCCGATTTCCATCAACAGCGTTGACCCGGGATTAAGTGTAAAATCACCTGTCATTTCTAATATACCGATGGAATTGCCCGGCGAGAATATCGCAGTAGTATATACGCCTTCTTCAATTTCTTCGCCAATTTCCAGAGAGCCTGTGAAAAACTCCTTCATATCCAGACGCCCCGTGGAAACAAGCAGACTTCTTAGGTCAACAGATCCTCCCCCTGTAGAATCAATTTGCAGCGTCCCTTCACCGGTCTTTTTCAAATCCTTGTTACTACCAGCTATGCCGCCGGTAAGAAGCAGCGTCTTTCCTTCGGCGACTTCAATTACGCCATCGGCGTTGAGCGTTATCGGCTTGGCAAACGTTGCTGTCTTATCGCCTTGTGTAAACAAGACGCCCTGTTTATCCGTTCCATTAATAGTCCAGGAATTCGCGTCAATGTCTGCCGTATTGACAAAATAATACGGTTGCTGATAGAAGGCGATTTCTGCAAACGCAACTCGGTCGCCGCTATTGGTATTATACCAATAGTACACATTATCCAAAATCGTCATTCGCGCGGTTTTGAACAAATAATTATCTCCAAAAGAGAACGTTGAATATTGACTGGCGTTCCTTAATTGAGTTGTTTTGAACTCGTTGGCATAAACCAGATTGCCGGAGCTGTCAAACAGTTCCAAAATGAAATTGGACATCTGGTTGCTCCCATACTGGTATCCCCAAACAGAGAAACTGTCATACATGCTTTCTGACGGCATGGTAAAATCAATAACGGGCGAAATGCCTTTTTCGAAGTAGTCGCTTCCGCTGCCTCTGGAATACCAAACATTATTGCCTTTGTTGGTTCCCGATCCATCATAAAGATATTTCAAATCACTATTGGGATCAGTCATATCTTTAACGCTTGACGCGGACACAGGACGAATGATATTATATTGATGCATTGGTGAATCATACTTTTCCGGCGTAATTGGCGCATCTGTTTCAATCGTATTGAAATAAACTTCTGAAAAACCAATTCTGTCTCCGCCAGCCCCAACGCCATTGAAGTTGCTCTTTACGGTCATTTTAACTTGCGACACACCTTCAACTGTGGGGAACGAAAAATAATTTTGAACCCTGTTGAGCGAATCATTCATCGTAAAACTATATTTGGACGCATCGTCAACGGAAATGGCATTTCCAGCCGAATCCAGAAATTCCAACTTGAAATCCTTAATGGAGTTGCCGGTAACGTTGTACGCCTGAACGGTAATGCCAGTAAGCGATTTAGCGCCGCCCAATTCAAACGTTAATACAGGTTGGGAAAAATGATCAAAGTAATTCTCATTTTGAGCGGCGCCGTTATATGCACACCAGTTCGTTGAAGCATCCTTATCAAAGAGATAGCTTATAGGATAACCGCCAAGATAGCCATCCGTACAATTTCCTGACGTTGGCGTTACAACAGAACTGACGTCAAACGTAACATTGCTAACTCCAAAGCGATTGCCGCCGTTATTCGACGTTAACGTAAATTTGACAAATCTCGCATTCGTGGGATTTGCGAGAGTCAAAGTCGTTGCGGTATTAAGAGCGCTGGAAACTTCCGTAAATGTTTGCGAATAGACAGGCTCTCCTGAAAGCGCGGGAGAGTCGTAAAAGTCAACCGTCATGGTCTTAATAATATTACTGATCGAATCGTAAGAAACCACGTTAATCGCGTTGATTGTCTGGATAGATCCCAAATCGCAAAGCATGATCGGGGTTGAAGCGCCGTCGGCGTGATCATAAGGCTTTCCATTCTCGATAGTACACCATCTCGAATCGGCGCTGTAGTTGCTGAAGTTGTAATTAGCGTAGTCGCTACTATTGCCAGCGGTATTGAGGGCGTTTACGCGAACTGCATAAATCGTATCAGCCTGAGCAGAGCTTGTCAGAAAAAGCCCCAGCAAAAGGAAAGCGATTCCACCGCATGTTAAAAGGCGGACGAAGGAAAAACGATCTTGGAAGTTGGACATATTTTTACTCCGATATGGGTAAAAGGAATATGATTATATACTTATATATATTATAAATCAGTTTTTGTAATTTTAAAGAGCAGAAAAGAAAAAATTTTTGGAAAAAAAGAGACAGACGAGAAGATAGTGAAAATAGAGAATTTAGAGTTGGAAAAACACGGATAACAAAGATGTTTGCGGCGCTGGACGCTTTCTTTGTGTTCTTTGTGTTCTTTGTGGTTTAATTTTCTTCGGCGGACTTCGTCCGCGACCCAGAATGGTTACTGGCTGCGTCGGAAATTTCAGCGGGTCGTTGGACAAGGCGGCGTCTATGGTCGCCGCAGTCCCCGACGCAAGCGCTCCCCCGACTATTTTGTCGTCTTGAGGATAAACGATTTTACTGCGTCGTTGAGGTCGGAGTCTGTTACAAAACGGATTCGGACGATGTCGCGTTTGGCTTTGGAGTCGTCCAACTCAATGTTGTTCCCGATTGACAGCAGCTCGCCAACGGAATATTTGTTCTTCTCGACTTCAATATCCAGTCGGACGGCGTCTGTCTGTTTGGTCGAAACGCGGCCCCAAATCGCTTTGCGCCCGGCGAGTTTAATCGGGACGACGCATTTGTTCGTCCAGCCGAACTCGGCGTCGTTGAACGTCTCTTCCAGCCACGATATAACGGCGTTAAGAAGCGCCGCTTTCCACTTGGGACGCCGATTTTTATGGAATCCCTTGGACGGCATTAAATGCCACGTCCGCCCGAGAACTTTCCACGGTTCCGCATTCGCAGAGATGATATTGAGCTTCGGCTTCTCCTCCTCTTGCTGTTCCGTCTGCGGTTCCGGTTTCGGGGCGTCTGTTACATTTTCCCCGGTTGGATTATCGTCTTTCGGTTCAGACTTGTCGAGCAGTTCGTCGGCAAAGGCGTTGATGGCTTTATCGATAAACGCCCAGAATTCCGGACGGTCGATTTCCCGCAGGTAATGGACTTTCATCTCGATTTCCTGGAATCGCGGGTCGTGAGCCGTCTCTATCTTGACGCGGGAATGCGCCCCGTAAAGCGGCAGTTCCGGCATGTCGTTGAGCGGCTTGAGGTCAAGTTGTTTATCGAGTTCCTCTTGCGTAAAGACGCCTTTGGGAACCTGGACTTTGAGTCTGAGCAGCCATTCTTCGTTGGTAATGGCGCGGAAGAACCAGAACATCGGCTTTTTCGGCGCGGCAACGCTGACGGTCGTCCGATCCGCCCAGTCCGGAATGCCCAGCATTTCTTTCGCGTCGATATAGTCGACGATATGCGTTAAAATCGAGCCGTCCCACCGGCAGGCGTTCCCGTTTCGTGCGACGCGCTGCTGCGTATGCCATTTGACGCCGTCGGTTTCCCACGGGGCTTTCGCGTCCATGCCGATAGCGCCGAAGTCGATAGAGCGTTCAATTTCGATCTCAGTCAGAGTCGGAATCGGAGTTTCAACCCGGTCGTACTTCTCCCGTTTGACGTACGTCCCGGATTCCAGTTCCGGAAGCAGAGCGCGCCCGGTATAGGAGACAAGCCCCTTCCCGGACTTCTGCTGACGCTTTGTGTATTCCGCCAGATTTTCCGGCGTTCCGGCAAAGACAATCTCCCCGCCGTCTTCCCCGGCTTCGGGCCCGAGGTCGATAATCCAGTCCGCCGTTTTGACGATGTCGAGGTTATGTTCAATCACGACGACCGTGTTGCCCAGGTCAACCAGACGCTGTAACACTTCCAGCAGCTTGGCGAGGTCTTCAAAATGAAGGCCGGTCGTCGGTTCGTCGAGAACGTAGAGCGTCCGCCCGGTGTCAGGGCGAGACAGTTCCGACGCCAGCTTGATTCTTTGCGCTTCGCCGCCGGACAGAGTCGGGGCGGGCTGACCCAGCGCGAGGTAATCCAGCCCAACGTCGCACAAGGTTTGAAGGATTCGTCGAATGGGCGGCTGAGCGCTGAAGAGCGTCAACGCCTCTTTGCAGGACAGGTTGAGGACGTCGGCAATGGAAAAGCCGTGGTATTTCACCGACAGCGTTTCCGGCTCGTACCGCTGACCGTTGCAGGCGTCACAGTTGACCCAGACGTCCGGCAGGAAGTGCATTTCGACTTTAATCTGTCCGTAGCCCTCGCACTTTTCGCAGCGTCCGCCCGGCGCATTAAAGCTGAACCGGCGCGCGGAAAAGCCCTTGATTTTCGCCTCCGGCAGAGACGCGAACAGGTTGCGGATGTAGTCGAAAACGCCCGTATAAGTCGCCAGATTGCTCAGCGGCGTTTGACCGATTGGCCGCTGGTCGACGTTGATCACCTTGTTAAAATGCTCGATCCCGACGATGTTGCGGTACACGCCCGCCTGAACCGTTGACCGCTGCAGGATTCTCGCCATGCCGCAGTAGAGGACGTCTTCCACCAGCGAGCTTTTTCCTGACCCCGAAACGCCTGTTACAACCGTAAACGCGCCGACGGGAATGTGAACGTCGACGTCTTTGAGGTTGTTCTGTCGAACGCCGTACACGTGAAGCCAACGTCCCAAATCGGACGCCAGCGCGATGTTCGGCTCGGCGGTTTTTTGTCCCTTTCGGGCGCGAATCTTGGGCGCAGGCGCGGGGACGGAGTCCAGCCCGACGCTGTACAGTTCCGCACCGGGAATGGCGCGCCGGTTGGACGGAATTGCAATCGACTTCTGGTTGACCAGATACGGTCCTGTAACAGAGCGTTCCTGATCGGCAAGCGTTTTCGGCTCGCCCTGAGCGACCAGTTCTCCGCCGAAATCGCCGGCTTTAGGTCCGAAGTCGAGAACGTCGTCCGCGCCGGAAATGATCTCTTTGTCGTGTTCAACGACCAAAACCGTGTTGCCGATGTCCCGCAAATTCCGCAGCGCGTTGAGCAGTTTGACGTTGTCTCGGGGGTGAAGCCCGATAGTCGGTTCGTCCAGCACGTAAAGCGCGCCGCACAAGCCGGAGCCGATTTGCGACGCCAGACGGATTCGCTGCATTTCCCCGCCGGAAAGCGACGTCGCCGGTCGTGACAAGGTGAGGTAGTCCAGACCAACGTCGAGCAGGAACTTGACGCGGTTGAGAATTTCGTTACAGATGTCGCCGGCGATTTTCTGTTCCGTTGGAGACAGCTTCCAGGAACTGAACTCGTCGTAGAGTTTGTTGAGCGGCATGCGGCACAGTTCGTCGACCGACCGCCCTTTGAGCCGAACGGCAGAGGCGTCTGCGCGCAGTCGGCTTCCGCCGCAGGTGGGACATTCGATTTCCGCCCGAAGCCCGCTGAGCTTGACTCGCAAGCCCGGCAGAATTCTCGACGCGGTATCGAGCGTCGGATACAAACCGGCGTACTGGAATTTGAAGTCCAGTTCCGGCTCAGCGTCTTTTTTGCGGCTGGCGTTCGGCTTGTATACGGGAATCCAGGAGTCGCCGTAGCCCTGCAGGATGATTCGTCGATGTCGCCCCGCCAGTTCCCGGAACGGGACGTCAATCGGGACGTTGGTTTCCTTTTCAAATGCGGCAAGCATCCGTTTGAACAGCGCGCCGGACACGTTCGGCAAGAGGTTGACCGCGCCCTGCGCCAGCGACAGTTTGTCGTCCTCGACAAAGACGGACAAGTCCGCGCCCATCTGCGTTCCGATCCCTTCGCAGTCCGGGCACCAGCCCAAAGACGAGTTGAACGAGAAATGGTTGGGCGTGAGCGGAACGAAGCTCTCGCCGCATTTCGGGCAGGAGAAATGCTGGGAATAGGAGTCCGTCTTCCAGCGCGTTTCCGGACGCGTCGCGTCACAGATCGCAACGCGCAGCTCTCCGCGTCCCAGCGACAGCGCCGTTTCAACGCTCGAGGCAACGCGGCTGCGGTTGGCTTTGCGGATTTCAACGCGGTCGACGAGAACCTCCACGTTCCAGCGGCGGCGTCTGTCCATTTCCTCCGGCATGTCGTTGAGCGAATACACAACGCCGTCCAGTCGAACGCGGGCGTAGCCCTGCGAGCGCAGATTCTCCCAAACGTCCTCGTATTTCCGCCCGACGTCAATCGTCAGCGGCGCGAGAATATACAGCTTCGTCCCTTCCGGGTAATTCATAACGCGGTTGATAATCTCGTCTGCGCTTTGCGTTCCGACCGGGATTTGGCAATGCGGACAGTACGGCTGACCCAGCCGCGCCAGCAGGATTCTGACGTAGTCGTAAATTTCGGAAACCGTCCCGACGGTGGAACGCGGCGACTGTGACGTCCGCTTTTGTTCAATCGCGATAGCCGGGGACAAGCCGGTAATCAGGTCAACCTTGGGTTTCGCCATCTGCCCAACAAACTGACGCGCATACGACGACAGGCTTTCTACATAGCGCCGCTGTCCTTCGGCGTAAATCGTGTCGATTGCCATCGAGCTTTTTCCCGACCCGGACGGTCCGCTGAGCACGGTCAGTTTGTTACGCAGAATATCGACGTCGACGGACTTGAGGTTGTGTTCCGCCGCGCCTTCAATATGAATTACCTCCGGCTCGGCAGACGCGGTAGATGACTCAACCGCCGCCGGCTTTTTGCGAATCTGCTTTTGAATGTCCTTGATTTCCAGCGCGGGTTTGTTCGCCTGATCCAGAACCGGACGCAGCGCGATTCCCGTTGGCGTGTCGGTCTTCGCCATGTCTTCCGGCGTCCCGGCAAAAATCAGCTGACCGCCCGCGTCGCCGCCTTCGGGTCCAAGTTCAATGACCCAGTCCGCCGTCTTGACGACGTCTAAATTGTGCTCAATGACAATAACCGTGTTGCCGAGGTCGACGAAGTTGTGAAGAACCTTGAGCAGCAAATCGATGTCGGCGAAATGCAAGCCGGTCGTCGGCTCGTCGAGCATGTAGAGCGTTCGACCCGTCGCGATTTTAATCAGTTCCCGCGCCAGCTTGATTCTCTGCGCCTCCCCGCCGGAAAGAGTGGGCGACGGCTGACCGATTTTCATGTATCCCAGCCCGACGTCGTGTAACGTTTTGAGCATGGAGTGAATTTTCGGGATGTTCTCGAACAGCTCCATGGCGGCGTCGACGTCCATTTCCAAAACGTCTGCGATGGACTTGCCTTTGAATTCCACCGACAGCGTTTCCGCATTGAACCGCTTTCCGTTACAGACCGGGCAGGTCGTCCAGATGTCGGCGAGGAAGTCCATTTCGAGCTTTTCCGCGCCGGCGCCCTGACACGCTTCGCACCGTCCGCCGGAGACGTTGAAACTGAACCGCCCGGACTTGAACCCCTTCGCCTTCGCTTCCGGCAGCGAGGCGTACAGATCCCGAATCTCGTCGAACAGTTTGATATACGTCGCCGGGTTGCTTCGGGGCGTTCTGCCGATAGGCGACTGGTTGATGGCGATCATCTTGTCGAGATTCCGCAGCCCGTCGATTCGATCGTGAGCGCCGGGAACGCCGATGCCGCGGTTCAAATCCCGTCGAAGGGCTTCGACCAGAATCCCGTTGATGAGCGAGCTTTTCCCGGACCCGGAAACGCCTGTTACACAAATGAACTTGCCCAGCGGGAATTCGACGTCGATATTTTTCAGATTGTGATAGCGGGCGCCGCGAACGATAATCGACTTCGGCTGGTCGTCCTGGATTGCGTATTTCGACTTTTTGACAGAGCCGTATTTCGCGCCTCGTCCCTGGGACTGCGGAGCCGCCGCCTTTTCCCGTCGGGCGGGGACGTCAATCTTGCGGCGTCCCGCCAAAAACGCGCCTGTTACGCTGTCGGGCGTTGCCATGACCGTATTCAAATCCCCGGACGCGACCACGTATCCGCCCTTCGCGCCGGCGCCGGGACCGAAATCGACAATCATGTCCGCCGAACGCATCGTCTCTTCGTCATGCTCGACAACGACGACAGTATTCCCCTGATCCCGCAGAGTGGAAAGCGAATTCAAAAGGCGAATATTGTCACGGGAATGAAGCCCGATAGACGGCTCGTCCAGAATGTACAGAACCCCCGTCAACCCGCAGCCGATCTGACCCGCCAGACGGATTCGCTGCATTTCCCCGCCGGAAAGCGTCGGAGCCGTTCTGCCTAAAGTGAGGTATCCCAAACCGACATCCGACAGGAACGACAATCGCCCCTGAATCTCCTTCAAGGCGTCAAACGCAATCGTCATTTCGGTGGCGTCGAGCTGCAAATGAGCGAAGAAGTCGCGCGCGTCTTCAATCGACAGCTTGCACGCCTGCGGCAGCGACAGCCACTGACCGTCAAACTTGCCTCCGCGAGCGCACAGTTTAACGTGACGCGCCTGCACGTTGAGCCGTTCGCCCTCGCAATGCCCACAGGGGATAACGTCCATGTACTTTTCCAGCTGGCGTTTCTGAATCGAACTGCCCGCCGCGTTGTACGTGGAAAGCAGCGATGGAATCACGCCCTCGTACGGACCGCCCCATTTCTGCTCGTTGACGCCCGTTTTGTACGAGAATTCTATATGCGCCTCGCCGGTTCCCCACAAAATCTTTTGCGAAACGTTCGGGTCAAGGTCTTGCCACGGCGTATTGAGAACGTATCCCTCCGGCTTGTCGAACTTCTTTTCCAGATACCGGGCGACGCCCTGATAAATGCTCTTGCGCCATCGCCCCAGCTCGCTGAACGGCGGCAGAATCTCCATCGGACCGTCCATCAATGAGCGTTCCGGGTGAGTCGTCAGCTTGTTCGGGTCGAACGTGTAGATTTCTCCCAACCCGTTGCAGTCCGGACACGCACCCTGCGGAGAGTTGAACGAGAACATCTGCGGCGTGGGAACCGCAAAGCTCAGCCCGCACGTCGGACAGGCGTACTGGCTGGAAAAGCGGACGTCCTTGAAGTCCGAGCCGGCTTCGCCCGCCAAAAGCATCTCGCCGTCGCCGACCTTCAAGCTCGCCTCGACCGCCTCCAGAATCCGCGGACGGTTCTGACGGGTCAATTCCAGCCGGTCAATGACGACCTCTATATTATGCCTCATCTGCCGGTCAAGACGGATGTCCTCCTGAAGCTGTCGAACAACGCCGTCTACCCGAACCCGGGCGTACCCCTGCCGCCGCAGGTCTTCAAAGAGATCCTTGAACTCGCCTCGCTGATGATACGCCTTGGGCGCGAGAAAGAGGAAGCACTCGGCTTTGCCGTCTTTTTTGCCGCCTAACGCCTCTTGGTTGCTGCCAATGCTCAAGATTTTGCCCAAAATCTGCTGACGCGTTTGGGCTGTAACGGGCTTTCCGCAAACAGGGCAATGCCCAACGCCGATTCGAGCGTACAGAACGCGGAGAAAGTCGTAGATTTCCGTAATCGTGCCGACGGTGGACCGGGGGTTGCTTCCCGCCGTCTTTTGAGCAATAGAAATAGCGGGACTTAACCCGGAGATGAGGTCAACGTCCGGTTTGGGCGCCTGCCCGAGAAACTGTCGGGCGAACGACGACAGGCTTTCCACGTACCGCCGCTGTCCTTCTGCGTAGAGGGTGTCGAACGCCAGCGAGCTTTTCCCCGACCCCGACACGCCGGTAAAGCAAATCAGCTTGTTGCG